>CAMASK010000008.1 GCA_945860895.1 Bacteriovorax stolpii
GAATAAGAATCGAGATTATTGGTAACGGGTTTGGTTGGAGTACCGGAACCTCGAGTCTCTATTTTAAAAGCATCTTTACCATTTGTTTCAAATTTTAATACCCAACGCTTAATGCAGCTTCGGCAAAAGTCAGGAATAAACATAGAAGGTTCAATTCCATTTGATATGAATATGTCTTCTGCAGATTTTCCTGACAAATAAAGCTCAACAGCTTTGATTTTAAATTTAGGGGTAAATACAACGTGGCTGTCAGTGATCTTCGCAACGTTGGGGTTTTTTAGAAGGGCCCGTTTTTGGGACATGGAGAGATTCTGCATAATATGAACTCCAAAAAAGAAGCCCTATCTTATCACGGATAGGGCTTTTATTTAGTGTCCGAAAAACGGGGTACAGATCAAAAGAGGGCTTTTTTTATGGAATTATTTTTCCATGTAGTTTTTAGTTTTATACTGTAATCCCATGTACCAGAAGATCAGAGCAAAGATTCCCATTAAAGCAGCAAAGAAGAAGAAGTATCCTGTCGAAGCTGTTGGAAAGAAGTTAATTTTTGAAACGTAGGCCGTAATCAAGTTACCGAAGAATACAGTCAATAACCAAATCGACATAACTGAAGACTTCATTGCGCGCGGAGCTTGAGTATAAGCAAACTCTAATCCCGTGATTGAAACCATCACTTCGGCCATCGTCATAACGAGGTAAGGAAAGAACTGCCACATAACATTGATTTTATTTTCAGCTCCACCTGCATCCATTGCCATTTGAATCAAGGCAACGATCCCAAAAGCAGCAGCAGCGACAAACATGCCCCAAGTAATACGACGAATGGGAGTTGTTTTGAATCCCATTTTATCAAGCAGTGGGTAAAAGCCCATTGAAAACAATGGAATCAATCCCATAACCATGATCGGATTCCAGGCGGAAATCTGAGAAGCCTCAAACTGCATTCCCATGAATT
Source organism: Bacteriovorax stolpii (assembly GCA_945860895.1). Taxonomy (GTDB): domain Bacteria; phylum Bdellovibrionota; class Bacteriovoracia; order Bacteriovoracales; family Bacteriovoracaceae; genus Peredibacter. Next base: position 956 of record CAMASK010000008.1, read on the forward strand.
CAAGATTCATGTTCATTGCCTGAATAACCCACGATGAACCGTGTTGATCAAAAAGTGCCCAAAAAACTGAAATGGCAGCAAATAGTTTTGCGATATCCAGAACTGCTTTAGTAGCATCAACATGCTCTTGTGTGTGACCTGCTGCTTTAGCAGCATCCAGGAAAGACTCCCCTGTTTTTCTCGTCTTCTGGTTACCCATCGCTGCGAAAAGAACAGCGAAGAAACCGTGGCCATCTGATTTAGTAGGTGGAACATGAACGAATTCAGTACGGCCCATCCAGAATACAAAAGTTGCAATCAACATCAAGACACCTGGAATACCGAAAGCGACAGAAGGACCGTAGTGCTTCAGTGTCCATGGAGTAACAAGAGTTGAAAAAAATGAACCGAAGTTAATCATGAAATAGAACAATTCATAAACTTTCTTAAGAAGGTGTTGTTGATTAGCTTTGAACTGATCGCCTACGTGGGCCGAAACACATGGCTTAATACCACCAGAACCAAGAGCAATTAAGCCTAGACCGAAATAAAGACCCATTTCGTTTTCCCAAACTGAAAGCACGAGGTGTCCCATGCAGTAAACAAGAGAAAGATAAAGAATCGTTTTATATTTACCCCAGATTCTATCTGAGATGAACGCTCCCAATAATGGGAAGAAGTAACAGAGTGAAGAGAAGATGTGATAAGTGAAAGTTGCTTGTGATTCTTGAAACAATAAAACTTGAATCATGAATACAACGAGAATGGATTTCATTCCGTAGTAACTATAGCGCTCACACGCTTCATTCCCAACAATGTACTTAATTTGTGATGGAAACTTGTTGTCTACAGCTTCTAGAGAAGCCGTCGTTGCAATTGTCTGTGACATGCAATACTCCTTAATTAATCTTTATCTTCACTGTCATTATTATTAAAATTAAATGCTTTCGGCTTTTTATTTCCACCTAGCCTTTTTGGCTTACTTGGATCTTCTGCTTCTGCACTTTCCCAGTGACGGTACCAATTCTCTGAGGGTTTCTCTTGGCTTTTTTCCTCATTTTCTCTGACCGCTTTTTCCACTTCTTCCTTCTTTTTTAGGATCGTTGTGGTGCTTTTTGGCCCTGAACTGGCCTTAAAAGGCTTCTTTTTGGCCGAGGTGCTGTCTTTCTCGTGAGCCGAGATATCTAAGGTCACATCTCCCGTAACTTTGGTCTGGCATGACAGACGCTCTTTAGTGATGTGGAAAACATTTCCAAGGAGGCGAAGTTCCTCAAAGGTTTGCCCAGTGAGGTTCATTTCCCCGGATTTCACAACAATCATGCAATCGCTACATGTAGCACAACCACCGCAGCTGGATTTAATTTTTTTGCCGGCCTTTTTTAATTGATTAAGAAGCGTCTCTTCATCGTTAAGAGAGATCACTTCACCAGTAGGCCATAAGGTACATTTAAATTCGTTCATACAACTTTCTTTAATTGTCTCTCAATAGTATCGAGGATTTTACCTTTGAGGGGTTTTAGTAAAAAATTCAAATCAACTTTCACCAAAGCTTCAGTATCTGTGAACTGAATCATAGCAGAAAAACCAGTGCCCTTAGCGTCGATTGTATTTGTTGACTCATTTATTTTGGTCTCGGTTTTCACACCAAGCTTTGCTATGACGTCTGGAATAAGTTTTTTAGCAGCATCAAAGCCAATTTTCTTGTCCGTGATATTTGCGTAAGGAACTTTTAAGTCCATGATGAATCCTTTTTAATTAACGAGTGCCGGTGGATCCAAAACCACCAGTGCCTCTTTGAGTCTCGCCTAAGATATTCGTTAATTCATATTTGGCATGAATGACAGGTGAGAGAACAAGCTGAGCAATGCGCAGTCCGTGCTCAATCACATAGTCTTCTTTTCCAAAATTACCGATAATAATGTTCACTTCACCACGGTAATCGCAATCGATGGTACCTGGAGAATTAACCACCATAAGAGATGACTTAAGTGAAAGACCGGAACGAGGTCTTACTTGAATTTCATAACCATGGGGAATTTCCATTGAAAGACCAGTGGGAACGAGTACTCGCTCCCCTGGTTTAACAACAATTGAATTTTTTTCCGCAAGGCTGGCACGGATATCCGCTCCAGCTGCTCCCTCAGATGCGTAGAAAGGAAGTTCAAAGCTTGAATCGTAATGAGCTAATGTCATAACCTTCACTGCGATTGAATGCATATTACTTCGCTTTTTTAGCTATTGGAGCGATAGCACGAATGGAAAGTTTAATTTTTCCGAAACGGTCTACTTCCATCACTTTAACATCAACGATCTGACCTTCAGTTAAATAGTCATTAGGATCATTCACGCGCTCATCTGCGATTTCTGATACATGCACAAGCCCTGCAAGACCCGCAACGATATCAACAAAGGCACCGTACTCTTTAATTGTAACAACTGTCCCTTTGTAGATTGCACCGATCTTAGGACCGTTAAGCTGCATTTCCGCCAAAGCAATAACTTCGTCGATCTTAGCAACATCCACACCAAGAACTTTAACTGTACCGTCTTCTTGCACGTCCATAGTAACTTTGAAGCCTTCTTGAAGGGCCTTGATGTTTTTCCCACCAGGACCGATAAGAGCGCCAATTTTATCCGGAGCAATTTTGAACATTTTAATTTGTGGAACACCAGCTTTGAAGCCTGTGCGAGCAGTTGAAATAGTTTTCGCCATCTCACCAAGAATATGAATTCTAGCTTCTTTTGCCTGAGCAAGAGCTTTCTGGAAGATCTCTTCAGAGATACCAGCAATTTTCATATCCATTTGAATGGCCGTAATACCATCAGCAGTACCAGCAAGTTTGAAATCCATATCACCCAAGTGATCTTCATCACCCAGAATGTCGGTAAGAATTTTATACTTATCGCCTTCTTTAATTAAACCCATGGCAATACCAGCAACTGGTCCTTTTAGAGGAACACCGGCATCCATAAGGGCCATAGAACCTGAACAGACTGAACCCATAGAAGATGAACCGTTAGATTCTAAAACTTCACAGGCAACACGTACTGTGTAAGGAAATTCAGTTTGATCTGGCATCGCTTTTTTAAGAGCACGTTCGGCCAAGTTTCCGTGACCGATTTCACGACGACCTACACCTCTGTAACCTTTCGCTTCTCCCACTGAGAACGGTGGCATTGTATAGTGAAGGTAGAATTTCTCATAACCCACACCGTGAATCGAATCATACATCTGCTCGCCTTCTTTACCACCGATAGTTACGGCCGCAAGAACTTGAGTTTCACCACGCGTAAACAAAGATGAACCGTGAACAGAAGTCAAAATGCTTGTTTCTGTTTCAATCGGACGAACTTTAGTAACTGGTCGCCCAGCAATACGCTTTTCTTCATTAAGAATGTCAGCTCTCATCAGCTTATAAAGAACTTCATCAGTCACCTTAGCTGCTTCTTTTCCAAAGTCAGTTGTTTCAGTTAAACCGTATTTAGCGAAGTTCGTTTTTAGAGCTTCTTTGATTTTCTTTTTGAATTCAGCAGTTGCAACTGTACGAGGTTGTTTTTCATTTACTGAAAGAACCTTGCGAGCGTCATCAGAGAAGTCTTTCATAGCAGCACTCATAAGCGCTTCATTTGGATTTACTGGAACGAATACACGTTTTTTCTTTCCAACTTCTTTTGTCATCTGCTCAAGAAGGCCACAGTACTCTTTAATTTTTGTGTGACCGAAAACGATGGCTTCAAGCATGTCTTTTTCAGACACAACATTGGCCTCACCTTCAACCATCAAGATTGCATCTTTAGAACCGGCCACCAAAAGCTCTAGTTCAGAAGTTTTAAATTCTTCTTTCGTTGGGTTAAGCACTAGCTTGCCATCGATTTTTCCAACTTTGGCGTAACCCATTGGACCGTTGAAAGGAACGTCAGAAATCGCAAGACATGCAGCTGCTCCCATCCCTGCCATAACTTCCGGATCACCGCCATTTGGCTTGATTGAAAGAACTTGAGCAGTGATCACTGTTTCGTTTAAAAAACCTTCAGGGAAAAGTGGACGTAGAGGACGATCAATCAGACGCATGATTAAAATTTCAGCATTTGACGGACGAGACTCTCTCTTCATGAAGCCACCTAGGAATTTCCCGGCAGCGTAAAATTTTTCTTTATAATCAACGAGCAATGGAAAAAAGTCCAAAGCATCATTTACTTCACGAGCACAACCAAGAGTCACCAGAACCTGAGTTCCTTCGCATGAAACCATAACCGCAGCATCAGCTTGCTTAGCGAATCGGCCAGTTTCAATCGTGACTTCCTTGCCTCCGAAATTGATTTTAAATTCTTTCTTGTTGTTAATCATAGATTCTCCTAATAGATCTAACAAAGCACCTATACGTGCCATGCTTATATTTGTTTGTTTTTGCGTGGGATTTTTAAAGCCGGGAGTTTGAGAGATAAAGAGGTCATCGAATTTTTATAGTCGATGAACTTTTTATCCCTAAAAACGCTCCAGTTACTTTTATTTTATCCTGCAAAAAATAAAAAGGGGCCCGAAAGCCCCTTATTAAAAATTACTTACGAAGACCTAGCTCACCGATGATTTTGGTGTAACGAGCTGGATCTTTTGCGCTTAAATGCTTCAAAAGAGAACGACGTTGACCAATGATCTTCATCAAACCTCTCATTCCTGAGTGATCTTTCTTGTTTTTCTCAAAGTGAGGAGCAAGAGCTTTAATCTTCTCTGTTAAAAGAGCGATTTGAACTTCTGTTGAACCAGTGTTCTTGTCGTTGTTACCAAACTTCTTTACGATTGTGGCTGTTGTGTCTTTAGTCAGCATTTTTGTCTCCTATGTCCAAGTATCAATCTTGCATTGAAACCTAGTCCAAGGTCTAGGTAAGCGTTATTGCCACCATTTCCTCGTTATTTTATGAACTTATAAGGTGTTTTATCTAAGAAATTCAGACATGTAAACTTTTAATTGGTCTATGAGTCGCTCTTCAACTTGACGAATTCTTTCACGGCTAACACCATACTGATCTGCAATACTTTGAAGACTCTCAGGAATTTCACTAAGTAATCGTTTTTTAAAGATTTCCTGATCACGGGGCTTAAGACCTTTCACGAATTCTCCCAAATGCTCTTGCAGAATTTCTAAGTTTTGGAGATCGGCCAGCTTATCTTCGGTTGAGACTTCATCATCCCCAATTATGTCTCCCAAGGTTTTACGCCCTCCGTCTTCGCCCAATGGACGATCCAGGCTCATTTCCTGACCATGGGAACTTAGGCGCTGATCCATTTCAATGACGGCTTTCTGTGAAACGCCCAGGCTCTCTGATAGGTGTTTTACGTCGGGATGAATACCCATATTTATCAAGCGTTGTTTTTCTCGCATCAGATTGTAAAAGAGTTTTTTCTGCTCCTGAGTCGTTCCAATTTTAACCAATCGGAAATTATCCAAAATGAATTTCAAAATATAGGAGCGAATCCACCAACTGGCATAATAAGAAAGTTTTGCTCCTTTGGAAGGATCATACTTAGAGACAGCTTTCATCAGTCCAATATTTCCTTCCTGAATCAAATCCATCACATTCTTATAGGCACTTTTATATTCCAACGCGATTTTAACTACCAGCCTGAGATTTGCCAGTACCAGCTTTTTGGCGACTTCAATGTCTCCGGTTTCCAGAAGCTGTAAGGTCAGCTCTTTTTCTTCTTCTATGGTCAGCAATTTGTGACGAGAAATTTCTTTAAGATAAAGTGTAAGGGAATCCTGAACCTTAAGATCAGTGGATTTTCTTATGGCCGGAAGGGATTGAGTCATTTGAGGCAAAAGCAAATTTGACTTGGCCAATTCATCAATCACTTCTTCTTCATTAAGCTCATGATCTTGAGACTGAATATCTACGATATCTTTTTTCTCGACCGTAATTTTAACTGCTTTCCGAGGGCCCTTTTTATCCATGAGCACCGGAGTCAGATCTGATTTCTTTTTTGACATAAACACAAGATAAGGATGGTGCGATTTAAGTCAAGGGTTTAAGCAAAAAAGTCTATAGATTTAATTTAAGTCTACCGGCATTTACGTCGGCACGATAGCGTAAGTAACTTAAGGCAAACACACCATAGGAAAACTTGATTGGCACACGGAGCATCTCATCTTGATAACTATCAAACATGGGACCATTGTAGGCCAAAATTTGGCCAACAAGCTCTTGAGTGATAAGTCTTGAGAATTCATCATTCCACATTTGTTGGCGAAAATATTTCTTCTTCTCTTGAAGCTGAACATTGATGTGACGGGAAACTTCATCACGAAATTTTAAACGGCTTTCTTCATCAATCTCATTTGTAAGTTGAACCCATTTGGTTTTCACATGCCGCAGATAATTTTTCGAGAGCTTAAGTTCAAAGTTGAGCGCCAGCTTATCAGTGTCATCTACCACTCTATCCATTTCACCAAGTGTGACAAAAAAATCAAGACCAAAACCGGTTGTTCTTAAATCGGCCAGATCGCGCCTTGGTTGTGCTTTTATTTTTAGTGACTCTTCAAACAGCATATCCTTTGAGAAAGTATTCAGGGCAAAATTCGCCCATTGATTCCAGCGCTCATCGATACTGCTTTTGGCAATGGCCGCAAGATCTCGATAAGAATCCACTCCAAAAATCACATCGGGAACACCAGTCATGACAGAGATAAAAAAGCTTGTTTCAAAAATTGGATCTTCAAGTTCCATTTTTTTAATCCATGTTTTTACTTCTGGAATCGTACTTGAGGCTGAATAGTCCTGAAATTTAAAATGATAACAATAAAGTTTTGCCAGATCAGTATAAAGACCGGTTGAACCAACCGACGCTGGAAATTTTTCTTTAAATTTATCTGCCGATACACTCCGACAAATGAGATCATCACAGCCAACCTGAATGGTCTCTTTAGGAGCTGAAACTTGTTTAAAGCCTTGGACCGGGTCGTATTTATCCTGGACACCAATTAAATTTTTAAAAATAAAAGACATGATAAATGGATTTTTTAAATAGGGACTCATAATCCTATAATCCACAACATCACCACCCCATGAACAAAAAGCTTTAAAATTATTGATCGCCTGATCAAATTCATTTGAGCGACTCTGAGTGGACTCTGTTTTTTCTTTGTAAATGGCAGTGGCAAAAGAAGAAGTCTCAATGGAAGGAATTAAATGAAGTGGTGGTTCTTTGTAATAATGGCCAAATGATTGCTCAAGTCTCTTGAGAGAAAAAACAGTGATGTTTTTTGAGCAATAATTCTTCACCAAATTGTTACTCAAGGTTTTGAAAGAACCCTCTTCCATTTCCATTTTTTTGGCGTACGCCGCTATGGTTTTAATGCTGGTATCAAGACCGATATATTGTAGAGTGGCAGCAATTGAGCGCTTCGCCTGTTTTTCCATCCAGGGAGTTGAATAAACTGGGGCCGCATAAAGAGAGCAACTTTCCTGCAAATTGATGCCGCTATTGAAGGTATTTTGATAAAGTTTTAGCTTGGCATTTTCACTCGCGACTGATTTGTCATAAATATTGGAAAAGATGAAGTACAAAGGATCTTGTTGGTATTCGTCGACGGCTTCACCCATTAGAATTCCCTCTACCGGCACAAGGGCGTGTAGCGAAGAGGTTAAAATAAATAAATACCCGACAATTATTGTTTTGAGCATAAGTGATTTTTAAACTTATCGGAGATTCTTTCGATAGGTTTACTATGAAAGTTATTGTTTTGGGACTTATGCTTATTTTTGAGCTTGAAGCTGCAACGGTGGATATTCCGTTCACTTCAAGTAGTGATCAAGCCTCCATGACTACGGACCTTGCTAGTCGCCGGGGACAGCTCAAGCCTCCTCCTATGCCGCTGGATGCACGGGAATTAAACTTAACCATGTTCTCTGTGATTCAAGAGCAAAATGCTGATCTTAAACGAGTGAAGTATTACCTGATAAATGGTGAAACTCGTCTGGCCCAGGTCCATCTGAGCAAACTCGCCTATACGAATACAAAACTTAAACCAGTGATTAATCGTTACCTGGGAATACTCGCCTTTATTGAAGGTCGTTTTGAAAAATCCTATGAGTATCTAAACCTGAAGGAGCTTCAGGAGATTTCTCATTATAAGAAAATTTGTACCTTAAAAGCTCTCAATCTCATTGTTCTGGATCAAAAAAATAAGCTTGAAACCGAATGGCGAAATTGTTTGATGATCAACCTAAAGAATTTTGATGAAAATCACTTCGTATGGATTGATACACTCGTCCAATTAAAATTAAATCCACGACGAGGCCTGACTAAGACTCCTTTTAAAGGAGTCAAGATCGCAAGTCTGTCAAATGAGCAGTTAAAAATCATTCTTAAACTTGCACTTTATTTGAATCAGGAAAAAATTGTTGAAGATCAGTTGAATTATCTGGATATTACGCAAGTTAATGATAACGAAGTCAGGGAATTAATAGGTCAGATTTATTTTCGCCTGGGCTCTCTGGTGAAAGCTTACCGTTTCATAGAAGATTTAAAGTCTCCTAATGCTGAAAATATCAAAGGCAATCTTTACGTTCTTCGAAAGAAATATGAACTTGCCTACGCTCAATTTAAACTTGCACTAGAGCAAAAACAAAATTCTCAAAATGCAATGGAACGCATTCTCCCTTTAGCGTGGCTTCTGGGTGACTGGGAAGAAGGGGCAAAAATTGCAGAAAGAGTTATCGCTGCCCCTCAGACTCAGATTAATAAAATGGCTCTGGTGGCAGCTTTTTATACTCAAAAAGGTGACTATGATAAGGCCAAAGAAACCATGGATAACATCGTCACACGATCGCGCAAAGGAACAGAAATTGATGTGACTCAGTTACATAGTTTCGTAGGCCTTATGCAAAATAAAGTTAATGTTGTTAAGAAACAAGCGGCCATGAGTTGTAATCAATATGACTTAATTAATTGTTGGTTGAGTCTTCAACTTGAACAATGGGATTCATTTCCCCTCACGATTAGACGTCCGGATAAACTTCCTGTAAAAAAAGAATGGGAGAGATTGTCTCAGGAAAATTTAAACCAACCTTTGCAGGAAACAGTTTACGTCAACCAACTTGATATTGAAGAATTAGACGATAAATTGATAAAACTCATACCAGATGGACAATAAAGTTATCATTATTCACGGATTAAATAATAATTTAGAGTGCTTTTTTCCCCTTTTGGAAAAGCTTAAAACAGTTGGTCTTGAGGGTGAACTTTTAAGTCTTCCTGGTCATGGTAAAATACGCCAAGAAGCAAAAGATTTTGCAAATGCTCAAATTGTCTTTGATCAATCTATGCAAAAACTTATCCAAAGTGCTCCTTATAGCGTAATCGCATTTTCTCAAGGAGCCTTGTATCTCGAACTATGGCTGGAAAAACATCAGGGCCGAATGCCAGATTCACAGGTTCTTTTGGCCCCGGCCTTATTTATCAGACACTTTAAAAAATTGAATTTCATCATGTCTAGACTGCCTTCGTTTGCTTTTATCATAAGTCAAATGCCCAAAAAATTGCGGCGTTTTCCTTATTTACATATCTGGGAGTATCGAACACTTTTCAACAAAGCACAGAGCTACCTTCAGGTCTATTCACCGGTCAAAGTACCCACACTTATACTCGTTGATCCAAAGGATGAATTAGTGGATGCTCAAAAACTAAAAGAGGAATTGGATAACAGAAATTCCGGTGCGCAAATTATTTTTTTTGAACGTCCCTATTTGTCAGGAAGAAGACCCGGTAAGTATCATGTACTGTTTCATCCGGACTATTTTAGCGCCCAAGACTGGGATCATTTCACATTACAAATAAGTGAATTTATAAAAAAGAGTTCTAGGCCTGAGGCTTGAACTCTTTACCGTCAAAGTGAAACACAACTTCTTTTTCTTCATATTTCGTTTTTAAGTTTACCGGACGACGCCAGATCGCGAAAAGATTTCGAAGAGTTTCATTGGCAAAACCCACATCCAAATCAACACCATAATGAACATGATTGAGAAGAAGTTCTTTACGGTTCATGTAGTTACCGTCTTCCACTTCTATGATGGGTTGTCCAAAATTGGTCAATTGCGAAAGCAGTTTTTGTTTTATCGCCTTAAAATCTTTTGAATCAATTTCAAATCGTCCTGAGCGAGGATTGTACTTATAAGTAAACAACTGCTGACGTTCACAAAAATCAGGAGTTAAAAATTCATCAATGAATGAAATATCATTATGAGATTTTCTCACTTCAAAGATTTTTTCCTTTCCCTTACCCAGTTTAGTGTCCCAGCTAAGTTTATCTTTCATGTTAGTACATTCATTGTAGTCTTTACCAAACATCCCGCGGTTCCAGCGGTACTCAATGTCACGCATAAGCTCAATCCCAACTTTATAAGGATTGATATTCTGCTTCGACATATGCATCACACCAGCATGCTTATCAGCGAAATCTACAATTTCTGAGGCATCCAGGGCTTTTTGAGTCATGATAGTTGAATGCCAGTAGCTGGCCCAACCTTCATTCATAATTTTTGTCATTCGCTGAGGCAGAAAATAGTAAGCTTCTTCGCGCAAGATACCAATGATATCGGCCTGCCACTCCTCAATGGGAGCATGTTGAATCAAGTAACCCAAAATATCTTTGGTACTTACTTGAGTACGTTCGGCCACAATATGCTCTTGGGCTTCTTCTTTCTTTTCGTCTTTTTTAGAACTACGCGCTTTAGTTCTCATAAATGATTTCAAGGCCGCGGAACGGTCATCAATTAAGTAGCCATCATCCTCAGATTCAACTTTTTCCTGTTCCACCAGCTCTTTACGGCTACGTTTAAGGGCTGAGGTTTCAAAAAGTTCATTTATATCTAAAAGATTTTCAAGAGAAAGAACTTTATCAATGAAAGCCTCAACGGCATCAGCACCAAAACGCTCCATATAGCGACGGATTTTCGTTCCATGGTTTGCCATGACGTCCATCATATTGCGATTGGTGTTAGAGAACCAGGCGTTGTTTTTAAAGAAATCATTGTGGCCATAAACGTGTGCCATCACGATTTTCTGATCAACCCAGTTATTGGCCTGTAAAAGATAAGCGTAACAAGGGTTGGTGTTGATCACCATTTCATAAATTTTTTGAAGGCCATAAGCATAGCCCTTAGAGAGCTGATCATAATCCATCCCGAATTTCCAATGAGGATAGCGGTTAGGAAAGCCGCCCTGAGCAGCTAAAATATTAATCGTGTCATAATCACAAACTTCAAAAATTTGGGGATAAAAATCCAGACCGTAGTCTCGGGCATATTGTTCAATCTGATTTTTCAGGGCCAGTAACTCACCCGTGATAGGTTTGGTACGGTTCATCTATTTCCCTTTACTCAAAAATTCCTTAATGGAATCCAGAATACCTTCTTTATTTTTAATCTTACTCAAAGTGAGTTTGTCTGAATTCCCGCCATATTTAGCAGTTAAATCCTTATAAAACTGACCTGAGCCGTAACGACTCTCCACTTGCCCATAACAAAACACGTTGGAAGCAGGGAAAATGTGATTGTCCAAAAGATCGAGACATAATTTCGTATCATCTGCAGACCAGTTATCACCGTCTGAGAAGTGAAACGGATAGATATTCCATTCATTTGGATTGTAATCTTTATCAATAATCTCTTTGCACAAATTATAGGCCGAAGAAATAAGTGTTCCCCCACTCTCGCGAGTACGGAAAAACGTATGCTCATCAACTTCTTTGGCAGTAGCATCGTGAATGATATAGCGAATTTTGATATCTTTGTACTGAGACTTTAACCACAAGTTGATCCAGAAAGATTCCGTACGAACAATTTCTTTCTGCTCATCACCCATAGATCCCGAAACGTCCATCATGTAGATAACAACTGCGGCATTTTGCATTTCCACTTTTGTATCTGAAGAACGATAACGGAAATCTCTTCGAACAGGAATCACAGCTGGATTATCAGGATCATAAGAATCTGTAGCAATCTGACGCTTCAAGGCCTGCTTATAAGTACGACGTAAATGTCTAAGTGAATCTGGTCCAGTAGTTCCGATATTGGTATAACGATCGACCACAGATTTAAGAGATTTCTTACCTTTCGGCTCAATATTAGGAAGCTCTAATTCTTCTCCAAGAATGCGAGCAAGTTCCTCAAGAGAAAGCTCTACTTCTAATTCCTTATTCCCTTCACCCTCACCAGTTTCACCTTGTCCAGGTTGACCATTAGGATCTTGCTGTCCATCAACCGGATCACCCGGCTGACCTTGACCCTGCCCCATTCCTCCTTGTGATTTATCACCAAATTTGAAACGAGGAATATCAATAGTCGGCATAGGAACTGTGAACTTATCTGTACCCTTAGGTATGATTTGGGAACCGTGAGAAACATACTTTCGTAGGTTCTCACGGATTCTGCCTTTTACGATCTTACGAAATCGGGCATGGTCACGTTTAATTGGATGATCCACACTAACCCCTTGTCACTAAGACTTAATTGAATCGCCTTTAGCAAAGATACTGGCCACGAAGTTTAACGCATCCGTTGCACAGATATCACAGTAGCCAAAGTTTTTAATCAAACGAGATTTAACCACTTCAATTTTCTCCTGGGTCTGTTTATCAACCACGTTTGAGATAATTGTTGTGAGTTTAATCGTATCGCGCTGATCTTCGAATAATTTAAGTTCAAGAGCACGGTGAAGACGCTCATTCATTTTGTAATCAAATTGCTTACCTTCAATGGCCAGAGCACCGATGTAATTCATAAGTTCGCGGCGAAAATCATCTTTGCGGGATTCAGGAATATCGATTTTCTCTTCGATGGCACGCATGAAGCGCTCATCAGCTTCCTCTAATTTATTAGAGTATTTGTTACGAATTTTTTCTTTCTGAGTATAGGCTTTAACATTATCCACGTAGTTAGCACACAAAGTCTGGATCGCTGATTCATCTACTGAGATAGCTTTTTGCACATCATTTTTGACGATATCTTCGTATTCCTGACGACAAACTGCGAGCATCTCACGATATTGATCCATTTGTTCCGGAGAATTTACTAGTGCGTGGTGCTTAAGACCTGATTCAAGTTCGTTGAACACCATGAATGGATTTAAACAACCAATATGACCATTCTTGACCAGAGCATTTGAAATTTTATCCTGAATATAACGAGGAGAAATACCTTCAAGACCTTCTCGAACGGCTTCCTTACGAAGCTCTTTCACGTTGTCTTCATTGTAACCAGGAAGAGTTTTTCCGTTATATAGCTTCAATTTCTGAAGTTTAGTTAAATCCGATTTTTTTGGTTCTTCCAGACGAGTGAGAATCGCCCAAGTAGAGGCCATCTCAATGGTGTGAGGAGCAATGTGAATATTAGGAATTGTTTCTTTATTATAATCTTTACGATAAATGCGAGATTCCTGATCCAGACGAGTGATATAAGGAACATCTATTTTAACCGTACGATCCCGAAGAGCTTCCATGAATTCATTAGACTGAAGTTTTCGATACTCTGGTTCATTGGTGTGACCAAGAATCACGAGATCGATATTTGTCTGTGCGAATTTTTTCGGCTTAATTGATTGTTCTTGAGATGCACCTAGTAGATCATACAAGAAAGCTACATCAAGTTTTAACATCTCGATAAATTCAACGATTCCTCGGTTAGCGATGTTAAATTCACCATCAAAGTTAAACGCACGTGGATCTGAATCAGAACCGTAAATGGCAATCTTGCGGTAGTTGATGTCTCCGGTTAATTCTGTAGAATCCTGGTTCTTTTCATCTTTTGGTTGAAATGTACCAATACCACGACGATCTTTTTCAGAAAGAATCAAACGCTTGACACGAAGATGCTTCATCACTTTATTCCAGTCGCCATTGTACTTGAGCATGAATTCGCCCAGGATGAAGCGACAAGCTGGATTGACTTCACCTTTAATTTTTACTTTATAAATAGATTTAGTAACTTTCGCCAGCTCGCCGAGGAATTTCTCACGCACTTCAGGAGGAAGCAGCTTTAATGGTTCTTCGTGCATAGGACTGGCGAATAATTTTTGTCCACCCAAGATTTGAGAACCTTCATCATCCACCCATTCATAAGTATAAAGAGCACCTTCATCTGTGCGAGAGTAATGTTCAAGACCCTTTTTCAAAAGACGAGACACAGAAGATTTCGCCGACCCTACTGGACCATGAAGAAGAAGCACACGTTTCTCAGTCCCGTAGCCAAGTGCCGCTGACTGGAAAAAGTTAACCATCTTCATTAAGTGAACATCAATTCCAAAGATTGCATCTTTACCATTCTCAAATGGATCATCAAAAAAATGATAACGAATCACATCTTTTTTATATTCAGTGTACTGAGAAGTTCCGTAACTCATGATCATGTCATAAATACGCTGGAAGGAATTACGAGCGATGGAAGGATTCTTCATCACCATATCAACATAATCCTGAAACGTTCCCTGCCAATGCAAGTGAGAAAAATCTTTGGGATTGTAGTGTTGAGAAATAAAAGCTTGAATATCAAAATTTGCCATGGACTCCCCCTGAGGCAGTTTTGGGCGGATAAGCCCTTAATTTATTGTACTCATTAAAGTTATCTTCTCCAAACTATTCTGCCTAGAAGGTAAAAGAGCGCTTTCACCATTGTCGAGCCTTATGCTCAGGATTTTATGTTACTGATTTGTGTTTGACTAAAATGTCGTTAACCCTAATCATATTAAAATAAGACTTTTTTTGAAGGCATGTTATGGCAATACTTTGTGCAGGTGGCTCGGATATTGGTCGAAAAAGAAAAACCAATCAAGATTCCATCTGCGTTGACCACAAAAATCATTTTTATGCCGTTGCTGACGGTATGGGTGGGCACAATGGTGGAGACATTGCTTCTCAATTATCCGTCAAAGTGATGACTCCCTATTTAGAGCAGCATCAAGACATGGATGCGCAAAATTTGATGAAAACTTTGATTCAGCAAATCAACAGCGATATCCTTAAAAAAGCTGAAGAGAAGCCCGAGCTGCATGGAATGGGAACAACTGTGTCGGCCATTTACTTTCATGGCCAAACTTTGGTTGTTGGAAATGTGGGAGACTCGCGAGTTTACCTGGTCAATAACAACCATATTTTCCAAATGACTCGAGATCACTCCTTTGTTCAGGAAAAACTGAATATGGGCATTTATTCACGAACAGAAGCAGTGAGAGATCCCCAAAAAAACGTACTGGTCCGATCAGTTGGCTTTGAAGCCGACATAAATGTGGATATTTTCCATTACCGCGTATGCAAAAATGATATCTTTATGATCTGCTCTGACGGATTGCATGGGAAAGTCAGCGACGCAGATATTCTCCACTTGATACAAAAGCATATTGTTGATCCGGCGACTTGCACAATGAAAGATGTGCAAGAAGCTGTGAGAGATCTTATTCAGCTGGCCAATGACAATGGCGGGCAAGATAACATCTCTGTTATCCTGGCAGTGGCCCAAGCCTAGTCAGAAACGTGCAACCTCGGAATTTTTCAGTCTTTATTGTTCCCAATTCTTTTGCCACGGCGTAAAATAATCAGCATGGATAAGTACTATACCGTGATGGTTGTCCCCGAAAAACAAAAAGGGGTCAAAACCTATCGCATACCTACTGTTTTATTTAAATCTCTCGCATTTTTAAGCGTCATGTTTTTTATGTTGATTGGAGTTCTTTCTTACGATTATTGGAAAATTTTTCAACAGGTTTATGAAAACAAACATCTTTCAATTGAAAACCGTCAGCTTAAAGAGCAGATTCAACTTTTTCAGATGAAGATGAATTCTTTGGCCGATGATTTAAAGCGTATCAATACTTTTGAAAAAAAACTTCGAGTCATTACAGGACTTGAAGATGTGAGTTCTAAGGGGGCTATTTTTAAGCCAGAAAAAGAAACTGATAAAGAATCTTTTTCATTAGATGATTTAAACAGCTCTTTGGATTTAAAAATTAATATTGATGATATTGAAGGTCAGCCGCGCTTCAAAGAATTAAAAACTCTCTATGACAAAAAGATAGCCGCAAATTTAGGACTCGAGCGATCATATCTTCTAACCAAACAGTGGTCTGATATGGCCCGAAGAAGTTTTGCCCTTTCTTCTGATTATGCTAAATTTGATTTTAAATACGCTCAGGTAAAAGATATTGTTTCGGCAATTGAAATCAACATTCATGAACTTGATCAATTCCTTTTAGATAAAGACTCATTCCTTAATTCTACTCCCACAATTCTGCCTGCTGATGGCTGGATTACCAGTTATTTTGGTCAGCGAATTTCTCCCTATTTAGGAAAATTAAAGATGCATGAAGGCCTTGATGTTGGTGCTCCCTATGGAACACCCGTTCATGCACCGGCCGATGGTATTGTGACTTACTCAGGTGAGAAAGCCGGCTTTGGAAAATTTGTGCAAGTTGATCATGGGTACGGAATTGAAACCATTTATGCCCATAATCAATCTTTGAGTGTGCGCTCCGGACAAAAAGTAAAGCGTGGTCACCTTCTCTCTGCCGTGGGAAACACAGGCCACTCAACAGGTCCCCATCTTCATTACGAAGTACGAGTCAATGGCATTGCTGTTGATCCTTTATATTTTATTTTAGACTAAGCAAAAGGTTTCGTTATGTTAAATTCGATGATGCGAAAAATGTTCGGTACGAAACAAGATCGCGATATGCGCGCCCTTCGTCCATTACTTGATCAAGTAAATTCACTTGAGCCGAAATATCAAACCCTGAGTGATGATGAACTAAAAGCTCAAACAAATATCTTCAAAGAAAAGTTGACCTCTGGTGGTGCCACTGTGAACGACATTCTGGCCGATGCATTTGCAGTGGTAAGGGAAGCTTCCCGCCGGGTACTGAATATGCGCCATTTTGATGTACAAATTTTGGGTGGAATTGTTCTTCATGAGGGGAAAATCTCAGAGATGAAAACAGGTGAAGGTAAAACTCTTACTGCAACCCTGCCACTTTATTTAAACGCACTCTCTGGTCGTGGTGCTCACCTGGTAACAGTGAATGATTACCTCGCTCAACGAGACTCTCACGAAATGGGTAAACTTTATAAATGGTTAGGACTCTCCGTTGGTTGCATTCTCTCAAACATGGACGACGAAGATCGCAAAGCCGCTTACGTGGCAGATATCACTTACGGTACTAACAATGAATTCGCTTTTGATTATCTTCGCGACAATATGAAATTTGACCTCAATGATTACGTTCAGCGCGAACACCATTTTTGCATCGTGGATGAAGTCGATTCAATTTTAATCGATGAAGCCAGAACTCCCCTCCTCATCTCAGGTCCTTCGGAAGGTGATACTCGTTTATACAGTGTTGTTGATAAGGTTATCCCACAGCTGGAAAAAGATAAGCACTACACAGTCGATGAAAAGGCACGCTCTGCAGTTTTAACTGAAGACGGTATTGTGCGCATTCAGGAAATGATGAAAATCGGTAACCTTTACGATATTCGCAACATTGAAATCCTTCACCATATCAACCAATCTCTTCGTGCTCATACTCTCTTCAAAAACGAAGTGGACTACGTTGTTCGTGAGGGTAAGGTTATTATCGTTGATGAATTTACTGGTCGCTTGAAGGAAGGATCCCGTTGGTCAGATGGTCTCCATCAAGCCGTTGAGGCCAAGGAAAGAGTAGAAGTTAAATCTGAAAACCAAACTCTTGCTTCAATCACTTTTCAGAACTATTTCCGTCTTTACGGGAAGCTTTCCGGTATGACAGGTACAGCTGATACAGAAGCAGAAGAATTCATGAAAATTTATAATCTGGAAGTAGTGGTTGTTGCAACCAACGTTCCTATGATTCGAGATGATCAATCTGATGTTGTATATGCTTCAAGAAAAGCTAAATACGATGCCGTGGCAAAACTCATCATTGAATGCAACACTAAAGGACAGCCTGTTCTGGTTGGTACCATTTCTATTGAATCATCGGAACTTATATCAGAATTCCTTACCTCTAAAGGCATTAAGCACGAGGTATTGAATGCAAAAAACCATGCTCGCGAAGCTGAAATTGTGGCCATGGCCGGTCAACGTGGTGGCGTCACCATCGCAACTAACATGGCAGGACGTGGAACAGATATTAAGTTAACCGAAGAGACGAAAAAACTTGATGGTCTCTTTATTATCGGAACAGAAAGACATGAGTCCCGTCGTATTGATAACCAGCTTCGTGGTCGATCTGGTCGTCAGGGAGATCCGGGTAAATCGAAATTCTTCTTATCTCTTGAAGATGATCTTATGCGAATTTTTGGTTCAGACAGAATCAAAGGCATCATGGTTAAACTGGGAATGAAAGAGGACGAGCCTATTGAGCACTCCATGATTTCTAATGCCATCGCCAAAGCTCAGAAGAAAGTTGAAACTCATAACTTTGATATTCGTAAGCATTTGCTTGATTTTGATAACGTCATGAATGAGCAGCGTAAAGTTATCTATAAAATTCGCCGTGACATTCTTAATGACGAAGGCAACATAGAGCTCATAAACGATTTCATCGAAGAAATAACTTACAATCTTGCCGAACAAGTTAAACCAGACAAAAAAGCCACTCTTAAGGAATATCCTTGGGAAGAAATTAATAATCAAATGAAGGCTCTCTTCAATCCTGAAAAAAATCTAACTCCGGAAGATGCCTCCGCCAGAACGCAAGGTGACTTGTTTGAGTACTTAAAGCAGGCGGGAATGGAGGCCATTAAAGCCAAATTCAAAGACTTTGAAGAAGAGCAAATTAAATACACACATCGTGAAGTTCTGCTCGCGACCTTTGATCAATTCTGGAAGGATCACCTTCTGGCCATGGATCATTTAAAAGAAGGTATTAATCTTAGATCTTACGGTCAGAAAGATCCTTTAGTTGAATATAAGAGAGAAGCTTATGTTCTGTATGAAAATATGAAATTGGCAATCAAACGTGCTGTACTTGAGCGCGTTTGCCATATCAAGCTTTTGACTAAAGAAGAGATCGAAGAAATTCATCGCCAGCAGGAAGAAATGTTGGCCGCCCAGCTTAAAGCTCACCAAGAGGCAGAAGCCAATAAGCAAATGGGAGAAGAAAAAAGAATAATCCGTGCTACAGTTAAAGCAGGACGAAATGATCCTTGCCCTTGTGGTTCAGGGAAAAAATTCAAATCATGCCATGGGGCTTAAGGAGAATTTTTGAGCGACAATAAGAAGGATCTAACCAGAATTGAAGACTTGGGAGAATATCTTCATGAGTTAAAAGAAGAAGCTTCAACTGAAGATGCTCACTCAGTTCCGGATCTTCCCCCAGAAGAAACAGATTTTTCCGAGAATTCTTTTCAGCCTGAAGAAATAAACTTTGACAGTGAAGAGCCTGCCTTTAGTTCTTCTGAGGACTCATCCTTATTTAGCTCTGATGAGTTGAATTTAGAATCAAGTGTTGATTCTTCTGATTTCTCAACTGAAGAGACTTCATTTGAATCAAACGATGACTCTTCTACTTTCACTATTGAAGAAAGTTCAACTTTCACTAATAGCGAAGATGAAAATATATATGCCTCGCCAGTCTTTGATGAACCATCTTCGCTTACAAAACCAGAGACAATTTCAGAACCTGAACCGGCACCCGAAGTTATTCAGGAAATAAAGTCTGAGCAAACTTACAAAGCACCGGAAAATTTTCAAGATCTGAAAAACTTTGCAGAAAGTACAAGCATCTCAGGCATGGGTAGCGAAGGAAATCCCTCTTTCAGTGTTTTGTTAAAGAATGTCCGCTATATTGAAGATGTTAACGATATTATGTCCATGCTTAAAGAACTCGATCTCTTAAGTGATGGTGATGAACAAATTCGTACTCGCTTAATGCGCGGCCAACTACTTGTTCCTCGTATATCTGAATTTGCGGCCATCTTTCTTGCCCATAAATTACGACGATTTGATATTGATATTCAAGTTGGTCTCTCTGATGAGATCCACCCTCCTAAGCATCAGGAACTTCCAGAGTTGGGAATGGTTTCAAAATATAGTCTTTACCAAAACCAAACTCATCATTTCCAATTTGATAATCCCAAGCTTGAACTTTCTCAGATAATTGTGGCGGCTTCTCCTAATCTTGAGGGTCATCAGGTAATTCGTTATTTAGGCGTGGCATCTGAACATAAGATGCTAGAAGGTCATATTGTTGAAGATGAATCTTCTTCTGAAATCCCAACTCACTACTCCGAATTGGCACAAAAATTAAAAGCTCACGCACTCAAGGCCCATGCAAATGCCGTGATTGGTCTCAATTATCAACTCACTCCACTTCCCACTGAGTATGGAGTGTCTGGGAGTAAATATCGCCTCAGTTGCACGGGTAATCTTGTTTGGGTTAATAAACTATGAAGCAATATGATGTCGTCATCATAGGTGGCGGAATCAATGGCTGTGGTCTGTTGAGAGATTTGGCCCTGAATGGTGTAGCGGCCCTCCTAATTGATAAAGGTGACTTTAGTTCGCAAACATCACAGAGCTCATCTAAAATGCTTCATGGTGGAATACGCTATCTTGAAAATTTTGATTTTGGTTTAATTAAGGAAGCTCTGGAAGAAAAAAATCTTTGGTTAAAGCTTACCCCTCATCTTTGTTATGAAAGAGAATTCTATTTACCACTCTACACATATTCTAAATACACCACTTGGATGCTTCAGGCCGGGCTATTCATTTATGATTTTCTTTCGCATTTCCAAAATAAACCTCATGCCATGCTCAATGCAGAAGAAACAATCAAGACTGTTCCCTCAATTGACCCAAAAGGCTTAAAAGGCGCGGGAAAATATTTTGATGGCATTGTTGACGATGCAAAGCTGACTCTAGAATGTTTATACGATGCTCTGCTTGAACCAGGCATTGAAGCTTTAAGTTATCACGAAGTCACGAGTACTCATAAAGTTGAAGATGGTTATGAAGTCAGTTTTCAAAGCACCTTAAAGCTTCATAAAGAAACAGTGAAGGCAAAATATGTGGTTTTTACTACTGGGCCCTTCACTGACCAGCTCTTGCCAAAACTAGGAATTCCATGGCATCCACAGCTCGTTCTTTCAAAAGGAATTCATCTTTGGTTAAAAGAAGGTTCCATTAAGGCAAAGGGATCTGTTGTTCTCACTACTAAGGACAATCGAGTCGTATTTGTCATCCCTCAGCGAGGTGCCATTTTAGTTGGTACCACTGAAACACCAGTTGATCAGGACATTTTTAATATCAAAGCAACTCATAATGAAGTTAAGTATCTATTGAATGTCCTTCAGCAGTATTTCCCTAATGCCAATTTAACAGAAGCTTCAATTATTTCTACATTTGCCGGGGTTAGACCTCTGGCCAAAGAAGAGGGCCATTCCCATTCTCTGGGTAAAGTAAGCCGACATCATAAAATTTATCGTCCAACTTCCCACTCATATGTAATGATTGGTGGTAAATATACAACTTTCAGAAAAATGACTCAGGAACTAGCACAAGAAATTGTTCCTCGTCTTGGTCGACGCTATAAACCAAATTTAACTTTGAATCCGCTTAGACAACATTCACTCATACCAACTTTTGGTCCAAAACCTGAATTAACTTTAGACCTTGTAAAAAAAATTATTGAAACTGAAAAAGTGACGACCTTTGAAGATCTGATACAAAGAAGATTATCACTCCTGGAAAATCCCCAACACTTAAAGTCTGTGATGGGAATTCCAGCAGAAGATGTAAAAAGACTTTTTAATCATTAAAATCTATAGGCCAGCGCCATCATGAATCGAGGACCGGACACTTTCTTATTATGAACGTTGAAAAGAATGTCTTCTTTATATTTTTCTTGTCTCATGTAGTAATCAAATAAAAATCGCATTCCGAATCCCTTGAAAGTATAAAACTTATATCCTCCACCAATTGAGAATCCAGATGTAGCGCCATTAGCATCCATCTCCTCAGGAGAAGACGTATTGGTGCCTTTCTTGTAGGCAGATTTTACTGTTCCTACATTGAAAGAAGCGTGAAAGTAGGGAATTAGTTCATTTGCCACAGAAGGAAGAGTCGTCGGATGCCAATTGGTCCCAACGGCAAATTCAGTTAAATCATTTTCAACACTGACACCACTATAGGCTTGAGAATTCTCACGCATGAGTGCAACTTCACCAATTAGACTGAATTTTGAATACCACTCTCTTTCTTTGCGGGGATAATATTCTCCACCAATTCCAATATGATGAAATGATTGAGAGTTGGAATAATTCTGATCACCAGTATCGGTCTTAGTATTGGCGGTTAAACCAGATATATTAATAAATCCATAAATTTCAGTATTCTTTTCAACAATGGAAGAAGGAATATCATTGCCTTCAATAGCTTTCAGATCATCTGCACTCACTTGAGCATCAGTTGAGTTTGCCAGATCCATTGCTCCGTCAGCAAGAGGTATTCCCAATTTAGCAGGATCACCGGAAACTTGAGTCGGAATATCTTCTTGCACTAAGGCTTGAGATTCGTCCTTGGTCATTTTAACAGCAGGGGTAATTTTAATACTCATGACTGAATCATTGGTGATGAAATCTGCGTTCACGAGGCGATAAATTGACCAGACTGAACGAGTGGGAGATACTCTGACGACCACTCCTCTTGCTACAATTCCCGCAGTAACAATGAATTTGGCATGATCACCTTCTACCAAACCATCTTCCGTACCACGATTTAACATAACCGTTTTTTTTGATTCAGAAGTTTTCACAATCCTGACAGTTAATTTTTCATCCACTTCCAGAGCAAGGGCCAGTGCCGGTAACAAAAGCATTAAAAAAATAATTTTCTTCATTTCAATCCTCAAAATGCGTGGGTGAGACCAAATCCAAATTTACCTTCAACCAGATTGGTATTTTCTGGTAAAACAGAACTAAATTTAGAGACCTCGTATCTTTCAATTTTTAACGTTTCAAAACTCATTATAAATCGCAGTCCCCAATTATTTCTCATGAAATACTTAAGCCCTACCCTGAGTCCCGGCAGAGAAAAAATTGAATAATTGGCCTTCTCATTAGTGGAAGGGACATCTGCTTTACCAAAACCAGATCTGAGATAAGCTCCCATAAAAAATACCAGAGACTCAATAGAGTTAGGAGTATACCAAGGGTACCAATTGGAACCCAATGTAAAAGAATATTCATTGAAATTTGCATTAAAGCCACTGGCCTCGAAAGCCGTATGATTAAAGCGAAATGATGTATTCACAGTGAAGCGCTCCAGAGATTCATGTCTTAAAAATGGAGTTGCTTCAAAATCTACTTCAGTGGAATAACGGGATTCTTTACGATAACCGGAATCATTTTTAGTTTGAGCGTCAGTTAAGTATTGTCCATAATCTAAGGACCAAGAATACCGTGTTGGTTTTGCCATTACGTAAGAACGGCGATCTTTTTCCTGCAAATCAGAAACTTGAGTCAGAACATTTTTTAATTCTTCATCTGAATAATCAGATGACCAACTCTCCCCTTTCTCCAGAATAGAGCGGAAGAGTTTAGCGTCGGCAGAAGTTCGATTCGCTTCTCGTCTTAGAAAACGATTGTATTCAGAATCATAATTCGTATTTAGATTGAATTCCTGGGTAAATCCATTTTTACTCTGAAGTTTATAGAAGCGATCATAATTAAAATCCGGATCGTTTACTCGTTCTAAATAAGCGGCAACCAATTTTTCAAATGTCGCCAGATTGAGTTGTCTTTGGAATTCTTTTTTGTTGGGACTCTTATATAGTGCAGAAGAATATCTTAACTTATTATTTTTTTTCCAAATTTCAAGATCAATAAGATCAGCATCATTATCGGACTGCCCTGAGACTTCATGAGTGGGAGCAATTGTTTGGTAATTATTTTTTAATTTACTCAAGCGATCTTTGTCCTCATTCGCTGCGAATGCAGCCTGCTCTTTTGCTTTATTTCTTTGGGTTACAACTTTTATCCGGCCGATTTGGGGAGGACGCCGACCGCTGAGCATATGAGACTCTGAAAGCAAAACAAACTTATCGTTCTTAACAAAAAGCTCAGGATCAAAAATATGATAAAGAATCCAAACAGATGAATCTGAATTGAGCTTAATATTTCGGGCACGGGCCGCTGGTATTATCCTTAAATCCTGAGTATCGAGAGAGCGAATCTGTTTTAAAATGACGGCGTAATCACCCTCTTTTATTCCATCAAAAGAACCAAGGTTAAAGATGGCCGTTTGCCCAGATCTTGATTGATTGAGTAAACGAGCCTCAGTTAAGGCCTGGGCCTTGAATGTTATGACTATGAGCAAAATAGCGTATAGCGTCATCCTTAACATGAGCTCATTCTTCCTTTAGAAATTGTCTCGTCTTAAAATATTGTGACATTGGATTAACGGTATGAAAACACTCAATTTTCTCTCATCGTCATTTAATTTGGTAACTTTTAAGTCCTTGATAAAGCATAGCCAGTACTCTATAAAGAGTCATTGTATGCAAAAAGGACGAAATCATGGGTTTTAGATCAAGAAGAAAACGTGAAAAAATCACGCACAACTACACCTGCTCACTTACAAATGAAGAATTTGTAACGACAGAAAAAGCACCAAATCCAAAAGAACTTCTTTCGGTTAAGGCTTTCTACGACATGAATCCCGAAATGGATGATCGTCCGGCCATCGTGAAAAAGAAGATGGGACTACCTGCTTCTAATGAAGAAAAACACTAAGCGAGGGTGTCGTGGAAAGACGTAAAGTCATCATCATCGGAACCGGTCCTGCTGGTTTAACGGCGGCTATTTATGCTGCACGTGCTGATCTTAAACCTTTAATCCTCGAAGGCCACGAGCCAGGTGGTCAATTAACTCTGACAACAGAAGTTGAAAACTTTCCTGGTTTTGAACATGGAGTAATGGGCCCAGAATTAATGGGCACCATGAAAAAGCAGGCGGCAAGATTCAATGCTGAGTTTAAACCTGTTATGTGTACTGAAGCAGACTTCTCAAAACGACCATTCAAAGTGACGGATTCAAGTGGCTCAAGCTATGAAGCCGACAGTGTGATTATTTCAACTGGAGCTTCTGCGAAATGGCTAGGTCTACCAAACGAAAAAGAACTCACCGGTCGTGGAGTTTCAACTTGCGCAACTTGTGACGGATTTTTTTATCGCGACAAAATTGTCCACGTTGTTGGTGGTGGAGACACTGCTATGGAAGATGCCACTTTCATTACTAAATTTGCCAAAAAAGTTTACATTGTTCACCGTAAAGATTCGTTGCGTGCTTCCAAGCCGATGCAAGATCGTGCTTTCAAAAATCCTAAAATTGAATTCCTTTGGGATTCTATGGTTTCTGAAATTAAGAGTAACGCCAATGGAGTCTGCGGGATCACTGTGGAAAACCTTAAAACTGGTGTGAAGCAAGAGCGTGAGACTGATGGTCTTTTCTATGCTATCGGCCACCAACCAAATACTTCTTTTCTTAAAGGTCAGATCACTCTTGATGATCATGGATTTATCAAAACCGTGAATGGTCCTGAAACAAACATTCCTGGCATTTTTGCCTGTGGAGACGTTCAAGACTCATACTATCGTCAGGCAATAACAGCTGCAGGATCAGGCTGTCAAGCCGCCATGAAGGCCGAGAGATTTCTAGAAGGTCACTAAGTGGAAGAACTGCCTCCCATCCCCACATTAAAAAATCGATCACTGGAATTTTATCAAAAACACGAAGTCAAACTCTCGATAGGAGTGTTTGTCTTCGGTTTTGTTTTTGATCTTCTGACATTAGGAAGAATAGATGACCTATTGAACCTCGTTCAACAAGCGCTCTATATGTCTATTCTTGGAACACTGCTCATTTGCGAGATTCGAATTAAAATTGGAACTCTCACACTTTCTGAGCGCGGAAAAAGATTCTGGCAATATCATGATCTAGTTGTTCATTTTCTCTTTGGATCTCTGCTATCTGTTTATACTATTTTCTATTACACCTCCGCTTCGGCCTTTACGTCTTTTTTCTTCATCCTTCTATTGGCAGGATTAATGCTCGCCAATGAAATTCCGAAGTTTCAACAACTCGGATTACCAGTCAGAGTGATTTTATTTTCCATCTGTGTGCTATCTTATTTTGCTTTCTTTTATCCCATTTTAATTGGACACGTTGGGGCCATTCCTTTTTGGCTCGGCTTTTTAACTTCGGCCGCTGTTCTGGGCTTTATCTGGAGATTAAATTTTAAAGGTTCAGACTCACTAGAAACTTTAAAGAAAAACGTCCTCTATCCAGCAATTGGAGTTCATTTATTTTTTTTGATTGGTTACTACACTTCCCTTATTCCACCGGTTCCGGTAGCAGTTAAAAAAATTGGCGTCTATTATGATGTTCAAAAAACGGAAGGAAAATATGTTGGAACATACTTAAGTCCGTTTTGGAAATTCTGGCAAAAAGGTTCTCAGGACTTCAAGGCCCGCCAGGGTGATCATGTGAATGTTCTTCTCTCCATTTTCTCTCCTGCTCGATTTGAGGATCAGGTTTTTTTAAAATGGTATTTTGACGACTCTAAACAAGGGTGGTCATTGAAGGACACAATCCCTTTATCAATTCTCGGAGGCCGGGATGAGGGATTCAGAGGATACGGAGAAAAGTCAAATTTTCAAATGGGTGACTGGAGGATTATAGTTGAAACTTCCGATGGACGAGAAGTCGGTCGGATCAACTTTACCATCGAGGCCGACGATTCCATTGATCCGAGAGAATTTAAACAAGATATATTCTAACGAGTAACCCAAACTTCTTTTTTTCCATTGATACTTTTTACATCATAGCTCTGTTTGGTCACATAAGAATGCTCCACCTTCGCGGCAGCACAGTCCTTACGATCGAAAATGCGCATACTGAAAGTTTCTGCCCCACTCACATTCACGTAATCGATAATTTTAAATTCGATTTCTTTTGAAGTTTCCCCATTAATACTCCAATAAGACTGTGGATCACATTCATCGATAATGATTCGTTCATTAATCAGGATTTGAGCATTAATCGGAAACCCACCCTTTTGAAATGAAAACAGCCAGTCTACCCCACAAGCAGCTGAACTTTTAGTGCATGAAAGAGGATCAAAGGTTCCTTCCAATTCTGGCGTGACAGCTGGATCTTCACAAGAAGTAAGGATAAATAAGGTCAAAAAGACGAAGATAAATCCAGGTTTTTTCATAAGCACCTCTTGCGTAAGATATGAATTATACTAAAAGAGTTTCAATTCTCGTCTAAGCTGACAAGTAAAATCTGCAATGCCAGAACCCGAGCAAAAGTGGCCACTAAGAAATCTCTTTGACACATGAGTATGATTTCTGAAAAAATAATTGAGTCAAGTCTTTGCTAAAGGATTAGCAAAGCCACGACCAACCGACATTTTGCGGAAACCAAGGAAGGTGACATGCAGACGACTCTCTTTAACTACACGACTCTCTCTACGCGGTTGGAAAAATCCACTAGAACACTTTTTGTTACTCTCAATCGAGCGGATTGGCAAAATGCTTTTCGTCTAGAAATGTTGTTTGAATTGGAATCGCTTTTTGCTTGGTGCACTTCAAGAGTTGAAATTAATACACTCTTTATTGATTCATCCAGTGCAGAGTTCTCAACGGGACTTGAATTGGAGAATCTGTCAGGTTTAACTCCAGCGATGCTCGATAAGATAAATTCAAAGCTTCAAAAAATTATTTTTGCCATGATGCAATTACCTCAGACCATAGTAATCGATTTGGGCAAAGGTTCTCAGACTCTGGCCTCTGAATTTGCAATGGGTGCAGACATTCGTATTGCATCTAGAGATTCTAAAATCTGCTTCAATCACTGCCATTATGGATTAGTTCCAGCAGCTGGTGGAATGAGCATGCTCTCTACTTTGGTAAGCCCTACTTACGCCCGTGCCTGGGTACTTTCGGGAGCTCCACTCAATGAAACGGGATTGACTCAATCAGGCTTCTTAAATCAAACCTATAAAGAAAATAGAAATGAACTGATCGCTAAGCTCCTTTCGGGAATCGCTTCACTTGCTCCTGTTCAACGTATACAGGCAAAACTTGGATTATTTGAAACTCTTCGTAATCAATTTGAAAATGGCATTGTGATGGACAGAAAGATTGCCAAGGCTTCGATGGTCTCTGAAGACTGGAGGACAAAAAAACCAGAAACAAAAGACAAGGCATTCGATTTTATGCCGGCAAAATCCATGTCTTATTCAGTTAAACTTTCTTTAGTTAAAAACGAAGAAACGCCAACAATCGAACAATAATTACCAGCAAAAAGTTGTAGTGCGCGAAGGCGTAATATTCCAGATTTTTTTTGTCCTGCACTGGGCAATCCATCTTTACTATAGAGAACAGCATATTCTCTGTTGAAGTGTTGTAATTTGAATCATAAATCCCAAAACAACTTTTGTCAGAAGGTTTTTATTCAGATGAAGAGTGACCTAATAGGTGTGATTCGATTGCATAGGGACTGTAGTAATCACAGCTCTCTCAATTCATGTGGATCAAACAACTTGATTTTTTCCATGTTGGATAATTTATCGTTAAAGCCGAGAATATAGCCACCACCACCTGCTCCACACAGCTTCAAAATATAATCACCGGATTCAAGGCCCTTTGACCATAGACCCCGCATCTGAGTGGGGATCATTTCTGGAAAATATTCCCATTGAAATTTCGAGATTAGCCATAAATGATGGAAAAGATTTGAACGATCGTCCTTTAAGATTGCGGCAATCGCAAAATTCACCTCACGCGATAAGACTTCCGCGCAGCCGCGCTTGAATTCAGGGTCCTTCATCTTTTCCTGATAAATGCTTACTAAAGGGCCGGTATTTCTAGGCTTGTTGGAATTGAGCAAGAAGAATCCGTTAAGGTTGAGTTTTTCTGAATAAATTTCCACTTCATCAAAGTTATGAATAAGTAATGGTTTTTGAATCAAACTAACCAAAGGATCAATTCCAGAACTAGAGCCATGGAAATAATCCTCTAAACGGGCCAATGCTATTTTATCCTCCATTAAAGACCCCCGCCGAGGAGCGTAAGTTTCATAGATGGCAGAAATAAGTGCACCAGAACTTCCGAGACCGAAGCCATGCGGAATTGTGGAGTCAAACCACAATCCATTTTGAATATCTCTTTTTAAACGGGGATAATCCAGATATTGCTCAGAGGTATGTTCGAGAAAGGCTTCTAAAGAAGCATGGGATATTTTAGCAGCTTCTTCATTCAATGGATTGAATGACCATTTACCACTCAATTCATTATAGGGAACGGCCAGTGCCTTGGAGCCATTCAGGATGGTGTATTCACCCAAAAGAAGGATTTTCGCAGGAAAGGATTTTAGCATTTCTTAGGCCCGATCCCGGTTTTATCATGAATGATGTTTTCAGTTAAAGGAGCGAGTTCATGAGAAATAAAAGTGGTAATCTTATTTTTTTGTGATTCAGGATAAATCAAATGTAAATTAGGACCAGCATCAAGAGTAAAATACAAGGGAAGGTTCGTTTCTTTTCTAAAATCCCAAATGGCATTAATAGCAGAAAGAGTATTAGGTTTTAAAAGCGTATAGGGTTCTGGAGAAGTCAGCATCATTGCATGCAGCGCTAAGGCTTCCGCTTCAAGGATCATCCCCACATCATCCATCTCACCTCTTTGAAGTGCAGAGATACAACGTGAAAAATTGTCTCGCGCCTGAGAATAGCGTGCCTCTGCAAAAAAATGCTCGTTCATGCGACCATGACCAGAGCGGCTGGAAATAGTCTTCTCTTCGCTGCTTATGACAAGAACAGTATCGCGTAAGGCCGCAAGTTTGGGATGAACCTTCAAAGAAGTAGCAAACAAATCAGAGGACTCGGGTAACGCACTATCACCCCAAGAAGTGAATCCGCCATAGACAGATCTGCAAGCACTGCCACTGGCAAGGCGTGAGAGGTAGCTCGCACGCTTATAAAAAAGGGTTTCTTCAGTATCTGATTTTAAATGAGTTAAATATTCGGTCAAAGTCAATGCAAATGCAGACAATCCGGAAGCTGATGAGGCAATTCCGGCCCCATGTGGAAAAGTATTAGATGTTTCAATTTCAACTGATAAATTCAAAATCCAAGGCAATTCATCTTGTAGCGATTCTAAATAATCTTTAATTTTAGTCGCAAATTTTTCTTCACTCTTTCCATTAAGTTTGAGCCGAACTGTCAAACCATTGGCCGCTTGAAATTTTGTTTTGGTAGTGGTGGTGCATTCACTCAATGTCATCGACAAAGAAGGATTCGCAGGTATCTGATGACTCTTTTTTCCCCAGTATTTAACGAAAGCTATGTTGGCCGGTGAAGTCCAGCTTGATTCGAAATCCTGTATCGTAACTGAATGAAATGGTGCTAACAATTGGCTCATGCATTTCTTTCAGTATGATAATCAGTTCTCACGATCTCATTGAATGGAATAAATGTTGAAAAACCTTTGCTCGTAAAATAATCGCGGGTTTCTGAAGGTTCTCGATCAGAAGTGACCATGACAAAGTCACCACCCCATGCCCCCAGGGACTTTATTTCTCCCCAGAAATCTTTGAAGTATAAATCTTTAGCTTTTTCGTAACCCAAAGCCGAAGCAATTACATCTTCATGAGTCGTAATGATTTTATTAAATGTATACAAAGTTTGGGCAGAAATCATTTCTTGAGTCAGATGAGAAATTTCTGTGACAATTTGAGAGCGTCCTTCAATTTTTGCTTCCTGAAAGGCTATCGCCTCATCCATGGAAGATTGTTTTTTACCAAGATAAACAAAGTAAATATGATCTTTAAAAGATGGGTTAAAAGAAGCAGACTCCCATTGGGGCTTATTATCTGCACGATGATAACGGATTGGTCCCATCGCTTGAGCACAGGCCACATCATAACCAGAACCACCTATGGTCTTTTTAACCAATTCGAAGGGACTGACGTAGGCCCATTGGGCCACGTTATAGATGAATGTTGAACTCGAACCAAGCCCCCATTCAATTGGGAATTCAATTTTTGTTTCAACAAATACATCCATATCATCGCGCAAGAAATGAGGATTTTGCATCCGAACGGATGAGAGGACTTGTTGAACAAAATCTTGCTTTGCTGAATCTTGATTTTTTATAGGTTTAAAATGCCAGAAATCATAATCAGATTCAAACCACACTTTTCCGGAGTGATCAAAACTCTTCCAATTTAAAGTTGGCTGATAGGACGAACGATATTTTACTTTCATTGATTGCCCAACCGAAGTTGGTAGTGCCAAGGCCATTGCCCCATCCATTACAAAGTATTCACCGGACAATAGAAGTTTGCCATGACCATAAAAATGTTGATCGCGCATGATTTTCCTTAATAGAGAAAGTTTCTAACCGCAGTAAAAGAAATCACTTTGTCTTTAAAATATTCTTTAGCATGCTCAACCTGAGAATCAGAGGCATTTAATTGATTGAGAATGTTGAGCAAATGAAGCTTCATATGACCTTTTTGAATTCCAGTAGTCACAAGAGATTTAACTGCGCCAAAATTTTGCGCGAGTCCCGTGACCGCAATGATCTTCATTAGCTCAGAAGCACTAGGCCATCCCAGAATAGCGAGGGACGTTTTAGCAAGAGGATGTATAGAAGTCAGTCCCCCTACGGTTCCAACTGCTAAAGGGATAGTGAGAGAAAATTTAAAAATTCCATCAACAATTGAAGCTCGGGAAAGGGAGCGGTATTTTCCGGTGCGAGCGGCAAAGGCATGAGCACAAGCTTCAATCGCCCTGAAATCGTTGCCCGTGGCGATCACCACGGCATCAATTCCATTCATAATACCTTTATTATGAGTTACAGCACGATTTGGATCAACTTGGGCAATATTTACGGCCGTTACAAATCTACGGGCAAAAGTTTCTGCATTCATGCCTGCGGAAAACTCACCCAGATCTTCCACAGGACAAGAGACTGAGCATTCGACAATACACTCTGGAGTGTAGTTTGAAAGAATGCACATGATGATCTCTACTTCCCTTTCTTGTTCAGTAAAAAAAGGATTAAGTGAAATTTTCTTTTCAAGGACTTTCCCTAATTCTTCAAGGATTGAGTTGATGAAGTTAGCTCCCATGGCATCACAAGTCTGTGCATGGAGTTTCAATTGATAATAATCGGCGAGTTCTGAAGTGAGATTAATCAATTCCAGATCAATGATTCCACCTCCGCGCTTTTCCATGCTTTCTGTCAGGTGAGAGAGCGCATTCAAAAGATCAGCTTTGTTTTCATGGAAGAATTGCTGAAGTTTTTCACTGCGTCCTTTCCAAAGAAAGTGAACTTGACCGATTTTTTTGGTGGCAATTACTTCGGCCTTGAATCCGCCTCTGTCGAGCCAAAACTTTGCAGCTAAAGAGGCTGCCGCCACGACTGATGATTCTTCAATCACCATCGGCACGGTATAGATTTTATCGTTAATTAAAAAGTTAGGAGCGACTCCAAAAGGAAGATCATAATTAGTCAGAGTATTTTCGGAAAACTCATCAAAGCGTTTTTGCACTTCTCTATCATGATGCCAGAACATGTTTAAATCCGACACAAGCTCATTAGCTTCACCAGGAAGCTCAGAAGCAAGCCAGGCAATTTTTTGTTCTTTCGACATTTTCGAAAAACCTGTTACCGTTTTCACTCCTGCTCCTTGACTCTCAGAAGACCCCTGGCCATAAGATAGGCTTCACGCAGATTTAAAAAATATATTTCCAGAGCTTCAAAGCTCTCCATGGCCGGTCCCAAAAATGAATGGGCCATCCCAATGACTGCTGGTGCCTTTAATTTTTGAACCAATTCATAACCATCGAGCACATTTTTAATACCACCGGAAATTATAAATTCTTTATCGCCTTTGGGTAATGCATTCAAAATATCCACCATTTCTGAAGCAGCGTGACCAACTTTGATGAAAGGTGCTTTTACTAAGCACTCTTCACTGCGCATACTTTCCAGCAGAGTAAAATTCGTTCCGCCAAAGGCTCCAAACTCAATTGCCTTTAGAGGTAGCTTCAACAGGGCGGCCAAAGATTTTGGACCAAGTCCATGACCAACTTCTTTAACAATCACAGGATAAGTTGTCTGATCTAAAAAGCGGGTTAAAGTTTCTAAAGGCGTAAGGCGAAACCGGTCACCCTCTGGCTGAAACCACTCCTGAAGTGGATTGAGATGAATGATTAAACCATCTGCTTCAAGCTTGTTTATGAGATCGTGAATTTTATTTTCTGAAGAAGCTAAAACAGCTTCTTCAACCTGTGCAATTCCCAGATTGGCATAGAGAGGGCCATTTGTGAGATTTCTAACACTGAAATCTTTTAAACGTTCATTAGAATTGAGAAGAGATCTGCATGAACCCAAACCCATACCAAGATTATATTTTCCAGACAGCTTGGCAAAGTTTTGATTAATGGAAAAACTTATCTCTGCACCACCGGTCATGCTTGAGATCCAAAATGGGTAATCCATTTTTTTTCCGAGAAAATTTATAGGTAATTTTTCTTCTCCAGGATGAGAAAAAAACAAGGGCTCGTAATCAAAGCGGGAATCCACACAAAATGCATGAGTTTGCGCCTTGTCCGCCATCTCAATATGGTCCTTCTTTCTAAGACTTAAGTTGTGTGTCATGGGGCATAGGTTTATCAGGAAGAGGAGGAAAAGTCATGACTGTTTTTGCCTTTAGTCACGACCCAAATGCTTGAAATTACATAGTCTTTGAAGTTGCCTTAAAGCCTTTCAAAGACTACCTTTTGAGAATGAATCAATTTAAGGCCTGGGCCAAATTTCTTATCACAGGAGAATACCTAATCCTTCATGGGGCCAAGGGATTGGCGCTCCCTCTTTCTCAGTATTTTCAAGAACTAAAAGTCACTCCAAACAATAACCATTTTTTTTCATGGAAAGCTTTTGATGAAAAAAATTCTTTGTGGTTTGAAGCAAATTTTGAAACTTCCTCATTACAATTAATCGACTCCAGTGATCAGATTGTGGCGCTTAAAATATCTGAAATGCTGAGCTATCTAAAAAAATTACGGCCAAATCTTTTTAAAATCGCTCTGCAATTTGAGACACATATGAATTTTTCAAGACACTGGGGTCTTGGTTCAAGTTCCACATTAGTTTCACTTCTGGCCCAATGGTCACAAACAGATGCATTTCACTTACAAAAAATGTTTTTTGGTGGCTCTGGCTATGACGTCGCCTGTGCCACTGCCAACTCGCCCTTGATTTATGAATTACAAAATAACCGTCCACAAATCACTCCTGTAAGATGGTCCCCTGTTTTTAAAAATAATTTGTTTTTTCTTTATCAAGGTCAAAAACAAGATACCAGAGGTGCATTAGTTGAATTTCATAAAAAAAATCCTTCTCCTTTTCAGCAAGATCTGCAACAAGTTAATCGCCTGACCCAAAATTTCTTGATGGCTTCAAATCTCACCGACTTCATGCTTTATATGAAAGAGCATGAAAACCTAATCTCACAAATAACTGGTCAGAAGAGAATTAAAGATAAATATTTCTCTGATTTTGATGGCGAAATGAAAAGTCTTGGGGCGTGGGGTGGAGATTTTATTTTAGTTGCCAGTATTGATAATCCTAGAGACTACTTTATAAACAAAGGTTACACAGTCCTAAAAAACTGGAATGAATTAATATGAATACTCAATCTGCTCGTGGCCAATTTGAAGCCTATCTCTTAGTGAAGGCTGAACTCTATTTTAAAGAAAAAAATGCTCTGAATGAAGCCATCCTTTATTCATTATTGGGGCAGGGTAAAAGAGTTCGTCCCCTTTTGGCGATGGGATTTTCTCAAGGTTTTCAAGGTAATCTAGATATCGCTCAAGTGTGTGCAATGACTATCGAGATGATACATACCTATTCCCTCATTCATGACGATTTGCCGGCCATGGATAATGATGATTTCAGACGTGGTCAGGCAACCAACCATAAAGTTTATGGTGAAGCATTGGCGATATTAGCTGGGGATTCTCTTTTGACTTTTGCTCCTGAATTTCTTTTAAAGGAACTAAATTCTCTCAATTTTGCTCCTGAAAAGACCCTTCATTTATTAAATGAACTTTTCATGGCGAGTGGACATAATGGCATGGTCAAAGGTCAGGCACAAGACATGAAATTTGAGAGTGAAGATCATAGTGTCTTTGATCAACAACATTTGCAGTTAACACTTGAAAACATCCACAAACTTAAAACCGGCTCCATCATTAGCTGGAGCTGTTTAGCTGGACTTCTTTCCCATCCCGATGAAAATTTTATAAAAACTCATCGCCAGGGCGTAATAAATATTGGGAATAAAATAGGTCTACTTTTTCAAATGGTCGATGACATCCTGGACGTAACGGCAGAACTAAAAGAAATCGGAAAGACTCCCGGCAAAGATCTTAAGGCCGGCAAACTCACCTATACTCATTTATTTGGACTAGAAGGAAGTGTTTCACGCGCAAAAGAAATTATAAAAACTCTTAGAGTTGATATTAAAAATTTGGGTCATCATGGAAATTGGCAAATTGTTGATGAAATTATCAGTCTTTTAGAAGGTCAATTGCCAGGTTAATCATGTTATTTACTTACGAGGAGCAATAACTAAGACAAACTCCCGCTTATCATTATCCCCAATGGTCTTTAAGACTGATTGAGTACTTCCCCTGAGTAAAACCTCACTGCTTGCCCCCAGATCACTTGCTAAAAAAATCTCACGATCCATGGCAAGCTTACTCATCTCTTCCAGCAGTTTTTTAAGCCGATAAGGAGTTTCCATCCAAATCAAGGTCTCAGGAGCTTTGAGCTCTTTTTTCATCCATTCAGTTCTTTCAGGCTCTTTTACAGGAACAAATCCTGAAAAAATAAAACGAGCATGAGAGAATCCACTCAAGGCAATCGCCAGTGAAATCGAATTTGGATAGGGAGTTGCAGTCACTTTTATTTTTTGTTTATGGCAAGCATCTACTAGTAATTGTCCTGGATCACAGAAGGCCGGAAGACCACAGTCACTTAAAAGATAAGCCTTCTTATTATTTTTTAATTCTTTAATAATCTCGCTTTGGATTTTCTCCTGAGTATGCTCATTGAAAAGAATAAATTTTTCAATTGCTTCTCTGGGTAGACCCCATTTTAACCACCTTTGGCGGCCTATCTTGTGTTCTTCGACCAAGATCAAAACATTTTCTTTTAAGCAATCGGCCAGAAGTAGTTCTTTGGCCACATTCTCTAAGGGATGGTCTTCTTGAATCGGAGTCGGTACTAAAATTAATTCACTCACTCGTCCAACTTTAAAAATAATTCAGGCCTATGAAAGTCTGGATTATTTTCAGAATTAGGTTCGAGGGCGTAATACTCCCGAGGCTCAGAAGCCAGGATAGAAAAGAAGCCGCCATAGAGAAGATTACCTTTTAATTCCTCCGGCAAAATTACTTCCATTTTGCCCGTCCAAAGTTTATCTGTGACTGACACTTCATGTTTGAAGTCTAAAGTCTTTGGTGGAAAAAAGATATTTCGTGGCTCTTTAATAATCAAAGCAAAAGGTTGATTGAGGGGTGAAATTTGTATTTCAAGATAAGGAGCCTTCACAT
Organism: Bacteriovorax stolpii; assembly: GCA_945860895.1. Lineage (GTDB taxonomy): Bacteria > Bdellovibrionota > Bacteriovoracia > Bacteriovoracales > Bacteriovoracaceae > Peredibacter. The sequence continues at coordinate 37,592 of CAMASK010000008.1, forward strand.
CATTTTCATGATCCCGCAGTTGTAAAAAAGCTTCCATCACATCTTTATTCCAAAGACCCCAGTTCTTGAGCCAGTCAGTAGTGAATATTGGATCATTCTGCCAAGCTGGGCCTGTGCGCTTTTGAATTTGAAACTCTATCAAGACTTTGGAATGGATTCGCTGCCAATTAACTTTAATACTGTGTCCAGAAAAGGCCGGGGCATGTTTTTTGAGGTAAGCTTGCATGGATTAATGCTATCATAGGAGAACTATGATTGTTAACTATCAGTTGTTTTTAGTGATTCCACCCGGACTTGAAGATCTGGCCCTCAGAGAAGTTGAGCTCAAATGTCCTATTTCAGCTGTTCAATTACACAAAGGTGGACTTGAGTTAGAGGCAGACCTAAATTGGATCATTAAGGCGCATTGTGAATTAAAAATCCCAACCCGGATTTTAATGCGCCTGACAACTTTTAAAATAAGAGATTTTCCTAAGCTTTATCAGAAATTTTCTACTTTTAAGTGGAATGAGTATTTATCCCATCCAGAACCTGAATGGGAAATTAGCTGTTCAAAAAGTCGGCTTAATCACACGGGGCGAATTGAAGAGACGGTTAAGAAGGCTTTAGCCGAGGCCATGCGCAAGCAGCCTTTGGGAATGGATTGGCAAAAGAAGAACTTTGGCCCTCAAACATTTTACATTCGCTTGGTTGATGATAATTTGACCTTGAGTCTGGACCTCTCTGGTGATCCACTTTATAAAAGAGGATTCCAAAAAATAAAAGGTGAAGCTCCGATTAGAGAAAATTTCGCCGCTGCTTTTGCCTTTGAAATTCTTCATGACCTTGATTCAAAAGTGACATTAATTGATCCGATGTGTGGCTCGGGAACTCTTCTCACTGAGGCTTTAACTTTTTTTACTCCGCTTCATTTAAGAAAGTTTTCATTTGAGGAAGCGCCTTTTTTTAAAGGGAAATTAGTAAAGTTAGAAACTAATGATAATAAATTGCCAATTGATCACGCAATTGGAATAGATCTAAATGGTGAACTACTCGAAAAAGTTTCAAAAGAACTTAAAGAAAATCTTCCTATTACTTTTAAGCATCAAGATTCCTTGAAAGAAAAAATTACCAGAGAAACATCCGTTATTCTGTGTAACCCTCCCTATGGAGAAAGAATTCAAATTCAGGGTAAGCGTGGTTCATTTTTAAAGGAAGCTTGGGAAAAATTCATACAGGTAGATGCCCCACTGCGCTTTGGCTGGGTGCTGCCTTCAGATATGGATGACTTATTTAGTAAGGCAGCAGAGTATCGGGTGAAATCAAAAAGGCATCTTAAAAACGGTGGAATGGCAGTCACATTTTGGATTTGGGAAAGAACTTAAGTTTAAATTTACAGGACTTTTCTTTCTGCTCTTGATTAAACTCTCAGCATGGAAATAAATAAGGAGTATTTTTTTATCCTCTCGGTCATCTCGTCATTGATAATTCTCGCATTGGCCTATTCGCACTTTGGCGCAAATCGTAACAATCAATTCAAAAATTTGGCAGAATTCTCATTTGCATTTTTAACCATGATCACCATGAGTTTTCTCTCCCTCAATGGAGCTATGTATTTCATCTTATTAAGTCTGTTATCATGGTTTTGGACGCTACGAGGCTTAGTTCTGGTTTGTCAGGATATTTCAGGAAAAAGATTGGTTCTAAAAGACCATTATATGGCACTGGCAGCAGGAGTCATTCTCTCCTTAGTGCTATATATTCTAAAACTAAGCATGCTCATTTACATGGCGCCATTGGCAGTGAGTTATGGTCTTGTAAACTTATCCATCATCTATCAAACCTACAAAAAAATACCGGTCCAAAATTTTGGACTATTAGAAAAAATATTTTTTGGAAGTATGGTTACATTTATTTTCTCTCGTTTATTATTTCCTTTCTGGATCAGTAATCGGGAGGGTATGAACTCGGCATTTATGTTAGATACAGGTCTCATGTTTATATTGAATATTATTCTTTATCCTCTTTACCTTGAGAAATTTATCATTGGTTATTTAAACCATTCCCTGAAAATCAGAAACCGGCAATTATTCAATCGTTCAACCTTTTCAGAGTTTAAGATACTGTCAGCAGGTGTTGCCCACGAAATCAATAATGCACTCACAATTATTAACGCCAAGACCGAACAACTCATGAGGATTTACAAAAGTGAAGAGGATCAAAAAAATATAAAGATGGTATTAAATTCCGCAGATCGTATAGGAAAAAGCATTCGTGGATTAAGGGAGTTTATTTATCCCAAACAACAAATAACACCAGAGGTAATTAAAGTACGTGAATTGTTGGACCATGTTCTGATGCTCTATGGTCAACGGCTTAGAAATCATGGTGCCGTGATCATTTCACGAGGAATGAATAATGAATATATTAAAGGCTACAGAATGCAATTAGAGCAAGTTTTTTTAAGCTTAATAAATAATGCTCTGGAAACTATTGATAAGCTCAAAGATAAGTGGATAGAGATTTTAAGTGAAACTAATAAAAATAAAATCATCATTCTGATACGTGATTCTAGTCCCGGCCTGAGTAATGAAATGGCAGATGCGATACTGAAGGATTCACTCAATTTAAAGAATTCCGAGGAAAATGGACTGGGGCTAGTAATGGACAAAGAGATTATCCTTAAACATGGAGGCTCACTAGAATACGTCAAGGGAACTTCTAATCGAACGTTTAAATTAACTCTCCCCTTAACCAATACGAGTGAAATGCTGGAACATGTGCCAGCTTTGCCAGAGGAAGCAATACAAAGTCTGTCGACGCATTAATCAATTTGTGGAGCAAACCAATCCTCCCTTTTAAAGTACCAGATCGCCACTGCCGAAATAAAAACCATTGTTAATGAAACAACTTCCAGTCCAATGCGAGAATGGGCACCTGGTAGGTAATCAAAATTCATTCCGTAAAATGAGGCGATAAAAGTGAGCGGTAGCATTAGGGAGGCAAATACAGTGAGAACTTTCATCACCTCGTTGGCATGCTGATTGGCAATCGAAAGATGCAAAGCATAGAGTTGATCAAAACTATGAGAAATATCCTCCAGTTCAAAATACATCTGATCTATGTTTTCTTTTAAATCCTGAAGAAGAGATCTCTTTTCTTTCCAAAAATCTTTGCTCAGGAGTATGGCACTGGTAGTTTGTTTCAAAATACCTTTGAGGACAAAAATCTTTCGCCTGAAATGATAAAGCTTTTTATTACTTAGGGATTCTTTACTGCGGGAAAGAACCTTGTCCTGAAAAATTTCATAATCGGCACGCAGCCTTATGAGAGGCTCCTGATAAGTATAAATGATCTCTTTCAAAAGTTGATGAACTAGTCCCTGTAGATTCCGGGGAAATCCAAATCGATCTTGCTTTTCGATAAATTTTTTTAAAAAATCCAAATCAGTTGTATGAATAGTGATGAGTCTTTCCTCAGTAATAAACAGGGCCATCTTACTGGTCAATTCCTGAACGGTGAAATCATGGGGAGTTGAAGTGGGGTCAAAAACTCTGGTCATAAGAAAATAACCATTCTCTGTGCGCTCAAATTTAGGGAGATGATCAGCTCTTAAACAGTCCTGCACAAGAAGAGACGACAGTTTATATTCAGAATGCAGAAAATCAAAATCAATGATGGAGAGATGCTCAACATCGATCCAGGAATAGGCTTTATTGATAACTACATTGTCCGTTATCATTGAAGCATTTTAAAAAAATCAGAGTACCAAGGCAATGGATGATGAGTTAACGGTCAACGCTGCATTTCTTGAGTAAAGGCAGATACATTCCTTGATTGTTTAATTCGGAAAGGACTCCTTTTCTTTCCTGAGTTTGCCATAGATAAGTATCATTGCGATAGCCATCTTCCGAGTCACTTACAAAACGGTGTAATACTACAGTCTTGTTATTCATCTTAATGGTGAGATTGTCATAATCTTCAGATAAATTGGTGACCAAATTTTCTTTTTTTTCACATTTATAATAAACGATCCTCTCCTGATCTGGTTGAGTATAGGAGCAACTCACTATTATAAATAAAAAAAAGTATTTCATAACCTTATTGATAGAACACCTGAGATTTAACCCAGACTCCCCCAACAAATTGGATTAAGGCCATTTTTTGTGGTCCAATAAAATCCAGTTCTTCTAGGCTTAAGTTGCGCAAAGAAAAAATATTTACTTCAAAGATTTCCCCTTTGGGATGAACGATTCTAAGTTTATCAGTCTTAGAAAGCCCTTTGGGATTTTTAACCAGGATGGCCAGGTGAGAGCCTTTTTCAGCTTCCATCACCTCTCCAATATAATTGCCTTCTCTATTTTGGAGTCGATGATTTTTAAGTTTTGGAAACAAAACATCCGTCTTGTTGACCAGATAAAAACCGCGCATCAAATCCTGTGGATATTTTTCTTTAAAAGCTTCAAGTTCACCCTCAAAGCTATTCGCACATAATCCTTTCACTATTTTCAAAAGATCCATTTCAGTCCAGCGAAAATCCAGACGAAAAAATCCTAAGCCCATTTTACTTAGATCCTGGGCAAATTCTATCAGACAAAAATCCTTAATATGAAACATGAAGGTTCCATGGCGATTTTCAACGATGGGAAAACCTTTGTGAGGTGACTCCTCACTTTCACCGATAGCATTAATGGTTTCATGATAGGAAAATTTATCTTCCATTAAAGGAGATAATAATAATCTGGGAGTATAGAATAATAAAATTCTTCCTAGACCTAATAATTCACAAGGAACTTTCAGTTGCTTAACATATTCTTCAATTGTGAGTCTTGGTAATTCAATGGAGAGAACAATTCGTTCCATGCGCCCTTGCACATGATCGATCCACCCTTTAAGGGCGACAATATTATGATTTCCGTTTTCAGCAATAAACTGCAGTGGCTTTGACGTATTTTTAAAGCTCCATTCAAGAGCACCAGGATCTTGCACACGCAAAGAATCAAATGAATCTAAAAAAAGTTTTATTTTATTAGCTAAGCCCCCAAAAGTGTTTTCCGTCATGAGAACATCCCATTCGAAAATAACTTTTAACCCCATCTCTCTGGCACGTTTTGATAATTCAAGAAATTCGTCATTGTTCAGTTTTCCAAAGCGAGAAAATTCCTGATGTCCCAGGATAACCTCACTTAATCCCTGATCTTTGATTAAACCTAAATCATGCAGTGTTTGTGCAAAGGTTGTCAGTTTCATGAATTGGCCTTTTGTCGAACCAATTGCATGCTCTCTACTCCCGCTTTGTAAGGAAGTTTGATGAGAGTTGACGGTTTGGTACGAGTCAAAGGTTTCATCATGATATCTGTAATTTCATTAGCGATGATATTTATAACCTGACCTTTAAACGGTAGTATTTCTAATTCAGCACCTTGATTGAAAGCATTTCTCACCTCAATCACAATGCCGCAATTAGGACTGGCTTCAATGACGGTTCCTACCATTTGCCACTCGGCTTCTGTGGAGTTTTCCCTCTCATTAAATATACTTTCTGCTCCCGCCTTCTCTATCAGGCTGGCATTAGTGTAAGTGCGATGAGAAACTTTTTTAAGTTCTGATTCCCAATAGAGAAGATCATCAGATAAAAAATTCCCATGCTCGTGATAATACCTCAAAGCTTCGGTATAAATCTTACTCATGGTGCCGGTATAAAGATGACTCTTCATTCGACCTTCAATTTTTAATGAATCAATACCCTCATTTATAAATTCAGGCAGGATTCTTAAACCCTCCAGGTCTTTTGAACTCATAAAGAAAGCTTTCTTTTTTTCTTCTGTATCAAGACCCATATCCAGAGAGTATTCAAAGCGGCAGGAGTGAGCACACCCTCCTCGATTCGAATCGCGTCCTTGGGTGAAGTTTGAAATCACACAATGTCCGGAATAGGCCATGCACATAGAACCATGAATAAACATTTCAACTTCAATATTGGCTTCGCGTTTAATTTTTCCGGCTTCTTTCACAGAAAGCTCGCGCCCCACCACGACTCTGGTGGCCCCTATGGATTTCCAGAATTTTGCAGCTTCAACATTGAGAGTAGAGGCTTGGGTTGATATGTGGATGGGAATATTTGATAAGCGAGCTACAGTTTTAACCACTCCCAGATCAGAAACAATGACGGCATTAACTTTGATTTCTTCTAAGAAAAGAACGAATTCCGGCAACTCCAGAAGATCTTTATCATGGAGAAAAGAATTCAGGACAACATAGACCTGTGCTCCTCTCTCATGAGCAAAGGCAACACCCTCCCGCAACTCATCCAGAGTAAAATTATCAGCCGCTGTACGAAGTCCGAACTTTTGCCCACCCACGTAGACGGCGTTAGCACCATAGAGCACGGCAACTTTTAATTTATCCAGACTTCCGGCCGGTGCAAGAATCTCAGGTAATACTTGTGACATTTTTGGGATCTCCCAACGAATCATTTACCAAAATAAGGCCATAAGTTAAACTATGAATATCTATGAAAAAAGTACTCTCTGTTCTCTTCCTCATGTTCTCTGTAAGCATCCTAACTGCTGGATATCTGGTCTTCGATCGCTATCGAAAGAATCCCGAGCAGCTCTTTCCTTATCCCTATGAGTTCAAAACCCAGGCACCAGCAATAAAATTGGACGCTCCTATCCTGATTACAGGAGACCGAATGGGTGCCTATTTTGCGAAATTCGAGACAGAACTTGCTTCTACAATCTCAGTCAATCTGGCCAAGCCAATTAAAATCCAGTCTCTTGCTAAAAATGGCAATGCCCTTCACCGCAGCTTACATGAACTTCGCGCTTTAGTTCAGTGGCCGCAAATTTTAATCTATCAAGGTGGATCTGAAGAATTCTCTGAGATTAAATTTAATCCAGAAGATTCTAAAATCATTAAAAAGAATTTTGGGATCTATCTGGATGATCGGATAGAAACGGCACTTATTTTATATCCCTGGCTTTCACGAATTGTTTATACTCCTCACAATCGTATAAAGCTTGAAGAAGCTTCTCAGCTCCTGATGGAAATACCGGAGGAGAGCTATCTTCAACGTCTTGAAACTGAGCTTCTTCTTTTCGAGCAACAACTCATTCAATTGGTAAACTTAAGTAAAGATCGCAATTCCCTTTTAATTTTAACTACCACCCCGGTGAATCTGGATATTGCACCCAAAAAAGTTTGCTCCTTTTCTAGCACCATTGATCTTGAAAAAGATCTGATGGATTTAAACGAACTCATCAATGCCAATAATCCCAAAGCGGCCTACGCTAAATCATCTAAACTTATAAAATTATATGTTGGTAATGCTCAATTGTTTTTTATCCATGGTCAAATTTCAAAAAGACTTGGTTTGAGTGATGAAGCAAAAAATGCCCTCAGACAAGCAACAGCTTTTGACTGCAATCCATGGAGAGCGAATGAAGTATTCAACTCTATCATTAGACGGGTAGCAAAAAACCATCAAGTGATCTTATTTGATTTTGCAAAAATGATGGAAGGTGACTGGAACAAGAATGTGACTTTTTTCGATGAATTTTATCCACAAAATTTGTACTACGATTATGGAATGAAACAGCTGGGTCTAGTAATTAAAGAGATTCTTAAACTCTAGGAATATCCTAACTCATCAAAATACTTAAGTATTTTGGCCAAAATGACACTCCACCGGTAAACTTCTGTCACTAAACTAGGGCCAAAATTGATTGCACCCCGTCAGAAAGCTGATTTCTGGAAGCTTTCCGTTGGCACCTTAATCGCAACACCTGATGTTAGGGACGACAAGGAGGTTGACCATGAGAACGCACATTTTTTCAGCTATAATGACGGCTTTTCTTCTCAGCGCTTGCGCTTCTAAGGAAGGCAGAACAATTTCAAGCACTCAAAGCGAAGATCAAAAACCAACTTACCAGTCAAAGGCAGAAGGAAATGCTTTCAAGGACGTAGGAAGACGCTAAATCATAAAGCTTTTTCCCCTTCGGAAAAAATCTGGTTTTTAAGCCGTAACTTTTCCTTTATAGTTTCGGTTACAAAACTAGGGTATTTTCCGGAGGGTCTTTGAGTTGAAAACAACACAGCCGCAATTCACACGCTTTCATAACCTTGATGCCATAAAAGAATGGACCATTCAGGACGCTGACGAGATTTACCAGATTTCACGGTGGGGAGAAAATTACTTTGAGGTCAGTGACAAAGGTGACCTTTGTATTAACCCCACTAAAAAGGAAAATGGTCCCAAAATAAATATTATGGAAGTGGTAGAGGAAATGAAGAATAAAAATATTCCATTTCCGGCGGTCATTCGTTTTCACGATATTCTTCGTGCTCAGGTTGTGAATTTAAATAAAACTTTCCGTGAAACAATCGAAGAGGCTCGCTTTACTGGTTCTTACTACGGGGTTTATCCGATCAAGGTCAACCAGATGCGTGAAGTAGTTGAAGAAATTGTGGATGCTGGGACACCCTACAACTACGGTCTTGAAGCAGGTTCAAAGCCAGAACTTCTAGCCGCTCTTGCCATGAATACCAATCAAAATTCACTTACTGTAGTCAATGGTTACAAAGATAAAGACCTTCTTCGACTGGCCCTTCTGGGAATTCAATTGGGCAGAAAAGTCATCGTGGTTGTTGAGAAATATTCCGAATTGTTGGATCTCATGCAATTGTCCCAAGAAGTTGGTGTTGAGCCACTTATTGGTTTGCGGGCAAAGATTGCTACCAAATCATCAGGGAAATGGGCTTCTTCAGGTGGTGATTACGCCAAGTTTGGCCTAACCATTACTGAGATTCTACAGGCCGTGAAATATTTAAAATCAATTGATAAAACTCATTGCTTAAAATTGTTTCATTTTCACATTGGCTCTCAAATTCCAGATATCAAAACTATCAAAGATTCAATTAATGAGGGTGCTCGAATTTACGCGAAACTCTACAAGGAAGGCGTAAAATTAGAGTTTTTTGATGTCGGTGGTGGTGTTGGTGTAAACTATGACGGAACTAGATCAAACTCTCCTTCTTCAATTAACTACACCACTAAAGATTATGTGGCAGATGTAGTTTATATTTTAAAACAAGTCTGCGATCTTGAGGATGTTCCACATCCGAATGTCGTTTCTGAATCTGGTCGCGCTATCACTGCACATCACTCTTGTGTAGTGACAAATGTTTTTGGTGCCCTTGAAATTGGTTCAGAAAACTTCAACACAGATAAAGTTGTTTCAGAAAATATTCTTGTTACTAACATGCGTGATCTTCAGACGGAATTAACTGAAAAGAATTATCAAGATGTTTTTAACGATGCCACCAAGTTAAAAGAAGAATCAGTTTCTGCCTTTAAATTCGGAATTCTGTCGCTGGATGAAAGAGCAAAGCTTGAAACAATGTACTGGGGAATTTGTAAGCGCATTGTTGAAACTGCCTCAAAAGATGAGTACGCTCCAGATGAAATCATGCTATTGAAAAACCAAATGGCTTCTCAGTACCTGTGTAACTTCTCTATCTTCCAATCGGCTCCCGACACTTGGGCCATCGGTCAGATTCTTCCCATTGTTCCGGTTCATAAACTGAATGAAAAACCAACCGAGCTTTGTACCTTAGTGGACATTACTTGTGATTCAGATGGGAAAATTGATACTTTCCTTTCGGCCGATGGACCAACCAATACCATGCCTCTTCACAAGCTTAATAACGGCGAGGACTACTACATTGGTCTATTCATGACTGGGGCTTACCAGGACATTATGGGTGATAACCATAACTGTTTCGGACGCTTAAATGAAGTGCATGTCTTTTGTGATGACGATGATCCAACTGATTTCTACATTGAGGAAGTCATTTACGGTAATAAGGCCAGTCAAGTATTAGGCTCACTTCAGTATAATCCTGAAACCATGGCCCAGACGATGAAAGCCTCTGTTGACCTACAGGTTAAACGAGGAAAAATTCGTCCCCGCGAGGGTGTGGATTTGACCGATTTTTATGAAAGCTGCCTGAAGAGTTACACTTACTTAAAAAAATAACTTTATGAGGGACTTGATTTAGTTCAGGTCCCTCAATTTTCATCAATCATTCAAAATTTTTAGATTAATTCAACAAATGTTTGCGTTTCACAAACTCCACTAACTCAAGACTCAAAAATATTGTAAGGGAAGAATAGAAGGCCCATAGCAAGAAGATAAGCAGTGCCCCGGCCGCACCATACAGCGAATCAATGGCCACCGTTTTCATATAAATTCCTGTCAGGATATTACCCCCCTGAAAAGCTGAGGAAGTAATAATAGACATTAAGGCACAGTCTCTAATTCTTTTTTTTCTGGTAGGAGTAAAAAAATAAAGTCCTGTAAACAAAAAGAAAAGAACCAAAAGATTAAGACTTAATTGAATAAAATATTTCCAAGTCTCATTTTCAAAACGATCGGCCAATAAAAAATTAAAAACAGGATTAATAAGCAGCGATGTTGCAAAAAGTAAGCACATGGCGATTACTACCAACATCAAAATCCCTCTTTCTTTGAGCTGGTGGAAGAAACTTTTTTCTACCAAGGGATCATGATCACCATAAATAACATCAAATGAGTAACGAAATTGTACAAATACAAATGAAGCTAGAAATAATAAAAAGCCTAGACCAAGAAATCCGGATATGGAGCCTAGATCAACGCGGTTTTTAAGATTCTCAAAAACTAATTGCATCGTCCCGGTAACATCTGGAGCAATATGCGAAACTTGTTGAATAACGGATTGTTGAATGTCTTCTCCCACTAAGGAAGCCAAGGCCAGTAGAATGAGGAGCATGGGAGCAAGGGCCAAAGCCGCATAATAAGAAATTGAAGAGGAAAGCATAAGAAGATTATGTCGATTAATCAGAGACAAAAATTCAGTCAGGCTATTGCTTGCTTTTTTTTCAGGTGACTTAAACGGATCCAGGTATTGTTCTTTATAATTTACATAAGATTTATAATGATTCGAAATTTTAAAAATTTCCTCGGGGGACAGTTCTCTTTCCACTACCGCTGGACGTCCTTTAATCAGGCTGCCCGCAGGAAATTTTTTACCAGGTGAAACTAAAGAGCCAGCTGCCACCAAAGAATTGTCGCCTATTTCGGCACCATCCAAAATAATAGCACTCATGCCAATCAAACAGCCGTTACCGATTTTACATCCATGCAAAACAACACTGTGACCAAAAGATGTGTTCTCTCCCACCGTTATGCCGTTAAGCTCAGTCACATGAAACATGCAAAGGTCCTGGACATTGGTATTGTGTCCGATGTGGATTTCATTCACGTCTGCGCGAATGACCGTATTAAACCAGATATTAACATGATCTTCGAGGTTGGCCCGGCCAATTATCTTCGCACCATCAGCAATAAAAACACGTTTTCCTAGCTGTGGTTTATAGTTTAAAAAAGGTAAAAGAGACATAGTCCTATCCTCTTAAGATCGCCAGGACAAAAGCATCCTGAGGGAAAAAATGAGGGGCGAGTATTTGAATCTTGCCTCCCTGTCTGATAACTTCTTCTGCCAACTCATTCAAGATATCTACTGAAAGAGTTTTCTTTTGAACTCGCTTATGGATTTCATATTCGCCAGTCTGGAGATTTAATTTCCCAAATATTTTTCTCTCCGTAGGAAGAACAAGGTGAATCACTTTTTTATTTCTAGTGGCCTCAATAATTAAAGGCAAATCAGAAATTAATCGTTTTGATTTCACCATTTTTTTTAATCTCTCTTTAAACCGAGCAGAATAAAAATCAACCACTGAATATCTGAATTGCTTACACTTTTCAAGAATCTGCACACAAGTTTTTTCATAAAAATCTTCACGGATGTGTGAAATTATATTTTGGGATTGATGAGTGTTTCTTAAGAAAAGCTCCTTCATATCTTCTAAACCAGTCACCAAAACTGGAATTGAGTCATAGTGAGTTAGGTCCTGAACATTCTGCGCAATGGTTTTGAGAGCAAGAATCGTTTTGTAGGGTATAAGTCCCGTTTTAGCGGGATTGAAAACCCGCGATTTCATGTCGATGGCCAGTTGTTCGAATTCATAATGCTGAATAATCTCCAGATGATGAAAATCTCCACGATAAACATTAATATCGTAAAGTGAAACATTCACTACTAAAAACTCCGGATTAACAAATAGTTCTTCTAAAAGCGGACGTACATGAAAGGTATTTCCAATCATGCAGTAATTATCAACATAAGTTTCAAGCACCACGTAACCTTGAATTTTTTGGGAAATAAAAAATCCATAAGACTTATCCGGATGATTTAGAAGAAGTTTTTTAATTTGAACTTTATTTTTAAGGAGAATTTTAGATAGTGAACTTTTGTCTCTCAAATCTAGCTGAGTTTGCATGTCCACTAGAAAATCTTCTATCTCTTCTGCTTTAGCGCCGGGAGATTGAAAAAAGCTTAGAGTTGAGTCTGTTTGCTTATGAAATAACAATTGGTTAAGATTAACGGGTTTCAAATTTTGACCCTCATGGCCATGGAAAACATCATGCTCTGATTATAGCCGAGAGTCCCCTTTCATGATAGCGTTTTGGCCATGAGAAAAGATCAGATTGCTATCGGAATCGATATTGGTGGAACGAACTCGAAAATGGGAATTTTCAACCTCGATGGCAAGCTCTTAAACTATCAAAGCATGCCTACTGCCAAGAATGCTAATCCAGCTGACTTCATTGAGTATTTAGCTCAAGAATCTGAGAAAATGCTATCATCCGAATTAAATATCAAATTAGGTGATCAAAGAATCGTCGGCGTTGGTGCGGGAGCTCCCATGGCCAATTATTACACAGGTTCAGTGGAACATGCTCCCAATTTAGGTTGGAAAAATGTTCCCTTGAAAAACCTTTTTGAGCACTATTTCAAGGTCCCGGCCGTCATAGAGAACGATGCTAATCTTGCAGCTGTGGGTGAAAAGAAATGGGGCGCAGGAAAAGATCTTACAGATTTCGTACTCATTACTTTAGGAACAGGTGTTGGTAGTGGGCTCATTTGTGATGGAAAGTTATATCGTGGCCATAATGCTTTAGGCGCTGAAGGTGGCCATATTATTATACCTCATGAACAAAAAAGACTCTGTTCTTGCGGTGGTATGAATCATCTTGAAAGTTATTTATCGGCTAAAGGAATTAAAGAAACTATTCACGATTTAACTAAAGAAGACTGGACGATTGAAAAACTAGGGCAACTGTTTGGCGACGGCGATTTGCGTGCCACAAGTATCATAAACCAAATTGCCGACGAGCTAGCAAGTGGCTTGGTCTCCATTGGTGTACTCTTTGGACCTCAAGCCTTCATCATTGGTGGCGGTGTTTCTAAATTAGGCAATCCGTTTAATCATGTCGTTAAAAAGAAGATGGATGAGCTGATTCACTTTTCATTAAAAGGCAAAATTAATGTCCTGACTGCCACACTTTCATCTGACAAGGGAGCAGTTTACGGGGGCGCCGCTCATATTTTTGACGAGGTTCACAGAAGATGATTGAAGTACCTTTGGACTGGCATTTGAATGAAGAGAATAAAGAGACACAAAAATATAATGAAATGCTCTCTGCTCTTGCTCGACGTTTAAAAAAAGCGGTTGAAGCGACAGAAGATGAAGAAGACAAAATGGCGGCAGTTTTTACATATTATAAAAAATATTACACCCTCACTTTATCTAAAAGCAGTCTCGCTGCGGGAATCAATAAGTCTCCCACAAGAGACATAATTTTAGATTACCCTTGGAAAGACTTAAATCTAAACCGGTTTTTGTGTTTAAAAATATGGGAAAAAATAAACCATTGAAGAATCCATTCCCATTAATTCTTGCTTCAACCTCAAAATATAGAGGGATCCTACTATCTCAGTTAGGCTGGCCTTTTGAGGCAATAGCTCCTGATGTGGATGAAGATGAAATCAAAATGCATCAGCTCTCTCCCGGAGAAATTGCCCAAAATCTGGCCGCTCTCAAGGCCCGTGCAGTCTTTGCAAAAAGACCAGATGCTTGCGTCATTGGTTCAGATCAGGTTTGCACCTTGGGTGGAGAAATTTTAAGTAAGCCTGGGAGTATAGAAAAAGCCGTTGAACAGCTGTTAAAAATGCAAGGCCGCCACCATGATTTAATTACTGCTGTGACAATTCTGGCACCAGAACATGAAATTCATTTTTTTAACCGCACAGTACTTCACATGCGCTCGCTTTCTTTAAATGCCATTCAAGACTATGTGAAACAAGATCTTCCACTGGACTGTGCTGGTAGTTACAAATTAGAATCAATAGGAATAAAATTATTTGAGAAAATCGAAATGGATGATCACACCTCCATCATTGGACTCCCGCTTATTCAGCTGACTAATCAGCTTTTAAAAATTGGCTATCCATTATGAAATATTTTTTGAGTCTCCTAATTGTATTATTAACTATCGTCAGCTGTGCCTCTACTCCTAAGCAAAGAACTGACAAGTTATCAATTCTTCAAGGAATCACATCCACCAAAGAAGTTGAGTTTAGCGTTCTAGGGCCAGTGGGAAGAACTTTTAAATTTGAACTCCGAAGTGCTGAAGGTGCAATTCTCTATCCCGAAGAAGTAAAAACAGTTGTGCATCCTTATTCATCCTGGATGGTCTATAAACTGCTCTTTTTGAGAGATCAAACCAACGAATATAATCTCTATGTATTTGAGAATAATAAAATTATTGACCAACGATTAGTGGGCAAAGGCCAAATCAATCAATCAAGACTAAAGATAGCTGTGGTTTCATGCATCGATGATGCCTTTCAAGAACATTTCAAGATTTGGAATGCTCTTGTTGCCAAAAATCCAGAGTATGTCTTAATGATCGGTGACAATGTCTACGCAGACAGAGAAATCAATAAATCGGCAATTAAAAGTACACCAGAAACATTATGGCGTCGCTATCTTGACGTAAGGCTAACAATCCCCTTTTTCTTCCAAGAGAAACTTATTCCGGTCCATGCTGTGTGGGATGATCATGATTTTGGTAGCAATAATGCGAGCGAGGAATTTGAGTACAAAAATGAATCTAAAGAAGTTTTTGAAAGTTTTTTTGCCCAATCATTAAGTGAAGAAAATTACACTAAAGGCTTTGGAGTTGGTGGACTTCTCTCCATGGGAGATTTCAATCTTTATTTTCTTGATGGTAGGACTTTCAGGTCTATCAAACCTGAAGGCAGTCATTTAGGCCAGCCCCAGAGTGATTGGCTGATTCAGTCGTTAAAAGAAGAATCCCAGCCAAGTCTAATCATAAAAGGTGATCAATTTTTCGGAGGCTATCAATCTTTCGAATCATTTGAGGGCAAGCATCCCAATGATTTTGCGGCTTTCGTAGATAGATTGAAAGCACTTGGTACGCCCTTTGTATTCCTTAGTGGTGATCGTCACATGAGTGAGATTATGCAATTTCCCCGCAGTCTTTTTGGATTACCAAGTTTTGAGATAACTTCAAGCCCTATGCATGGCAAAGTCTATCCGCCATCTGATACAAAGAATCCATGGCGCGTGGTAAAAGTTGAAGGTAAAGTTAATTTCACATTCATAGATAATCTTTCTCTTGATAACTACTGGTTCATGGATGTGGAAAATATTGGTGAGAATGGTGAATTATATTATCAGCGAGAACTGGCCGTTTATATTAAAGACCTGCAGAATAATTTAAATGAAGTAAGAAAGCGTCGTCGAAGTGGTGTTAGGCGCTATAGGAAATCACGGGCCAGAAGAAGATAAGAGTGGCGCCATCTTTCAACAGCGCCACAAAATAATTTACGGATTAATCGGGGCCGCAAGCGAGTCATCAATTTTCTTCTTGCGAGTTAGGATCTTATCCAGATTTCTTACATAAGTTTTAGAAACCGCCTGAAACAATGAATCATCTTCTTTAGTTTTGTAACTACCTTTATTTCTATCATAATTGGCCGACATCATGTCTTTTTCTTCATCACTCATGCCTGAGGCATCTTGAACGCCACCTGATGCGCTCCCAGCATCAACTGATCCGGATCCCATACCAGATCCTAAATCAAAAGAAGCTCCACCCCCAACTCCTCCAGCTGCTCCACCTTTAGCACCTGCTGGCCCACCATCACCAAGGGAAGGATTTTTAGTATTAGCGTCTTCAGTTACAGATTTACCCATTTCGAGAGAACCAATTTTCGAAGAGGAAGAAGACCCAAGAGCAGATCCACCACGAGAAGCCATTGCATTTACACCACTGGCACTTAGTAATCCCGCTTGTGACACACTTGCATGAAATTCTTGATTTATTTTGGCGACATCAACTCCTTTGGCCAGGGCTTTAGCATTGACTGCTTCCATGGCTTTTGTTCTAGCAGCAAGGGATCCACCACCAACTGAATTGCCAAGTGAAGCGGAAGCGCCTCCAGAATTTTTAAGAACTGAATCTCTAAGAGCGCCGGAATTTTGTGTCATATTAAATGCGGCAAGTTTAAAGGATCCATGGCGAGTTGTAGATTGTTTAATTTTAGGTTTGCTAGGCCCCTTACCATCAGTTTTATTTTCGAGATAATCATTATTTCTATCTTCAAAATAATTCATCCCACCCTCTGCAATTCCCTGATTTTGACCATTAAAATCTTGGCCTTTAAGATGGCCGATGACTTTGTCCAGACAAGCATTTTGTTTGTCACGTAATTCAACTAATGCCGGATAGTAATGACTAAGATTGGTTAAATCCGTTTGATAGCGGGCAAAGAGTTTACGTCTCCATCCACCTTCACTCAGGAAGTAATATTTATATTTTTTCTTTTTATGACCAGAATAGGCCAACATCTGAGCAAAAGTTGAATCCTGAATAGTTGTAACAAAGTTTTTGAAGATCTTACATTTCGGATCATCGATATTACCCACACATCCTCTCTGTTCATAACTTGAGGGAATTTCGGGTTCATAAATAAAGTCACTGGCCGCAATATTTCCTGAGTGCATACCTGCATAGTATTCAACGATTTTATCTTTGAAGCCAGCATAGATCTGAGAATATCCAGTATCATTTTTAAGTTTTCTCCTAAAGTCCGTACTACCACCATCACCGCCCGTACCATAATTACCAAAACTCACTCCTCTTTCATAACCACCAGGTAGTAATGGATCCAGTAACCAGTATTTGCGTCTTACAAAAAAGTTATACGCATTTTGATCATCTGCTCCGATGAAATTAAGAAATTGTTTAACCCCGGGCTGTTCGACAGTATTTTTGTTAATATCGTCCTCGCCTTTAACCTTATAACGTTGGGCCCAACGCTTTTTCACTTTCTTCTTTTTACCGCCGCGACACTTTCGTTCAGATCCATTCTCTCCTGAGTTTTCCCAGCTATATGTCTTGTCGGCCACCGTCCAAGATTTAGATTCAGCTCCCCAGGTAAAAACTGAATTCTTATACTGATCTGTGGCATTAAGTAATATATTGTTAATTCCATTCATCGCTGTTTCGTATTCTTTGAAAAGTGAGTTTCGGGCCTTCATGTAACAAAGGAAATCCAGACCAGTGGTTTTTCTCATGGCCACATCATGCTTAGTTGTGGTGTCACCACAGAAAGTTGTAATAGGCGACATATCACCTTTCTGGGATTTATTGACGAGTGTAAAATTCGCTTCAACATCCAGATAATCTTCGTTAAAAGCTTTTAAAATTTCTTTACGCTTACCTAGATAATCATTGGAATTTTTCTTCATGTATTCTGTGGTGTTTAAACAGTCTCTATGATTAGCCGCAGACTGGGTGTTAAACATCCACTCCATACTTCTGGATGTTACAATGGCGAGGTTGGCAGCACTCTTAACTTTGTTAGGACCAATACTTGTATCACTAGGATAGAGCTCAAATTGACATTGCTTATTTGGAACTTGCTGAACAGTTACTCCTCCCAATAATCCCGCAAAATAACCAACACTTTGATCACCACAAACACCGTTTATTTTTGCCAATGGTTCTTCACAAAGAATATTTCCGGGAGCTTCTTCACCATCGGAAGCTTCACGACAAATTTTATTATCTACACATTTGAATTCTTCACACTTATAGGATTCACATTCCATGTTGCGGTAACACAAACCGCCAATAGGTTTTGCCTCATTTTCCATGGAATCTTGCTGGTCATCAAATTGCTGCTCCTTCAATGCCACCGCCTCCATTACAGCTGGATCTTCGGAGTCAGTATTAAACATATCATCTTCTCTCATGGTGTAACAACCAAGCTCTCCACCACAAGCACCATGCGCTGTACATGATTGCAAATCAGGATCTTTCATCGAGGGGTCTTCACACACTCTGGTAGAGGTATTGAGAACTAGTTTTTCACAACAAGACCAATGTTGACGAATGGCCCAGTCACTATATTTATTTTTCCAGTTTTTCCACTCATCTGTATCGTGAGTATTTCCATCACTATCGGTATAAGTTCTATTAGCTGGCGGTGTGGTTTTGTCTTTACCAATACAAGTGAAACTGAATGCTTGAGATGCAGATGACCAGGAAAGTAGTAAAAGCATAAGAAAAGCAATGTGCATTTTCATAAAAAACCCCTGAGAAAACATTGTTGTGCTGATATTTTAACATGCTAGGAGAATTTAAAAGGATAAATTCTAGGAAGCGAGAATGAAGCCTTTGAAAAATCAATGAGTTAAACTTGACAAGACTACTTACCTAAGGCTTTGAGAGCGCCAATTATCTACGCAGTATTAGCTAGTTCTCAAAAAGGCACTCATCCTTCTTAAAAGTAAGTGTAAGAGTTAGACGAGTGGAAAGTTGGGCTTTGTAAGGCTGGCCTTTATCGTTGTAAAAAATTTTTACTTTGCAATCAAACCAATTCGAATAACCTTTAGCAGTTATTTTTTTATTTCTGTTCTCTCTAATTTCCTGGGTAGTCTCTTCATCAATATCAAAAGTGCACATTAGTTGAGGGGTTTCAAAGTCAATATATTTCTCATCAAGATTAATTTTTAAACTACACTTTTTTTGATCTGGCGTCTTGCCTTGAAGTTCAATATCTGGAGACATACAGACTGAGGCTGCACCAAAGGTAAAAAACATAGTGAAAATCAATACCATTTTCTTCATATAACTCTTGTCGGATAAATAAAAAAAAACTTAAGTCATAACTAACCTTGTGCGCTTCTTAATTTCAAGCAATTGACTTGTTGCTAAGATTTACTTAATCCCAACCTGCGTGATAGCAACTCTCCATGAATACCAAGCTTCTTCGTGGACTCACACTCATCGATGCTACTTCCATTGTCATAGGCACCATCATTGGCACAGGGGTTTTTCTAAAAACCTCTACCATGGCCATGCTCGTAGGTAGTCCCTATTACGTTTTGCTCGCTTGGATTGTAGGTGGGCTGCTCTCTCTCACTGGGGCACTGGCCTATGCTGAGTTGGGAAGTCTAATGCCTTATGCTGGTGGCGAGTATGTTTATCTCAAAGAGGGCTTCGGAGATTTGTGGGCGTTTCTCTACGGTTGGATGCGCTTTTGGATCGGCTCTCCCGGCTCCATTGCTGCTTATGCTGTAGGTGCTATGACCTTCATGAGTGGTGTGGTGGATCTAAATATTATTGGCGGTAAAGTCGCCGCATCAGTGATGGTCATATTATTTTTTTCAGGACTTAATTGCCTGAGTGTCGCCTTCGGGGGAAGAATCCAGGCCTTCATGACCGGACTAAAATTACTGATGATCATTGGGATGAGTCTTGGGATTTTTTTGTTCGCTGAAGGAGGAAGTTTTTCCCATTTTTGGGAAACATCCCCGGAAATTCATGATGCCCTGGGATTCTCTGCCTTTGGTTCGGCGGTTCTTGCAGCACTTTGGGCCTTTGATGGCTGGTGTAATTTGACTATGGTGGCAGGCGAAATTCAAAGTCCTAAAAAAAATGTGCCTCTCTCTTTAATCATTGGCATGTTTTCCATTCTCATTATTTATGCCCTCGCCAATATTGCTTACTTTCATGCTCTGCCACTTAAAGAAATTTTAAATGCCAACTCAAGCACCAATCCCAATGCCCTTCCCGTGGCAACGAAAGCCGCTCTTACGTTTTTGGGCCCAAAGGGTGTCACTATTTTGTCTGTGGCCTTTGTCTTCTCGGCCTTGGGTGCCATGAACGGATCCATTCTTACGGGAGCGAGAGTTCCTTACGCAATGGCCCATGATGGTTTGTTTTTTAAACAACTCTCTGAGGTAAATAAAAACAGCCGCGTTCCAGTGAAATCCATTCTAATTCAAGCCACGGTGGCGATTCTTCTCGCCCTCTCCGGAAGTTTTGATCAGCTTACTGATTATGTGGTTTTTGCCTCATGGATCTTCTATGCCATGGTCACCAGTGTGGTGTTTGTTTTAAGGAAAAAAAAGCCTAACCTTCCAAGAGACTATAAGGCTTTAGGCTATCCAGTTCTGCCTTTGATTTTTATTATTTTAGGAATTTTACTGCTGATCAACACCATTCTTACTAATCCTAAATCAACTTTAATTGGACTGACTTTCATTCTTTCAGGAATCCCCTGCTATTTTTATTTTAAAAAACAAAAATATCCTACTTCTTAATGGGTTGCGGATGCTGGATTAAATTCATATCCTAATTAAAAGTTTATTTTAATAAAGGAGCGTTCATGCTTGAGACCATTGAAAAGGTCACCGGCGATTTCGTTGGTCTAGTTTGGGGTGTCCCACTCGTAGTTCTCTTAGTTGGTTCCGGGGTTCTGTTCACTATTTACTTTGGTTTTCCTCAACTCCGATTTTTTAAGCATGCGATTGAAATCATCATGGGTAAATATGATGATCCAAAAGAAAAAGGTGAGATCTCTCACTTCCAGGCACTATGCGCTGCTCTTTCAGCGACTGTAGGACTTGGAAATATTGCCGGAGTGGCCGTGGCGATTTCCCTCGGTGGACCTGGAGCCGTTTTTTGGTTATGGGTTGCTGGCTTCATTGGTATGTGTACCAAGTTCACGGAAGTTTGCTTGTCACTTAAATATCGCGATGTAAAAGAAAATGGCACCGTTCATGGTGGACCAATGTTCGTGATTAAAAATGCACTCCCTAAGGCGTTTTACCCTGTTGCCTGGATCTATGCTTTCTTCGTAGTTCTTTCATCCTTTGGTGCCGGAAATATGTTTCAGGCCAACCAAATGGCGGCAGTTCTTAAAACTTCTGCCGGAATTCCTGAATGGGCTTCT
>CAMASK010000009.1 GCA_945860895.1 Bacteriovorax stolpii
GAATTCTGTGACTTAGTTAAGTTGAAAATCGCTAGCCCTAAAAAATCTCTCATAAAATGTTAAGAACCTTGTTTTATCGCTCTTAAGAAAAGTTTGATTCCATTAATGAAAAAGCTATACCAACACCATTTTAAGCGAGCAGTTCCAAAGAGATCCGGCATCTGGAGATAGGAAGTGATTTTTAATCCTTCCTATCTTGATTCTTCTCAGTATTTAGTAATTCATCAACCTCTTCCACATCAAATTCAGTCAACCCAAATGGGTTTTCTTTTGAATTTAAATCTTCATCAATATAGCGCTTACCAAGGTTCTCTTCGATTTCATCTAAAGAATCCTGATCCGTAGTGCCCTGTTTCTTCTCTATATCGTTAAGATTCTCATTCTCAAGGAGTTTATCCTCATCAAGCTTGGCATCGTTGAGTATGGTCTCGGCTTGCTCTATTTCGTTCTCTAAGCGCTCCAGGGCCTTAAGGTCGCGCTCTGAATCTTTGATTACTGACTTCTCACGTTCTTGGCGCTCAAGCTCAGAAAGTTCATCCTCTGTTAACTGAATTTTATCGGCCTGAAGAAGTAAATCATCATTAAGATTTTCTAGATTTAACTCTACATCCAGCTCTTCCAAAGCTTTCCCACCCATGAGCTCTTTGCTACCTCTTGTGGAAGATTCGCGAGCTTTAGTTTCACGCAAATGACTTTCTTTTGTTTTAGTAATAGCAATATCACCCGAATAGAAGTCTTTGATGGTGTTGGTCACAATTGCGGTCGCAAAATTATCAGTCAAAGTAATAACTGTTAATTCACCCATTTTATAAGTTGGTTGATCAGTGATGTTTTCTTTCAATAAACGATCTTTAAATCCAAAAACTTCCAGAACGTTACCCATTTCAACGCCGTCTGCCCGACCGCGATCGAGATAAATAACATCTCCAAATCCAAGAATCGTCTGACCATGATTAAAACTTGTTAAGATTGCTGCTTCAATGAGGCGAGAATTATATGTTCTGGTAATTCTTTCAATTTTAGGAGTATAGGCAGTGATACGGTCACCACGCTGAGGAGTTCCTGCCACGTCTATAAATTCAACTTCCCATTTGTCCCTGATTTTTCGGATCAATTTAACTTGTCCAACGATGGCATATTTATAGCCTTCGCGATCAGAATTTTTATGTGCAGCTTTGCCCATGGATGAATAAATTGAAAATTTGTCTCCCGCAAGAGGATTCAATGTTTCATCAAATTTAACGTAAGCATGATCTTTAACTGTGAAGAATATATTCTCATCTGGGCCATTCGTAATTTCACCAAAATCCTGAACCAAATTGGTAGAAACAAAAGTACTTAAATAAAATCCCTCTTTAAATGAATAAGAAATTTTTGAATTTTTATCAAAGCCCGATTTATCGTAGTTAGATGGAATGATGACATCGAATTCGCTGTGAGGTGGTTCATAGGCTTCGTACTCACGATTCAATGCTTGCTCTCCTGCCTTATTTAAATCTTCCATTGTTTCTTCAGAGGCATATTGAAAGTAAACACCTTGGTTGGTAAGATCATTTTTTTCATCAATCCACTTAGGCTTTGCATCTTCACCGAAATTTGCGAGATCATTTCCGTCCTGATTTCCAGAAGATCCAGGGATGGCATTAAGCTCTGAGTCTGTAAAAGATCCAATCTTCACTTGAGGGGGATTAGAGCCACTACCTGTTGTAAATGAGAGAACCATACCTGGTTCAATAAAATGAGGGTTCGTAATATAAGAGTTCAATGACCATATTTTTGGATAAAAAAATCCTGAACCAAATAATTTTTTTGATATTTTAAATAACCAATCGTCTTTTACGACATTATAAGATTCAACTTTAGAGACGGTAGCCACTTCATTCCACTCAGTATCAGAAATCTGGCCTTGAATATTTTTAGCAACTGAAAGGAGATTTTGTTCCTCTTTGCCAACATCAAAAACTGCAGGCTCAGGTGTCTCTTTAATCTCTGCAGCCGTTGGAGGAGCAGCAATTGTTTCTTTATTTTCTGTTTTTTCAGGTTCTGGTGCTCCTGAAACAGCTGGAACAAACTCTGCTTCATCGCCTACGTCGGTTTTTAAGGCTTCAAGCTCATCGAGTTCAGTATCTATAGCAGTTTTATCTTTGGAGGCTGTTGGCTCTGCCTCCAAGGGTGCCAGTGGCTCAAGTGTGTCAGGTTTTTCAGGGGCCGATTCTGTTCTGGCTTCAGTAGCTTCGGGGGCAGTAGCTTCGGGCCCTGAAGTTGTGGTTGAAGGTGAATCAACAGAATCAAGATCCTCCACCTCGACAGTCTCAGATGAAAGAGATTCAGGCGCTGAAGTTGTTTCTTCTACCTCGTTACCTTCTTCAGTTTTACTTTCATTGGTTAAGGTCTCAAGATCCTTATCAGACAATTCTTCATCCTGGGCCCAAGTGAATTGAACAGAGTTAAGAAGAAGTGAAGCCGCAATGAGAATGGTCGTTTCTCTTTTCACCAGTAAACCCGATCCTTAGTTTGTTTCAAAAACATCGTTTAGCATCGATGAGTATTGATCTTTTTTATTTGTGATTCCAAGTTTCTCGCTGCAAATTACTGCATATTTTAAAGCATCAAGGACAACGCCGGAGTGAGCTTGCTTGTTAATGATGTCTTCAAAAACTTGTAATGCAAGATCAAATTGGCTCTTACTAAAAAGCATCTCACCTATTTCTAATTTTGAACGAACCCTAATCGCAGGGGTAGCTTGACTCTCCAGTTGTTGGAAAATTTTTGTCGCTTCACCGGGATTAGAACTCTTTAAAGAAATACCTCTTTGGAAAAGACTTAGCTGTGACTCAACATCTTCAGGAACGTCTTGTCCATTTGCTACAACCTGCTGATCAGCAGGAAAAGCATCTACCGTCTCAACATTATTTGATGTATTCGCAAAATTTTCACTTGCAGTTTTTTGTAATTCTTCTTCGAGCAAATTTTGTTTCTTTGGAGACTCTTTTGATTGCTCATATTTTTTAGAAAGCTTTTCGAATTTAACTAATAATTGATCGTATTGTTCGCGAGGAACAGTACGAGAGTTACGCACCTTATTCTCATCATCTTCAACAAGCCCGCGCTCAAAATTGCGGTACCAGGAACAAGAATTTAGTACCAACAACATAAACACAGGTATTAGGGCAGATTTCAAAGCGTCCTCCATGACATAACTTCTTAAATTTTTTGACTTTCCCTTCCTTTTATTCTAATTCCTAATCTTTTTTCGTCAAGGAAACTATGCTGCGCACCTATCAGTCGACTAAAGAACTCTTCTATTGTGTTCTCCGCACTCCAAAGGATGAGGCCTACTTTGTGTATTTTACTTTTGAGTCAAATGAGGGGATGTGCTTCTATTCAACTATTGATGATTCCTTGAAGGGGCAATATAGGGACATCGAAGTTCGCTGTCCCATTGAATGGAAATCTCAGCTCCTGGCCCTGATAGAAAGACTCCAGACGCAGATGCGCCTGGATGTCTTGGAAGAAAAAATTATTTTAGATGCTTAAAAATCATTAAAACATCGTCATGGTGAGTTTTTGTATTCACCTTATGCATGACATGAACAATTTTACCTTGTGGATCAATCAAAAAGCTTTGTCTTAAAATTCCCATGAATTCACGGCCCATAAATTGCTTTAAACCCCAACAGACATAGGCTTCAATCACTTTATGATCAGGATCTGAAAGTAAGGTGAAATTTAATTTCTCTTTTTCTTCAAACTGCTTCAATTTCTTAACCGGATCAGCACTGATACCTAAAACTACGATTTGTTCCTGGTTTAACTTTGATTGAGAGTCTCTAAGACTACAGGCCTGAACAGTGCAGCCTGGAGTCATCGCCTTAGGATAAAAATAAACCACGACATTCTGACCTTTAAAATGGCTTAATGAAACTTTTTTTCCATTCTGATCTTCCAGGGTAAAATCCGGAGCTGTATCACCAACATTGAGTGAATGGTTTTTTATTGCAGCGGCCGTTTCTTTCTGAGGCTTCACTTTCTTAGGTGTTTTTTTTTGCAGAACTTTTTTAGGAGCAGTTTTTTTTGTCACTGTCTTTTTCTTGGCGGCAACCTTTTTGACTACTTTTTTTGCCGCTTTTTTTGCCACTTTTTTTGTTACTTTCTTGACTGCTTTTTTAGACACTTTCTTAACCATTTTCTTTCCTTTATTTACCAAACATCACGCATGGATCTTAATTTTATGAATAAGTGTCGCTCAAGGGGCTTTTTGTCGTCCATTACTTTCTCAGCTATTTCTTGCGAATCAAGACGTAAAAATGGGTTAATTTTCTTTTCCTGACCTAAAGTCCATTCCAGGCCTTGTTCTGTATCTGATTCACGAACTAACTTTAAAGCTTCATCAATATCTTTATTTTCAGGTTCACAGGTTTTGGCAAATAAGAGATTCTTTAAAATATAATCATGTCCAGGATACAGCACAACATGATCAGGGTATTCCTTGAGCTTCATGGTGGTTTCATACAGGGTCTCCACATTACCGCCATTCTTGCAATTACCTACACCACCGTTAAAGAGAGTATCCCCTGAAAATAGCCCTATCATCTGATGATTTTTTTTCCAACAGAAAGCTTGATGATCTGAAGTGTGACCTGGTGTATCGATAAACTGAATTTGATGAGTAGCATCGAGATCTATAGGCGAAGTTGATTTATTCAATACACTACAGTTGCAGTGACTTTTCAGTCCCTCATTCCCCTTGATATGATCCCAATGTTGATGAGTATTTAAAATTCCCTGCAGGACGATCCCTTCTTTTTTGATATAATTAATTATAGGCTCTTCATCAAATGGATCGATGACCCATGACTCTCCTGAGTGATTATCCATGATAAGATAGCTGAAGTTTCTCAGATCATTGTGAGCGTAAAAAATTTTAACCTGGATCATACAATGCCTAGCCTTTACTCATATTATACTCAAGTTCTCTTTCTCTCTTTTATCATCGTTAATCACGCTGTGGAAATCTATCTGACTCGCAGACAACTGGAAGCCTTACAAAAACATGCTCTCACACCTCCACCCGAATTTTCATCTTATTTAACCGATGTCGAGCATCAAAAAGCCATTCAATATTCAAGTGCGAAATTAAAGTTTTCTCAATTCCATCTGATGTATAGTGCTGCTTTAATTATGTACTGGTTTCCCCTGAGAGGAGCAGAAAAGCTTTTTCTCTCCATATCTGCCACAGGAATGCATAGAGATGTACTTTTTCTCTTATCCATTACATTAATCCAGTTTATTCTTAATTTGCCATGGACTATAATTTCGACTTTCTACCTTGAAGAAAAATTTGGTTTCAACAAGTCCACACCAAAAATTTTCACTATCGATCGCTTGAAAGGATTAGTTCTCGGTGGTGTTATTGGCATTCCTTTACTTTATGCAGTTCTATATTTATTCCAGGCATTGGGCAATTGGTGGTGGCTTGCGAGTTTTTTATTGGTAACAGGCTTTCAATTCTTTCTAGTTTGGATTTATCCAACTGTAATTGCACCTCTGTTTAATAAATTTTATCCTCTGGAAGGAGAAGAGCTCAAACAAGGAATCGAGAAGTTGGTGGAGCATGCTGGCTTTAATGCCAAAGAAGTTTTTGTAATGGATGCGTCTCGCAGAAGCGCTCACGGAAATGCTTATTTCACAGGGTTTGGTAAAAATAAACGCGTGGTCTTTTTTGATACTTTGCTTAAGCAACTAGAAATTAAAGAAATCCTAGCGATCCTTGCTCATGAATTGGGACATATGAAACTTAAGCACATCCCGAAATCCATGATCACCTCGATTTTCTTTTCTTTCATAGGATTCTGGTTAATGGGACAGCTCACTGATCAGGTTTGGTTTTATAATGGACATTTTTTAAGGGCCACTTCGCCTGGAATTCTTCTCTTGATATTCACTCAAGCTTTGCCGGTTTATACTTTTTGGTTTTCTCCTATTATGGCATGGATCTCGAGGAAAAGAGAATTCGAAGCAGATGCTTATGCGGCCAAAGAAACTGATCCAAAAGATTTAATCCACGGATTACTTAAACTTTATCAGCACAATGCAAGTCCAGTTGTTAGTGATAAATACTATTCAGGCTTCTACCACTCTCATCCACCTGCACTTCAACGAATAAAAAAACTAGAATCATTCAAAAGCTAACCCTGTAAGAGATTGCCTTAAATAACTTAAGTAAGGTTTACGATATTTTTCAATCTCATTATGTAGCTCGTGCCAGCCGCCTTCAAAAATCTTAAGCTGAGCATTTTTTTCGACTTCAGTAAAATAAGAAATTAAAATGCCAGGATGAACAAGCGCATCCTCAGTCCCAATACTTACGAAGAGTGGACATTTAATTCGCAAAGGTCTTGAAAAAACGTCTCGTGAAGCCTTGATCACTTCCAGATACAGTTTTGTATGAACCTTTAAAATAGTGAATTCATCCTTCATATAACTTTCATAGACTCTGTTGTCATGGGATAGCTTCCTTAAATTAAGTACACGCGCTAATGGAATGCTGGGAAGTTTAGTGAGACTATCCAGCAGAAGCTTAGGAGCAACACTAAAAGCCGGGCCCATTAATCCGGGAGCACCCACTGCGGGAGAACTGAGGAATACTTTCTCAGGATAGAGACTCTCTTGAACATGATTTTGCATAAAATCTGCAGTAATAAGACCACCCATAGAGTGACCAAATAAAATGTAATTCTGAAGGTTGAAATGCTTTTGTAGATAAGCAATGACAACAGAAAGATCGTTCGAAAAATTACTAAAACTTTCAACCCAACCACGCTTTCCACCACTGCGACCATGGCCACGCAAATCATAGATTGCAATATTAAAATTTTGTGAAAAAAGCTTTAGGAAGAATTCATGACGTCCCGAATGCTCACCAAGTCCGTGAGTAACAATCAACCATTTATTACTTCCCGTTTCTCTGATCAAACACTTTAAGGGAGTTCCATCGAAGGAGATGATATCCCGGTACTCATTGTTCATTTAGATTTTCCTTATCTTTATTTGGAGACATAGATTACAATTGTTCCATGTATTGCCCAGTCTGCTTTCAAAATACTATGAAAATTCGCTCCAGTGGAGTTATCAAATTAGCATTTAATGGCAAATCCAGAAACACATCACTATTCACTTATAATCTCCAAAAAGAGACTCAAGAGCAACTGCAAGCTAAGCTTAGAGAAAAAGTTGTGGATTTTTTTAGATTCTATTCCGAATTCACTAACAAAATTCCAGTCAAGCATTTTGATGTCTACTCTGCAGACTTTATCTGCACCAATTCCTGTAAAATAGACTTATTAAGTACCAAAGTGAGTGTCGTTGGTTGCGTTTACTCCATTACGGAAATAAAATCTATCCTTCAAGAAGAAGGTAAAAAATTTGGAATCCATATTGAAGTAAATTTTAACGCTTAAAGTTTAGACTTCACTTTTAATTCAAATTCAAGAAAGCCTTTAAGTTGGAATGACTTTGGTGCCTTTTTGGGATCAATGTAAGTATCAATCTTTAAAGCATTACCAGTCTTAAGTATTGGAATCAAGTCTTCATCGGGCAGTTGCATATCAAGACAAACACTAGGATCACAAAGATTGATTTCTCCTATTCCTAAGTCAGACAACTTTTGTGAGTCCGCAGAAAATCTTGTTTTAAATAATTCAGCAGCTATAGGATCATTTTTTAGTTCAACCAAAATTGATTTACTTAAAGTATGGATTCTCGTTAAGTAGTTACTAAAATTATTTTCTAAATATTTACGAGTGGCATTTGGAGTTCTCGTTTGAATAATCTGAATTTTTCCAACTTCATCACCTTTGAGTGATTTTTCCTTACTCTCTTGATCATATTTAATTAGCATCAGACCATTCGTCTTTTCTTCCCATTCTCGGGCGCGACGATTTCTTTGGCTTGGAAATTGAGACCAAAAAAAGCTTAACTCATCATCATCCATAGAATCAGTATCAACAATAGGCTCCCAACTTGGATTATCTCTTTCAATAGTGGTTGAGCTTACTTTTAAAGCTAATTTTCTAAGGAAATCGAAATTCTCTTTTTTCTTTTCAGGTTCAATATAAAAAAAGATGCGCTTGATTTTGACGGATCCAAAACTTTCAGGAATTTCAGGAATTGGCTGAATTAAAGTTAGACGCTGCTTCCCGGCACCCATCGAGGCTCCAAGATTCATGATAGACCCCACAAAGCCTCTGGCCAATGGGTTCATGCCGGCAACAGGGGACTTGAATGATGAAATAGATTTTTCGGAAAGTGGCACAACTATAGAGAAAGTGATGTGTTCACCATCGCCCAGGGCCCTAGCCTCCACATGGGTCTTTATCACGCTTTTTTGCCCGCAGCTGGAAGCAAAAAGCATCAAAATAAATAAAAAATCTACTTTTCTCATGCCATAACCTCTTAAAATTACGTATTCTTCGCCTATTATAGCAAAGCGTTTAAAAGTTTGTGACGACCGTGTTATATTTACATGGCGCCATGTCATTTCTTCAAACAGATCCAAGTCAAGAGTAATATCTACACATCAATCAAGAGTTCGGGAGAATTCAATGAAGCGACTTCTTTCAGTCATGGCCTTGGGATTTGCTGTGTCTACTCAAGCTCAGGTTTGGAAAACACTTCCAAAAGGTGTACGCATATTAGGTTACAGAAACGTATCCACTTCAAAAGTAAAATCAAACTTCAATCAATTCAGATCAGAATCTTCACTTGGTACGTCTTTTAGATTAGATGCTTCAACCTTAAATGCCATTGCAGGAGACATTATTGTTCCTGGTCAGGATATCAATGCCGATGCTTATAATAATTTTCTCATTGGAGAATACAAAGTAGATGCCCAAGCTCAATTCAATGTTCATGGCCTGGGTTTCGGTTATGGAATTAACAATAATGTCATGTTCTATACCGAAGTCGCCTATTACAATGCCCAGGTTTTAACCAACATTAAAAGAACCAAGAATAATACCTACGGCTCTACGAGTGACATTCTTCATGGCGGAAATGGTGGGCTAAGTGACGATACTCTCGCAGATAATTTGAATAAACTGCCAGATGTGGATGAGGGAGTTATTCAATCTGCACTTACCAATGTTTATGGATATAAGCCCATTGGAGACTGGTACGGATCGGGATATGGAGATATGGAAACAGGATTAATGGCCAAAGTAATTGATAAGGGCATCTGGGGTGTAATGCTTTATCCTGGAGTTGTACTTCCAACAGGTCGTCAGGATGATCCGGATATTCTGCAAGATGTGGGTTTCGGCGATGGTCAATTTGACTTCTTTGGTGAAGCAGCAACTGGTTATGTGGTCAATGATATGTTGAGCTTCGGTACGACCTTTCGATACACCTACCAAGCTCCTACTGATAAAGAACTTCGTGTTCCTGGGAGCCAGGACAGCACAGTATCCTCTGAAAAAGACACCTTTAATGTGAAGTATGGAGACAAAATTAACTGGATGGTAAACTCCACCATCGGCTTCAATGATTGGTTATCAATTACCCCTATGTATCGATTTATGTATCAGGCTTCTTCGCTTTATACTTCTGAAAATATCAATGCAGATAATTACCTGGGCTACAACAGTGATAAAATGGAACACCAGGTTCAATTAACCACCAGTATCTCGTCCATTCAGCCTTTCTTAAAAAAGAAATTTATTTTGCCGGCTCAAATTAATTTGAACTTGGTTCAGACTGTGGCCGGAAAAAATGTGCCAAAGGTTGGAAGATTTGAACTTGAGCTGAGAATGCTCTTTTAAATGAATTTCAATGACTTATCAGACAATTCTATGCAAAAAAGCAGCTACCTAATGATCGTTGAATCCTATCGTTAACTATCTCAATAATTTCATTAAAAAAACCGATTAAGAAACTGTGTTTATGAATAAAGGATTTTTTAATGAAGAAATTAATCAATTTATTAGTGGCCGCCATCATTCTAGTTGATTCACCCTTGATTTGGGCAAAAAAACCATCTCCTACAGCCTGTTTTGATTTTAATGCTCCGGTAAGAGTCAGCTCTGGCGGGGGCCCCTCTTTTAAGTTTAATTTCCACCGAAAAAAAAGACACAAACATCATAAGAAATCACCTGAGTATTCAGACTGCTTGAAAGAAGTCATGAAAAACAGAGATGAAATAAAAAAAGATTTAAAATCGATAGATAAAAAAATTGAGGAAGTCGTTAATCGGAAACTAAAAAAGGCTCACAAGATTGTGCAAAAAGTTGATGAGAAATATGACAATGTCGCCGAACACAAAAGAAGAGTTTATAAGCGTGAAGATAGATATTCAGATAGAAGAAGCATGAAAAATAGAAGGCAAAACGTTCGTGATGATTATGCCTTCGGGACTTGGTGTCTCTTTTTTACAACGGACAAAAACATGTCCAAGTGTAGAAAGTTACCTCATAAGTGGAATTGGTTAAGTGATATTGCAGAATCGCGACATAAGCGAATGAGAAAAAGAACTAGGAACAGGATAGATCAATTTAACGAAAAACAAGAACGCTTAGGAGAAAAAATTGATAAGATTGCACAAACAGAAGTGCCTTATGAGGAAGAAAAGTTAACCGAATTATTTGGTAACCTGCATGATCAGATGGCAGATGAATTCAAGAGTCAAAATCCAGAGTATGCAGATTTGGATCAAGATGAATTCTTAGAGAGATTATATGAAAATCCTAAATACAATAAATTCGCTGAAGATTATCTCAGTGCGAACTTGCCTGAACTCGAAGATTTGATTCATCAAAAAGAAGTCACTGCAGAAAGAATAAGCGGGCTCAAGGAGCTTGCTGAAGAAATGTGTAATAATGAGCAGGTTGCCTGTCCAGTGGCCAAAGATAATTTTGAGAATTTTCCCTCGATTGATACTTTCAAAGAGATGATCTCGACGGTGGGGACAATTTATTACACCGATAAAAAGATGGAAGGAAGTTATACCCAAAATCTTAACGTACAAAATTATGATGATGTCATGGATAAACAAAGCCGTTACACCACAAATGATCGTAGTAAAGATAAAATGAAACAAAACTATGAGCGATCAAAGGATGCATTAGCGGACCTTGAATGGAACATGGACCCCAAAAATAAAAACAAAGAAGACTACCCAAGAAAAATCCGCTCGGCCTGCGGAAGCTGCGATGATCTTGAAGATCTTTATGCATCAATGAAGTCCTCCGGCGGGTATAGTCAGTTTAAAGATTTAAAAAAATTATTCGAACAAGTTGGTTGTCCGTCCCCTAATACAGTTGAAAATAGTTGCCAACAAGACACTTCAGCGATTCTTAAAAAAAATGGTCTATCAAAAGGCAGTGGTTCAAAAGATATGGCAACCATTGATCAAGCTGTTGAATTATACCTCAAGCAGCCAGCTCTTAAGAAAGATTCCATCATCAAGTCTATGAATGAAATTGGTTTGCTGGTGGAAGAAACCGATGAGGCAGGGATGAAACCCTGTACATCTTGTGAAGTGATCAAAACCAGAATGGAAGCACTCTCTGAAGTTGCTCAAGAGACTGTCATTCAAAAAGATGTCGCCATGACAGATGAGGACGGCGAACTGATTGAACAAAATGGTAAAGCCGATTTAGCAGATGTGGCCAAGACTGTAAAATATCGGGTACCCAAAAAGAATGCAACTCCAGAGGAGATTGCCGACTTACAAAAACTTAAGGACATTGCCTTAAAATTGAAATCTGATAACTGTATTCAGGATGAGTATAGGGTGGAAAAACCAAAGAATAAGTGTGAAGAAAAAACCATGGCCCTTAAAAGTTTTATTGAAGTCAACGATTCCCTTGAAGATCTCAATTTAGATCAACAAAAGGAGCTAAGAAATCATAAAGAAGCTTATGAAGATTTTTTATCTGAGCAAAGAGCGAAGACCGGCGATGAGACTTTTAACTGTTGCGATGAAGTTGTTGGTGATTTAAGTTCGGAAATTTTAAAAACAGACACCGGCACCGATATTCCTCCATACTTAAGCCGGGAATCGGCCCGAACCCAGATGGCGGAAACGCTTTCATGCTTAAAATGTGGTGGTGACAAAAATGAAGACATCAAAGAAATTTCTGTAAATTCAACCAATCCTCATGTCAGCTGTCAGTTTTATAAAAAGAATATTGAAGGCAAATCCGGAAACATTCAAGGACTATTAAAAAGTGAAGGTTCCCCTTATACAGTTAATGAATTTATGCAAAATGAGGTTTACACCTGTAAAGATGGGCCTAATAAGAGTCTTATTAACAGAGCAAGAGACTGGGAGACAATTTCTTATTCATCAGAAGGAAAATTCGGTGATTTCTCTGATTTAAATATGAAGTGCTTTATCGACCCATCTGGGGAAACTGTGAACTTAACATGTTGTGATTTACAGCATAATGATCCTGTTTATTTGGAATTTAAACAAACTCTTCAAAAAAACATAGCTGGATTAGACTTGAAATCAAAAGGTCAACCCACCCCAGGTGGAAGCCGAGATAGTCTGGCCAAATGGTTAAAGAATCAGCAACTGAAAGGAGAATTTGAAAATAGCCCTGAGACCTTTTGTAGAGATGTTTGGGCAAAAGGTTATGCTAAAGAATCATCTGCAAGTACCAGTGGCTTTGCTGTTTGCGAATATAAAGGAAAGTCTTACTGGAAGGTAGATCCTTATAAAATTAAAAGATCTATCGGCGGCTCAATGGGAGTTCAGTCCCCGAAGGGCATCCATCAGTAAAAGCTAAGATGAAGACCTGAAAGAATAAGTTTAATTATATCTGTGGGTTACGAAATAGAGTTCGCATGCTGGGTAAAAATGGTGGGCGTTGTTGCCCAACGTGCGAACACCGCAACTAGCCATGATTTTATTGAGTTTTCTATAAAATCACAAGAGCGAATTTCGGAAGACTACTCCAAATTATACGCTTCTGGCCTCTCATTGAACGATATATCAGAGCAAACGGGTATTGCAAGATCAACTCTCAGAGATGCTTTCAAAAAACACCAAATTCCAATCCGAACCAAGAGACAAACCATCAAGGGCGAAAAGCTTGGCAAAGACTTCAAGTGTGCTGGCCACCCACCATTCGGTTACGCTTACCTCGATGGGAAGCTAATTGTTGATCCCAAAGAACAACTAATCATCCGTAAAATCTTAAAGCTTCGCCAATCAGACATGTCCCTTCGTGCCATAGCTGATGAACTAAATCACCAAAAAGTACCCACTCGCACTGGCAAGGCTTGGTACTTGAGTTTTGTGAAAACAATTATCGACCGCAACCAAAAAGCAACCAAATGATCGGAGGATCACATGAAATCACTTATTACTATCGCAGCTACTCTAGCCTTTCTTGCAGTTGCTTCTGGCAATCTCCCTTGGATTCTTTTCCAAGTCCGTAAGGCGCAAATTCATCTTATTATCGAGTCTCAGGCATCAAAGTGGCCGAAGGCAATGACATTGCCAAGCAAATAGATTTTTAAATTGAAAATGAAAAAAATAAAGTTAGTACTTCCTATTCCTTGATGGCCCGAAAAACATGCCGTAGAATAAATCATGCCAAGCAAGGATGAAAAGAATCAAATTACGAAGCTATTGGAATCAATCTTTTCAAAAGATGATAATATTAGCTTTTATTTTTTGAAGAAAAGCAAAGTTACTCCTGAATTTCAAAATAAAATCCCATTCAAAACCAAAAAGAAGACCAGCGCTGAAAAAGTAAAAACTATTGAAAAGAAGTTTCAAAAAGAATCAGGAGTAAACTGGGAATTCATCCAATGGAGTCAATTCATCGGCAAGATCATTCCTGAATCCAAAGTTTATAAAATTCCTTTTTTGGATTCCCAAAACATTGAAGTAAAAAATCCATGGCGAGTCTGCCCCGTTGGTGAGCACTGGGTAAGAAGACACCCGAAGCATCTTAATTCCGGCAAAGCCACTGATCATGATGGACATTGCCGAAAGAATCCATCCAAGAAAGATTTACTTAAGGGAGATGAGATGGAACTCATCGCAAGTTCTGATTTATTTTTGAATACCAAAGTTAAAGTCTCAAAAAACAATCTCAAAATGCCTCTAGTGAGTCTTGAAAAACAAAATCAATATGATGATTTTATTTCTGGATGGACTGCGTACTGGAATGAGGTTTTTCAGCTTGAACCCTCGCTCCACCCTAATTACGTAAAGGCTCTGATGGCAACGGAATCAACCTTTAATACGAAGGCTTGGGCTCCAAATTATAAACCAACAACTGGACTGGCAAGGGGCCTGATGCAGTTAACAGAAAAAACTACTCGTCAGGCAAAAGATCATAAACTTCGAGAATACAGAGATCATTTTATTGATCTTGAGTATGAAGATTTGTGGGATCCCAATAAGAATATTGCTTTGGGAGTAAGGCATCTATTTAGAAAACGAGAAACTGCTAAATGGGTATTAAAAAGAGAACCTACTTGGTTTGAAGTTTTAATGGATTATAAAGGGCAAATTAAAAGCAAGTCCGAAGAGGCTAAGAATACAAGAGAAAGACTTAAAAAACACCTTCAAAAGATGGGAATGGATACCGAATGAAAACAATGCTCTTATTGTTCACTTTATTTATCTCTTCAAGTCTCATCGCCGGTGAAAATGATAATGAATTTAAAATCAAGGATGAGATGTTTGTTTGCTTCAATATAAAAGAAATCGAAATCAATTTAGAGTATGATCGTATTCAATGGTCTCCAAATGAAAGTTTTACTTATGTATGCTCATTTAGTCTTCATGTCTCCTCTAACAATATCTATTTTCAATATTTAACAAGAAGATGGCGCTCGCCTGCTTACTGCAAGAAATTCATGAAAGAATGGAAAGAGCTAAAAAAAGAGAACCAAAAAGTATGTATAGCTGCCTATCTCTCTTATCCTGAGAAGGCTAAATATAAAGGGAAAGAAGTTTTGGAACAAAGTGGCTTCTGGGAAGAAATAAAGAGTAATAACTGGTGTCACACATATTTCGGGGGAAATTGCCGGGGAATCACCCGACGGACAGAATCATTCTAAATAACTAAAAATAGGCATCTATATGAATGGAAATAAAATTTTAGCCTTTGAAAATAAATTTATCAGACGCACTTGGCATAATGAAGAGTGGTGGTTTTCTGTTGTCGATATTGTGAACGCTCTTACTGATAGCAAAGATGCGGGAGCCTACTGGAGAAAGCTAAAACAACGCCTTATTGAGGAAGGCAGTCAGGTCGTGACATTTTGTCACGGACTAAAATTAGAGGCTACCGATGGAAAAACCTATAAAACTGACTGTGCCACAGCTCAAGGAATTTTTCGCATAATTCAATCAATCCCTTCCCCAAAAGCTGAACCATTTAAACAATGGCTCGCTAAAGTTGGGCATGAGCGTGTCCAGGAAATGGGTGACCCTGCACTCTCTTTAGATCGTGCGCGAGAACTATGGAAGAAGCATGGTCGCAGTGAAAAATGGATTCAGCAGCGGATGACGGGTCAGGAAACCAGAAATAAGCTGACCGACTACTGGAAAAACCACGAAATCACTGAAGCTGAAGAATTTGCCCTCCTCACAAATTTGATTCATCAAGAGTGGGCTGACGTATCAGTTCAAGAGCATAAAAAAATGAAAGGAATAAAGAATCAAAATTTACGCGATCACATGAGTGAAGCAGAACTCATCTTTACCGCTCTCGCAGAACTTTCAACAAGGCAAATCGCCGAATCTGAAAATGCTACGGGCCTTGAAGAAAACAAGAAAGCTTCAAAGATTGGCGGCAAAATTGCCAAGAGTGCCCGGCTAGAACTCGAATCAAAAACCGGAAGAAAGGTTGTTACTTCCGAAAATTATCTCCCACCAACAAAAGCCAAACAAATTGAGAGCAAGAAAAAGAAGAAAAAACGGTAAATATAAATTTCACATCGTTCCATACTTTTGTTTGTGTCCGACAACTATTACATCAACTATTTTTTGAATTGCTGAAACAATGCGATTTTCTCTGCGATAAACGACAGCAATTTTATCACTTACAGAAGGACTACCTTCAATTCTCTTTAGTTTATACTGTGGATGCCTGAGGGCAACTTCAGATGGTAAGATGCCAATGCCGCACCCGCTTCCAACTAGAGATAAAGCCACTTCTAAATCGGTGGTTGAGATTATATGACGATACTTAAATCCAGTTTTTTTGAATTTTTTAATTAGAGCCTGTGTCTGAAGCAGATTTGTATCACATATCAATACGCTTTTTCCTGAAGACGGTAGCTGCATAGACTTCTTACCCTGTCCCACCCAGAAAGAGACTTGATCATTGGATAAATATTTGATGACCAAATCAAGGTGCTGCTCAGGATTTACAACAATGCCAATATCAACTTTCATATCTATGACATCTGAAGTGATCTCTCTTGAGAGGCCGTGCTTTAAATTAATATTTAGCTCAGGATATTTTTCTAATAGGTTTGGCAAAAAAAGAGGTAAAGAATCAATCGCAACCTCAGGATGGCACCCAACAATAAACTCTCCGGAGATGCTCTCGTTAACCGATTTTACTTCACTTCTAATTTTGTTCCATGCTTCGATCATTAACAAACTGTTGCCTAACAACGACTCACCAGCCTTTGTTAATTTCGTCCCTCTCTTCTCTCTCACAAAAAGTTTTTCGCCTAGACTATCTTCCACCCTTTGGATGGCTAAACTTAAAGAGGGCTGACCCCTACCCCTTTAGCCGCATGCCATATTTCCTATGCTAAATGCTACAACTCTTGCGTTGATGAAGATAATTACTATGCCGGATGCAAATATATCGAGCACGGGACAATTCTGGATACAGACAAGTAAAAAATGAAAAGAAAAAAAGAAATCAACATCCAGCTCATCCCCGTTTACATTCCAGACGCAGAGTTTCAGGAAAAGAAAGCAGAAATTCAGAATCTAATCGCAAGAATGGTTGTGAGCGTTTATGAAGATATGGATGATAAAAAAGCCAATCATTCGGGTGTTCGAGCCTCACATACTGAAAACGACAACGCATCGCTCTCGCAAATTTTGAAAGAAAAATAATTTAATAATTTCTTGAGGTTGCAGAACACTTGCTGGGTTGTGTTCGCATGGTAATATGGTGGGCGTTGAGGGGTTTGAACCCCCGACATCTACCTTGTAAGGGTAGCGCTCTCCCAGCTGAGCTAAACGCCCACGTGTCATAAAGAGTGTTCATATTATGGATCAACACCATTATTGTCAAATAAAAAAAGACCTCATTTCATAGTAAAAACTGCGAAAAAAAATTGCTGTGATAGGGTGAGTTGTCAAAAAATAGGACGCGCGACGTCTGGTGACCAACTTTATTTAGTTAAGAACTAGTTGCTCAGTCCTACTGCATTTCTCTAAATTAAAAAATATCGGAGGATACCATGGAAATTAAGGGATCAACCATCGTCATCACAGGGGCTTCAAGTGGAAATGGTAAGGCGCTCGCTCTAGCCTTAGCAAAAGAAGGAGCGAATCTGATTCTGGCCGCTCGACGGGAATATCTTCTCAAAGGTGTCGCTCAAGAATGTGAAAACTTTGGAATCCGTGCTCTGGTGGTTAAAACTGATGTGACTCAAGAAGATGAGATGTTGAATCTTTATGAAAAAGCACTCTCAATGAATGATAGAATTGATGTGTGGATTAATAATGCTGGTGTGCTTTCTTTGGGTGAGTTTTCTGCTGTTCCCTGGAAAATTTCTAAACAAACTGTAATGACCAATCTTATTGGACCCATGTATTGCGCTTATCTAGTGGCTCCCCATTTTAAAAATAATAAACAAGGCATCATGATTCAGATGAACTCATTAAGTGCCTATGTACCGACTCCTTACGTGACGGCCTATAGTGCGAGTAAAATTGGTTTAAGAGGGTTTAGTGAAGCCTTAAGATATGAGATGAGTTCCTATAAAGATATTCATATCTGTGACGTGTTTGCAACCTTTCTGGACACTACTGGACTTGATCACGCAGCAAATTTCACAGGAGTTAAGCTCGCACCTCCACCTCCTGTTTATGATCCCTGCGATGTCGCTCAATCAATTGTGAAGTTAATAAAAAAACCAAAGTCTAACATCCATTTAGGAATTAACTCCTACGTGGGAATTACTGTCTATTCACTTTCACCTGAGTTTTTAGGACGATTCATGAGCAAGATGACTCGCCTGTATTTCAAGCTTGCGCCTAAAGCACGTTACACAGGAGGAAATTTAATATCCCCATTGGCTGATGGTAATAATATTCATGGAGGTTGGAGAGGGCTAGGTTTACTGAGAAGACTCAAAGAAAAAAAATCATCTTCAACTTAGAAACCAAACTAAACCTTGAAAATTTACTTGTCTCTCACCCTTTCCTACGGCAGGCTTAAAGTATTATTTTTTTAAATGATAATGAGATTAATCAGTTTTTCAAAGAAGTAACTCATGGGCTATAAAATTATTGTTGGTGATAAAACATATAAATTTTCATCACTCGTAGATCTCATGGCACGGGCCACTCCTCTTCGTTCTGCCGATCAACTGGCCGGCATCGCCGCCTCTACTCAAAGTGAGCGAGTGGCAGCACAAATGTGCCTCGCCGATTTATCGCTTAAAGTTTTTCTGGAAGAAGAAATGATTTCAGCAAAAAATGATGAGGTTACTCGCCTTATCCAAAAACAATTTGATGCAGAAGCCTTCAAAAAAATATCTCATCACACTGTAGGCTCATTTCGTGAATGGCTACTAAGCTATTCAACTCTTACAAATGACCTCATTAGCATCAAGTGGGCGTTAACTCCGGAAATGGTAGCGGCCGTAAGCAAGATTATGCGCAATCAGGATTTAATTGCGGTTGCTCAAAAATGTGAAGTCATTACAAAGTTTAGAAACACTCTGGGGCTTAAAGGCCACATCGGTGTACGCCTTCAACCAAATCATCCCACTGATGACTGGAAAGGTATCGCGGTCAGTATCCTCGATGGTTTAGTTCTTGGTGCAGGTGATGCCGTCATCGGAATTAATCCCGCTTCTGATAATCCAAAAAACGTCGATACACTTTTAAAACTGATTGATGAATTAAGAATCAAGCTCGAAATTCCTACTCAGTCCTGCATCCTGACGCATGTGACGACTCAAATAGAACTCATGAAAAAGGGATCACCTCTTGATTTAGTTTTTCAATCCATCGCTGGTACAGAAGCCACAAATAAA
Source organism: Bacteriovorax stolpii (assembly GCA_945860895.1). GTDB lineage: Bacteria > Bdellovibrionota > Bacteriovoracia > Bacteriovoracales > Bacteriovoracaceae > Peredibacter. The sequence continues at coordinate 19,261 of CAMASK010000009.1, forward strand.
ACATTCGGTATTAATCTTGCCATGATTAAGGAAGCCCACGAGATGGCCTTGGATCTGAAGCGAGGAACGATCGGAAGCAATGTCATGTATTTTGAAACCGGTCAGGGAAGTGCTCTTTCAGCAGGAGGGCATCACGGAGTGGACGCTCAAACTTGTGAAACACGTGCCTATGCAGTGGCCAGAGAATTTTCTCCCCTACTAGTTAATACAGTTGTTGGTTTTATCGGTCCGGAATATCTCTATGATGGAAAACAAATTATCCGCGCAGGTCTTGAAGATCATTTCTGTGGAAAACTTTTAGGCATTCCAATGGGCTGCGATGTTTGCTACACCAATCATGCCGAGGCCGATCAAAACGACATGGATGTTCTTTTAACCTTATTAGGTGTTGCTGGCTGCTCCTACATTATGGGTGTTCCGGGTGCTGATGATATTATGCTGAATTATCAAAGCACTTCATTTCATGATGCCCTTTATCTCAGATCAACCCTGGGCCTAAAACCAGCTCCCGAATTTTTGTTCTGGCTTGAGAAGATGAAAATCATGGATAAAAATCTTCAAATCACAAAAAAGAATCTCAATCTTTTGGAGCACATGAATTATGAGCTTTGATAAATATAAGGCCTACACTCAAGCGCGCATAGGCCTTGGCCATTCTGGGGCCGCACTTCCCACTTCTGCCTGGCTTGATTTTTCTTACCAACATGCGGCGGCAGTGGATGCCATCAAAGTTCCCTGGGATTTAGAACAAAAAATTGGAATCCCAACACAAATTTTGAATTCTAATGTTAGAGATCGCGAAGATTATTTGCTTCGTCCGGATAAAGGACGCCGCTTAAATGACTCCTCTAAACAAATCCTTCATTCTCTTCCAAAAATTGAAACTGAAAGTGTTTTGATTGTAGCTTCTAATGGTCTGTCTAGTTTTGCAGTGATCAATCACCTTGAACCTTTTCTAACGGAGCTTCTTGCTGATTTAAAGAAGGCTAATATTCCTATCAGTCACGATCAAGCCTTCCTTGTTCCAAATGCACGGGTCGGCCTGATTGATGATATTGGGGAAATTCTGCGTCCAACAATCGGTGTGATGATCATTGGCGAAAGACCTGGCCTCTCTTCACCCGACAGTCTCGCCGTTTATCTTACTTACAAACCAAAGAAAGGCCTCTCAGATGCAGACCGTAACTGCATCTCCAATATTCGTCCTCTCCATGGCCTGAGTTATAGTGAGGCGAGCTTTAAAGCAATTTTTCTTATTCGCGAATCAATCAGGAGAAAAATCTCAGGAGTAAACCTAAAGGATGAGTCTCATTTACTCCTGGAGTAAGGCCTTGGGTTTATAAAGGTTAGACTTATATGGATCGTGGCGCAACTCAATAACAAATTACCAATAACGAGACAAAAAACCCGGCACAAAAGGCCGGGTCTTCTTATAAAAAAATTTTCAATTTCTTCTTAGTTAGCCACTTCTAAATTTGCCTCTCCATCGAGTACTTTAAGTGCACGCACTTTCATGAACTCTTCAGGCTTAGTTAAATTAAGTGCTACTCTTAGAACTTCTTCCGCATCGGAGACAGGGCGAATTTCGATTCCATTTTTGATTTCATCCGGAATCTTCGCAATGTCTTTGCGGTTCTTCTCAGGAATGATCACAGTCGTGATACCGGCCTGTTTGGCAGCAAGGATTTTTTCCTTCAAACCACCAATTGGAAGAACACGACCGCGAAGTGAAATTTCACCCGTCATTGCAACATCCTGACGAACAGGAATGCCGGCGATAGCAGATGTTAATGCTGTTGCAATTGTGATCCCGGCAGAAGGACCATCTTTGGGAGTAGCACCATCTGGAACATGAATATGGATGTCATTCTTGGAATACCATTCATGATCCACTCCAAGTCGGCTAGAGATTGAACGAACATAAGAAAGAGCGGCTTTCGCAGACTCTTGCATTACTTCACCCAACTTACCAGTAACCTGAATCTTGCCGTTACCTGGAACAGTCACAACTTCGATATTCAGAAGTTCACCACCCACAGACGTCCAGGCCAGACCATTTACCAAACCGACTTGAGGCTTTTCTTCAATCGGAGAGCGGTCATACTTAATTGGACCAAGATATTTTTCAAGGTTCTTCTCGCTCACTGTGAACTTACGACCCTCTTTGATATCTTCAGTTACTACTTCAGTAGCAATCTTACGTGCAATTGTATTCATCAAACGCTCAAGCTCACGAACACCAGCTTCTCTGGTATAGCCACGAACTACATGAGTGAAGATTTTATCCGCCATAGCGATCGGGTAGTTCTTCAAGCCGTGAGACTCAATTGATTTAGGAAGAAGGAATTTCTTCGCAATCACTTGCTTCTCATCCGGAGTGTATCCAGCGATGTGAATGATTTCCATACGGTCACGAAGAGGACCTGGGATAGCTCCCAAATCATTCGCCGTCATGATGAACATTACTTTTGAAAGATCATATTCAGATTCAATATAATGATCACCGAAAGATTTATTCTGACCCGGATCCAATACTTCAAGCATTGCTGCTCCAGGGTCTCCACGGAAATCAGAACTCATTTTATCGATCTCATCTAAGAGAATAACTGGATTTGATGTACCAGCTTTTTTCAAAGCATGGATGATTTTCCCGGGCATTGCACCGACGTATGTACGACGGTGACCACGAATCTCTGCTTCATCACGTACTCCACCTAAAGAGATACGAACAAATTTACGACCCAAAGATTCTGCCAAAGATTTAGCAATAGATGTTTTACCTACACCAGGAGGACCTGCTAAACACAAAAGTGTTCCACGAGTATCGTCTTTGACTAGTGAACGAACAGCAAGATATTCCACAATACGCTCTTTCACATCTTCAAGACCGAAATGATCATTATCAAGTATTTGTCGAGCGTGAGCTACAGAGTTGTCATCTTGTGAATATTCTTCCCAAGGAAGAACTAGCATCCAGTCGATATAGTTACGTACCACTGCTGCTTCCGCTGACATCGGTGACATGGACTTAAGCTTACGAAGCTCTTTCGCTGTCTTCTCACGAGCATCCTCGGGCATTTTCTTAGCACGAAGTTTTTCTTCCATCTCTGCAGCGTCAGACTTATCGTCTTTATTACCAAGCTCTTTCTGAATCGCATTCATCTGCTCATTCAAATAGTATTCTTTCTGAGATTTTTCCATCTGCGTTTTTACACGCGAGCGGATTCTCTTCTCTACATTGATAATTTCTATTTCACCCTGCATTTTCTCAAGAAGAAGTTGTAAACGTGTATCTACATTTACAGCATTCAGAATGTCTTGCTTCTCAGGTATCTTCATCGTCAAGTGAGCGACGATAATGTCTGCTAAACGAGAAGGATCTGTGATTGAAGAAATGCTCATTAAAAGCTCAGGAGGAATACGCTTATTTAATTTCACATATTGCTCAAAAATACTCTTCACTGAACGCATAGAAGCTTCTACTTCAACATCGCTTTCAATGACATCTGCACACTTCTCAACTTCAGAGTAGTAACCATCATTCTCACAACGAAAGTTTTTAATCTTCGCCCGATATTTACCCTCGATAAGCACCTTCACAGTGTTATCAGGTAATTTCAGCATTTGAATGATACTGACAACTGTACCGATGTCATAAACGTCTTCACGTTCAGGATTAAGTACTGAGGCATCTTTCTGTGTTACCAGGAAGAGTTCGTTGCCGTTTTTAGCAGCTTTTTCGAGTGCAGAAATGGACTTTTCACGACCAACAAAGAGCGGAACTACCATGTGTGGAAAGATAATTACATCTCGTAGGGGAAGCAGTGGAAAGTTATTAACAGCTTCGGACTTCTTGTCGGACATAGCACCTCCTGCGCCTTATCTAACCTGGAACTTGAACCTCAATCAATGAGGTTACATATAAAATAGTATCCCATGAATCTTTGAATGGAATAGAAAAAAAAGGGCTGGGAAAATTTTCCCAGCCCTACTGATTTAAACGATTTCTTTTAGTTGTCTCTTGTTTAGTTGTAAGAAAATATCAGTCAATTACGACGCATTCTCTATTTTCTTGGCCGCTCTGGCCCCAACTTTTGTTTCAGGGCGCTTTTTACGGTCCCCTTCTTCAAGGATTGGTTTACCTACGCCAGTAATCGCATCCTTAGTAACAATACACTTAGCAACTTTCTCCAGACCCGGAAGGTCGTACATCACATCCAGCATTACCTGTTCAAGAATGGCACGAAGTCCACGAGCTCCAGTCTTCTTGCTTAGGGCCGTTTTAGCGACTTCCAAACAAGCGTCTTCTGTAAATTCCAGATCAATTCCATCAAAATCAAAAAGTTTTTGATACTGTTTTACTATAGCGTTTTTAGGTTCCGTAAGAATTGAAACTAAAGCTTTTTCGTCTAGTTCTTCAAGCATAGCGGTCACGGGTAAACGGCCGATAAATTCTGGAATGAGACCAAATTTAACCAAATCCCCAGGCTCGATCGCCCCGAGATTTTCGAAGTGAGTTTTTTCTTCTTTTACATTTGAATTATTCGAAGTCAGTCCCACAGACTTAGACTTCGTCATACGCTTCTCGATAATTTTATCCAGGCCAACAAAGGCTCCTGCACAGATGAAGAGAATATTTCTGGTATCAACCTGAATGTATTCCTGTTGGGGATGCTTGCGTCCCCCTTTTGGTGGGACATTGGCAACTGAGCCTTCTACAAGCTTAAGCAAGGCTTGTTGAACGCCTTCACCGGAAACGTCACGAGTAATAGATGGGTTTTCAGACTTACGGGCAATCTTATCAATCTCATCCACGTAAACAATTCCTCGCTGAGCTCTCTCAACATCGAAATCGCAATTCTGAAGAAGAGATAAAATTACATTCTCAACATCCTCACCTACGTATCCTGCTTCAGTTAATGTTGTGGCATCTGCAATCGCAAATGGAACGTTCAAAAACTTAGCCAGTGATTGAGCAATGAGTGTCTTACCGGAACCTGTTGGACCAGCAAGAAGAATGTTAGATTTCGCTAATTCAACTTCATCCCCTTCTCGAGTTGAAGCCTTATAAGAAATTCGTTTGTAATGGTTATGAACCGCAACTGAAATAATCTTTTTAGCACGGTCCTGGCCGATTACGTAGTTATCAAGGTGAGCCTTGATTTCATGAGGCTTAGGAACGTTATCAGTAGCAGTTTTTGTTACCGCTTTAACTGAATCTTCATAGATAATGTCGTTACATAATTCAATACACTCATCACAGATGTAAACTCCGGGACCAGCGATTAATTTTTTTACTTCCTTTTGTGATTTTCCACAAAAGTTACAGTTTAAACTGCCGTAAGATCCGCCTGCTTTCTCTTTGCTCATGTTCGCCTTTCTCGGAATCCGATTTATGCTTTCTTCGTTTTGCCCTTAGGCAGAATAATATTATCAATTAGGCCAAATTCTTTAGCTCTGCCCGGATCAAGATAGTTATCACGGTCACAAGCCTTTTCAACCTCTTCGTACTTTTTCCCAGTGTGCTTGACGTAAATATTGTTCAATTGTTTCTTCAAATCAAGGATTTCCCTGGCCTGAATCTCAATATCCGTTGCTTGACCACGGGCCCCACCTAATGGTTGGTGGATCATGATTCTAGCATGAGGAAGCGCATAACGATGGCCTGCTTCACCGGCCTGAAGTAGTAAAGAACCCATAGAGGCTGCCATACCTACGCAATAGGTATAAAGCGGACAACTCACATGTTGCATAATATCGTAAATCCCAAGTCCAGCATAAACTGATCCTCCGGGAGAATTGATATAAAAATGAATAGGAGCTTCGGGATCTGACTGCTCCAGGAAAAGCATTTGGGCCACTAATAAATTGGCCACGACATCATTCACTTCTGTTCCCAAAAAAATAATTCTATCGAGTAATAGTCGGGAGTAAATATCGTATTGTCTCTCACCGCGAGCAGTTTGTTCAATGACGATGGGATTAGGAATATATCCTTTAGGCGTGTCCATAACAGTCCTTTTTTCTCAATTATTATTGATCTATTTTTAAAACATTTCGGAAAATTGAGTTAATTCTTAAGATTTAATTTTAGTCCAACTTGTTATTTTTTAAATATGGGCAGACTTCTCCGATTTACAAGGGCAAAGGAACACCTTGTCTTGATATTATCTAATGAAGAGATTAAGGTTTTCGAGTCCATGTTTCAATCATGAATCTGGTATAACCCTTAATTCCCAAGGAGTCTCTCATGGCACGTTTAGTTGGTAATGTAGCACCGTACTTTAAAGCTGATGCATTAGTTAATGGTACAAATAAGCAAGTTTCACTTGATGATTACAAAGGTAAATGGAAAGTTCTCTTTTTTTACCCATTAGATTTCACTTTTGTTTGCCCTACTGAGATTATTGCTTATTCAGATGCAGCAGACAAATTTAAAGCCATGAATACTGAGCTTATTGCTTGTTCAGTTGATTCATTCTTCTCTCACCTCGCTTGGACTAAACAGCCTCGTAATGAAGGCGGCTTAGGTGAAGTTAAATTCCCAATCCTTGCCGATTTGGATAAAAAAATAGCACGTGATTATGAAGTTCTTTTAAATGATTCAGTTGCTCTTCGTGGTATTTTCATCATTGATGACAATAACATAATCCAACAAGCCACTGTGAACAACCTTTCAGTAGGTCGTAATGTGGAGGAAACTCTCCGTTTAGTTGAAGCTTACCAGTTCACTGCTAAGTCAGGCGAAGTTTGTCCGGCCAACTGGAAAAAGGGCTCAGACACTATGAAACCAGATCCGACTGGATCAAAAACTTGGTTTAAAAAGAACGCATAGTTTTTTGAAATAATGGCCGACTAATTTATTCGGTGACTATAAGGGGGTCTAATTTGGCCCCCTTATTTATTTATAGATGCATATTGTCACTGTGTAAAAAACCATAAAAGTGGTAAAAAAATTCAATATTTAGCTCTGAGTCATTAGTAATCTTTACAAAAACTTAAGGTTTGAAATTTCTTTGGCTTGTCGAATACGCTTCCCCTACTTATAAACGACAAATACAAGAAACAAACTTTGCGACTGAGAATTTGGCCTCAAGTTTGCGACATGCTGGGTACGAGTAGTAACCATGAAGGTTGCTGTCTCCAAAAACATTGAGGGACCATGATTTTTAATACAAATGTAGTGAAGATTGGAGAATTCCGCGAAATGCGCGAAACTCGACGTTCACAGGAAAATTACAAGCGCTATTTGTCGACTTTAGCAAACTGTCAGCTAGAAGGAGAAATCAATTTTCTTTTAGATGAATTCTCTCTAGATACTTATGGGCAAGATTTTTTCTACAAAGTTCGACTAGTTCAAAGTGAGTTAGTCTCTCGCGCAGATGATGATTGGAAAGTAAAAATCTCTAAACTAAATGGCGAAACTTTTCAGCTCTTATAGGTCATTTATTCTTTTTTATTTTACCTGAAGCTTTTCCAGTGCGCACACCATCTACGCCACCATCGGAGCCTCTGAGAGAAGTATCATATGTGCCTTTAGTAGACTGCGAACCTTGCTGTTTAGTTCCATATCCACCTTGACCAAGAAGTCGTTCATGATTTTCAGTCTCATTTCCTTGGGATAATTCATGAGGCTGATGAGATTTGGAATTTTCTGAAATCTTTTGATCAGTCTTAGTTTGTTCTCGATTTAGTTTATTTGGATTAATTTCGGACTCGCCTCTGCTCTCCTCTATTTCTTCATCTCTCTTAAAGTTTGATTGATCTTGTTTTGGTAATTTTTTGTTTGAGTTAATGTGTTCACGATTTTTCATAACTTACTCCAGAAAAAGTTTTGCTTAAAATATATCAGCACGACGGATGCCAACATTTATGTGGTGATTTGGGACAAGTTATAAATAACTAATTGGAATCCGTATGTGTTTTAAATGGCATAAGCATTGCTCATATATTTCTTGGTTACCTAATAAAGGAGTACATATGAATTCACGCATGATTATTTCAATGGCCATGGCCACAGTGAGTCTTGTATTCGCTGTCGGATGCTCTTCTGACGCAAAAAAAAAATCACATGAAGATAAATTCAAAAAGACGGCGATCTCGCGAGAATTGCCATCCGAACACTACACCAGTCTCTCGTTTGATCCGGGAGAAACGCGACTAAGTTCAATGGATCGAAATAATCTTGAAAGCCTGGTTTCCAAAGTTAAAGAATCAGGCAGAGAGATAGATGATATAAAAATTCTTACATGGGCAGACAAAGAATATAGTAAAAAAGATCAGGCCAATAATTCTGAAATTATTCTAGCCAGACAACGTGCCGAATCTATCAAAAATTATTTACAGCAAGGTCTAATGGAACTCACAGACGTGGATTATTATAATATGGCACAAAATCCTGCCCCACTCGGCCGATTCTTTAAAACCAGCGAAGATAAAGTGAAAAAAACATTCAAGGAAAATGACGACGTAAATATGATGAATCCGAATCATTCTTCAAAAGCATTGGTTATCATCGAGTATGAAGATGGAACAACGACAAATATCTAACCAGGAGTTGTTATGCCTAATAGAGTGGAAGCTGAAAGAATCAGTGAAATAAATATTGGAATTTCAGAAAAAGATAGAAAAGCAGTTTGCCGAGGGCTTAGTAAACTTCTGGCCGATTCCTATCTCTTGTATCTAAAAACTCAAAATTATCATTGGAATGTAACGGGTAAAATGTTTCAATCACTTCACACTCTGTTTGAAGAACATTATCAGGAGCAGGCGAGGGCCATTGACTCAATTGCTGAAAGAATCAGAGCATTAGGTGAATTTGCTCCTGCCACTTTTTCATCTTTTTCGAAAGTAAGCTCTATTAAAGAAGAAAGTGCTATTCCCGCTGCGGAGGAAATGATTCACAACTTAGTGCAGGGAAATGAAGCGGTGGTCACAACCGCCAGAGAAATTGTTTCTTTGGCAGACGAATGTGAAGATGATGTCACGAGTGATTTAATGATAGAAAGAATGCAGATACATGAAAAAAATGCATGGATGCTAAGAAGCATGGTCACCAGACAATCTTAGACGACGAGCTTTTTAATATTGGCCATCAAAGCTTCCAGGTCAATGGGCTTAGGCAGAACTTGTTGATATAGCTCCTGAATACTTTCAGCAATGACTTCCTCGGGAGATGCCGTAATAATAAACACTGGACAATCTCTCGCTTCAATAAAATTAATCTCTTGTTTATGTCGAAGAAATTCACTCCCCCTCATGCCATCCATATGAAAGTCCACCACCAGCAAGAGTGGAGAATGCCTTCCCTGTTTTAAACTCTCCAGGGCCTCCCTTGGATCAGCATAGCTATGGACTGCATACCCTTCTCTATCTAAGGCCCAACTAATAACTTCTCTCAGATCTTCATCAACATCGATGATAATAATTTTTCTTTTTGTATCTTTTGCCCAGAAATTTGGATTTTGAATTTTACAAATTTTCGGAATAGTAAAAGAAAACTTGGAGCCACCATAAGGAAGATTTTCAACTTTGATATGGCCGCCATGAGCTTCAACGATTGTTTTGCAGATGAATAAACCAAGACCAGTTCCGGAACATCCGGTTATATTTCCTGTCCAATATTTTTCAAACACTTTATTCATGCTTTCTAATTCCAGGCCCGGTCCATTGTCTGCAACACTCACAATGAAATCACTTAAGGATTCTTCAATTGAAAATTGAACAAGCCCTTTTGAGGGTGTAAATTTAATCGCATTACTCACAAGATTATTCAAAACTTGAAAAAGTTTATTTTTATCAATGCTTAAAATTCTTTCATCTGGAAAAATAGTTTTTATCAGTAGATCTTTTTCCCTTATTAAAGGTCGATTCGCATCATAAACTTCCTGGAAAAGTTTGGTTAAATCACACGGATTTTTATTTAACGAGGTTAGACCATTCTCAGTTTTATTTTTTTCAAGCAAATCTACAATTAGTTCTTTCAATCTGATTATTGTTTTTAAAATTCGATCGGATTGAATCTTAACATTTTCAGACAGTGGAGTTTGACCATATTTGGCTGCGACCTTTAAAAGCATTTGCACATCGAGCTGGATAGCACTAAGTGGATTTTTTATATCATGAGAAGCAATCGCGAGCATTTGCTCTCTGGCCGCATAAGCCTGATGGGCAATCTTAGAAGCTGTCACTTCTTTTTCTTTGATCTCATTTTCTCGCATGATTCTTTTCACGACTTGCCTTAAACGATGCCATCGGTTTGATAAAACCACATCTTCAGCACCTGCTTTAATCATATCGGCCACTTCTTCCTCACCAATACCATTTGAAATTAGAACGAGAGGAACATCCAGATTCAGTCTCTTTATTTCATTAAGTGCTTCAAGTGCCGAGAACGTGGTGGTGTTAGAAATAAAAAAGATGACTGTCCAGTCACATGAAAAAAGATTTGCTTTAAAATCTTCAATATTGGATACTTTTTTGGATTCAATGGGGTAGTTCAGATTTTCAAGATGACCTAAAATTTCAGCATTTTCCTCAATTGATTCATTCACACTCAAAATTCTCAAAACTTTAGCGTTCATCATGGATTGCATCTCGATTAAAATGGCTACCCCGGAGACTACTGCTTAAAGTAGAATCCAGGGTGCATATGAAATACTTATTTTGATCTTAATAATAAAACTCAGGACAATAATTCAGAATCTAAAATTTTTGAGTTTAGTGCCATTTTGAGGAAAGCGGACCTCTCCTCTCTGTATGTTTTAACAGGACAAGTTTGAACTAAACCTAATCCTAAAAGTTGCTTAAGAGACTCCTTTAAAAGTCTATTCTGCGCCGGGGTCAAAATATAGCGACCTTTTCTTTTTGCTCTCATATGCTCTCCACTGGTTTAGAACGCGAGCTCACATTAGCAAGGGGGATGCCAGAAACATTTTTATGTTATTTAAGCTATTTAAGAGTTATTCAGACATAATGGCGGGGAAAATTGGGACAAAAAATCGAGAGTTATGGGGATTAATGGAAAGTCTGGCTGGATATTTTAATCTCAGAAGCCATTTTCTGAATAAGGATGCGAATCTGCTCCTTATCGCCATTTTTTGCCGCATTTTCAATATCACTTCCAATGGGTCCAATCCGGGGGAATTCAAAGGTAGCCGCATTTCCTTTTATCTGATGGCCTAGTTTAATGGCCAGGTCAAAATCGTTCTCATCAAGCGAAGACAAGAGGTGATTTATGTCAACTCTCCTTCTATCAAGATACTTGATCTTTAATTCTACAGGTACTTCCATAACGTTTCCTTTCAATTTGAACTGCATCCTAGCCATTATTTGTAGTTCTAACAACGTAAGGTCAGCTTAATTTATTGGAGTGGTGCCATTTCGCACTGTAAAAAATATTTACGGCCATCAGTAAAGACTTCACTAGATCAGCCTTTTCAGCGGAATATGGACATAATCAACAGAGACTGAATTTAATGGAGCCTCTTACATGAAACTCATTGGTTTCTTCTTTTTATTAGCAACTATTACTGCCTGTGATCCATATGGATTTGGCTTTAAAATGAACCCTGCCTACGTACTTAACGAGGCTTTTAAATCGATCCTAAATCAAAGTCCAGAAGACTTCATAGATGTAACAGGTAAAGAAGCTCTATGTATTTATGGCAATGATGTCGGAATGCTTTATTTAAAAGAAAAATTGAGCATCAATACAGAAGATATGGAAATAATTCCTAAGCTGGTAGAAAACTCAAGTCGGTATACAGATATTCCATCATTTGTAGACTTTTGGTCTTATTATACAGAAAGCTATGAAGTGGATATTTCAAACAAGTCCACAAAATCTGAACTTCTAAAAGTCTTAGTTGAATGTCATTATGGGTTCGAAGGCGAGAAGAATGTAAAATATCAGAAATTAAAAGTTAAAAAATATAAAAGAAAAGAATGTCGTTTAATAAAGATCATGCCATTTAATTTTGAAAGTCTTAGTCTTTCTGAACAATGTGAAGCTCTCCATGTTAATTACAAATCTAAGTCTAAATCTCAAGCCCACTGAAGGCTCTTATAGTCTTGAGTTACAATGGCACGCAATAAGGCAATTCTCTCAGTATCTTTATACCCTAGAAGAGATGCTAGAATCCTGACCCGAACCTTCGTTTCTTCATCAGTATTATAAGAATCAATTAAAGTCTGAAGATAAATAAGATTGGAAGCAAAAGTTATAACATATTCTTCTAAGTACTTTTGATCTAGTTCATTAATGCGGATGAATTGAAGTCCAAAACGAGAACGAAAAATGTTGTCCAGATTCTGAGATAATTGTTCTCGACGAACCATCCTGGCCAGCACCCTAATCACATGACGTCCAAACAGCTCTTTTGAGAAAGTCTGCATTTTAAGCAAAGAAAAATTTTTTAGAAATGGCAGTTGCGGCAGAGAAATTAAAAGTGAAACTTCGTCTTTTTCCGGAAAACCAGGCATCTGATCAATTAATAAGCCACCCTCGGAAATATTGAGAGAGGTGGCTTTAAAAACATAATCACCATCAGCATAAAGCACTGTGTCCCTGAAGGGAGCCCTTAAGTGTTTACGCTGATAGTTCTTTGATTTCATAGTAATTTACTGGCGATCTCAGACAGAGGTGAACGTTCTCCCACTGAAAGCTTAACGTGAGCAACAATATCCTCACCCTTAAGTTTATCAATCGTGTAAACCAAACCGTTATTCAAAGAATCCAGATATGGATTATCGATCTGCTCAGAGTCACCAGTTAAAACAATCTTGGTGCCTTCACCAGCACGGGTGATAATTGTTTTAATTTCATGAGGAGTTAAGTTTTGAGATTCATCCACAATCATGAACTGCTGAGGAAGTGAGCGACCACGGATATAAGTCAGAGGCTCAACATGCAGAAGACCCTGATTGATTAATTCATCCCAAGTAGTCATTTCATTACGAGCACGTTGATTACCAAATAAGAAATCGATGTTATCAAAAATGGGCTGCATCCATGGGCCTAACTTCTCAGAAATATCTCCTGGCAAGAAACCAAGGTCTCTTCCCATAGGAACGATTGGTCGAGAAACCAGAACTCGTGAATAAGACTGTTTAGTGATAGCACATTCTAAACCAGCTGCTATTGCAAGAAGAGTTTTACCCGTACCCGCCTTACCAACTAATGAAACTAAATTAATTTCATTATTTAATAATGCATCCATAGCAAATTGCTGCTCGATATTTTTCGGGTGAATTCCCCAAACGCCTTCCTTCGGTTTAATCAGTGGAACTAATCCCCCTTTCTTAAAATGAAAACGGCCTAGGGCTTTCTTAAAAGGATTATTCTTATCTGCAAGAACCAGATATTCATTGGGATAAATATTCTGAATATCACCTGGCTCAAGCTTTAAGAATCGCTCTTTTTCAAATTCTTCAATTTTCTCAAGATCAAATTGAACAACTCTCTGACCTGAGTAAAGCTCATCAACTGTAACGTCAGTTGTTTCATAATCTTCAGCGTGAATATTAACAGCATCCGATTTTAGACGAAGGTTAATATCTTTTGTGATGAGAATTACGTTTTCACCAGCCTCTTTCAAAGTTAATGCTGACGCCAGAATAAGGTTGTCGTTCAGGTCAAGCTTGAGACCTGAGTTTGCCGTCCCCTTATATTCTTTCGTCACACTTACCTGGAGTGTGCCACCATTATCAAGCTTTACACCTTTAAAAAGTGAGCCTTGAGAACGAAAGCCATCGATCAAACGAGAAAAATAACGAGCGTTGCGACCATTTTCGTTCTGATCTTTTTTAAAGCGATCAAGCTCTTCAATGACTGTGAGGGGGATAAAAACTTTATTGTCTGAGCCAAATTTGTTAATAGCAAGAGGATCTAGTAATAGGACGTTAGTATCCAGTATGAAAGTTTTATTCAAAAAACTCCTCCTATCCGTGGGGGGCCATGTGTTAGATTTAGGATAAAAAATTAAGCATTGAATGAAAAGTCAAATAAATGCACTGTCAGAAGTCCTCAGAACCTCTTGCCGACCAATACCGTCAGGTTTCGCTCTATACGTGGTTTAGGTATCTCACAATCTTAGAAATAGCTTCTTGAAAGGGCACTTCCTCTATTACAAGAGCAATTCTTGCAGAGTTAGGCAATCCAAAGTCTGTACCAGGAACAACTGTAATCCCTTCATTCTGAAGAAGTTCATCTGCAACCGTATAAGAGTGATCTTTGTCGGATTCAAAACGAGAAAACATTGGTGTTCGTGAAAAATCAATCATGAAGTAAAAAGCAGATGTTGATTGGTACCAACAGTGGCCTAAATTGGCTTTACGAAATTTTTCTCTCAAAGTTGCAGCATTCTGACGAACGTGAAATTTTACTGGTTCTAAAAATGTATCCAGAAACTTTAAGTCAAAATCCATCAGAGCACGTTGAATCAAAGAATTTGGACCTGAAGTTGTTTGGCCTTGAATTTTTCCCATGGCACTGATGATGGCCGATGGGGCAATCGAATAACCTAAACGCAGTCCAGTTGAAGCTAGAGTTTTAGATATAGCATGAACGATAATTGTTCTTTCTAAAAGAGTATGATCAAACTGATAGAAGTAAGAAGGCTTTGGGTCGAAATAAGTAATGTCGGAATAAACTTCATCACTTATAACAATTAAATCCGGATTCTCTTTCAAAAAAATGGCAAACTCTCTCATCCAAGCTTCCGAGTAATGAACTCCTGCTGGATTATTGGGGCTATTTAAGATTATTGCTTTAGTTCTTGGAGACATTGCTTTTCGCATATCTTCAATGGCCGGAACAAAAGCATCAAATACATTTGAGCGCACAACATTCGATGTTCCACCCCAAAACTTAATCATCTCAGGATAACTCACCCAATAAGGTGCCAGAAGAATGACCTCATCACCCGGATCAATTAAAGCACCGAGTGCATTGTAGATTGAGTGCTTTGACCCATTACTAATAATACAGTCAAAATCATTTTCAAAAATATCAGAAGGCAAATGACGAACTTCAACCATATGTCTGGTCAATTTTTTTCTCAGGTTTGAAAATCCTGCAACCGGTGAATACTGATAACTTTTTAAAAAATTTAATTGGTGATGAATTTTTTCTACAAATTCCGGCAGAGGCTTAATTGGTAACTGACCACCAGACAAATTATAAATAACTTTGCCTTCATCTGTCAGACCTAGAGCTCTTTCATTGAGCTTCATGGTGATACTATCAGACAGGCCCTTAACTCTGGAACTAAGTAGCATAATTAACTTTTTGTTTTATTTTTTAAGTTTATTCATTTCTTCATGAACAAGTGGTGGAACAAATGCCGTCACATCCCCATTATGATTGTATACCTCTTTCACTAAAGAGCTTGAAATATAGTACAACTTTTCACTTGTCATAAGAAAGACGGTATCACAGTCAGGATTAATTTTACGATTCATAGAGGCCATTTGAAATTCAATCTCAAAATCACCGGTTGGACGTAAACCACGTACAATCGAAGCAATATTATTTTGTCGGGCGTATTCAACAATCAAACCACTCCAACTATCCACCTTTACCTTAGGTTCATGAGCGAATAACTTTTTCAGCACATCAACTCTGGCTTCAGTAGTCATAAATGGATGTTTAGTAGGTGAAACTGCCACTAGAATGACAATCTCATCAAAGATTTTCACTGCACGCTGGACAATATCCAGATGCCCATTTGTAAATGGGTCAAAGGTTCCAGCATAAAGTGCTCGTTTCTTTTCCAAGAAGCATCCTTTGAGATCGGTTAATGCTTAAATCTTATATTAAATTTCCTACCAAAACAAAGTGATCACCAGTTTCCACTGTTTTAATAATTGTTTTGAATACCCCAGTGAGTTCGTCCAGCTTTGGACCAAGGAGACGATCGGATTCAAGCCAAACTTCCCCCTGGAAATTTGCATTTTTTAGGGCCTCAATCAATTCAAAATAAATTTTATGTTCCACATAGGGAGGATCCAGATAAAGAATGACATCCTTGGTTTCTGGAAACTGATATTTTAATTCTTTATTAACCCAATTTTTTGCATCTGAATTAGTTACCACAATAGCGGCCGAATCAAACTTAAATGACTTTAACAACTGCTCTTGATTCTGTTTGAGAGTAAGAAAAGCACCTCGCTGAGAATCATTTACTGCAATTTTATCAGCTCCCCTTGATAAGGCTTCAAAACCCATGGCACCTGAACCAGCACAAAGATCGATAAATTGATATCCATAAAGATTTTGGCGCCAATCAAAAAGTTTTCTTTTGATCATGACAGAGGTAGGACGGGTAGAATCAGCACGAGGCGTGGAAAGAGGAAACCCTCTGGCCACACCACCAAGAATTTTTATCATTGAATGATTATACGGCTTTTTTCAGAGATTGGGCATCAGATACTGGAACTGAAAAAGTAACTCCACCTTCCATTTCAATATTTAAATTTTTTTCGCTCAATTCTAACTTGATGATTTTGCCATTTACTTCAAACTGAAGCTCAAGATTCAAATCGCCTTCAACTTTGAACATCATTGAAGAATTCTTTGAAGTTTTTGCTGCTTTATTTTCAAAAGGCAATACAGGAGCTTCTTTTTTAGTCGCTGACACGGGTACGGATTGAGCTTCTTCCATTTCCGCAAGTTCTTGCATCACAGCAGAATCTTCGGACTTAGTTTTAAAATCGCTCGAGAAACCGTGTTCGAGGGCTTCAATTTCTTTCATCATGTCTGAAAGTTCTTGATCGTTGAAGCTCTTATCCATGTATCCCCCAAGGACAAAATTTAATTTATTTACTCTAGAACCGATTTAGGCAAGTGTTTTAGAGTTATTTTTGATCTGTTCGGCTAGCTGCAAAATAACTTTAGAAAAGACAGTCTTTATGTTTTTTTTTCATGACAAAAACCGCAGGATAAGTGAGTATTCTTCCATCATTTTTAATAATAAAACAAACACGTTAGCCATAACTTGGAACTATGACCAAGAAGACTTTTTTTGCACAACAATGGCTTCAAAGAGACAATGAATCAATATCTGATTCGTCGCTTCCGCATGTCCCCGCGAAAGGGCTAAAAACCTCTATCCTTAAAAGTCGTTTTCCAACATTTATTAATCGTCAAAAAAACATCATACCCGCAGTTTTAGATGACTCAAAATTCTCACCTATAACTTGTTTTGTCCCGGGCTGGAAGGGTGAATCACTTCCATCTAAACAGGTTATTAAGTTCGAACACTTATTAAAAAATGTTCAATCTCATGTTCGTAGTGAACTGTTAAAAACCAAAGACTTTCCTCGCACTATAAAAATGGGCCTCTACAATGAGTTTCTCTCTTACGCTTCAAGCTTAGGTTTGCATTTTGAGGGAATAGATGAATTAGGTCGATTCTGGAATATCCTCACTCCTGAAGGTCTTGCAGAACATAAAGAGATTTCGGATTTCATAGATATTTACGCTGGACGAGTGGCCACGATTACTTTTCTCAAGCTGCGCTTTATAGGTCGCTTAATTGATAAGTGTGGATTAGAACTTAATGACCGTGCCCTCCTCTATCCAACTTCATTTCTGTCTCAAGTTTTTAAAAAAGATTCCCAGTCTGAACTGAATTCTCGTGCCCTGGAAAGTAATCTCTATAGCTGGTATCATGCTGGTGAAGGGATGAAGTCTACAATGAAAGAGCTTCTCGCCATTTCCCAAGAACTGGCAATTACTGAAATAATTAAAAATGTTTCTGCTCGTACCCAGATTGCCCAAGATCAGAATAAAGTTTATTCTCATGCCCTTTCTCAACTGAGTCTTGGTTTATTTTTAAACTCACTTCAAATTAATTTTCCTTTGTGGCTAGAAACAGTAGAAGGGAAGAATATTCCTGCGAGCACGACTGATCACGAAGAAATTATAAGCTGTAAATATTTTGGTGATTATCTGGAATCACTCTCTCTTTCTCATTGGCTGGCCCAGGAAAACAATAAGAATTTCCGTTGGGATCAGATGCTTTGTCCAGACTTCAAAGGACTGGATTTCCTCTCTGGATTGTTTGCTAAAGTCTGCAATGAACTGCAGTTCTTAACTTTTCTGGTTGAAAAAGCTGAGCATCAGAATGAAAAACCAATTGAATATATTTGCAAAATCATGGGTGGGCATTTTCGTAATCGAAAGAACTCACATACGAAACAGGGAACTCTTTTAGACAATCATCCTTTCTACGTTTCAACTTATGACCGTGTTGTACTCAATCTTTGTCATTTCCCTAAAAATAATCCTCAACACTACTTAATGACTCAGATTCTTGATCAAGTGAAGTACTTAAAGAACAATGGTTATTTGTTCGTTTTATCGTCGAAAAAACTTTTTGTTCCCTCTTTGCGAGAAAGGCTTGAACCCATTTTAAGAGAACTTAAGACGGAAGCTATCTTTGACTTAGAAGAAGTTAAGGGCAAAGGCGAACTGGGATCTTATTTGTATGTTTTCAGAAAAACAAATCAGAAATATTCGAGTCAAAAGCAATTATGTTCGTATTTCAGAATTACTGCAGACCTCACATCGTTTCAGGAATTTTCACCGATCACTGAGCACTTGCGATCATTTTATTTAGCGCATCTGACAGAGATGCCTCCCATGGCGCAAATTGAATTTTCGGATTCTTTCCGCCTTGAATATTATCAGGACGCTTTGGTAAATGGGATGTTAATTCATTCAACGAATGAAGACTCCTCTCGCATCACTCACCCAACTTTCTTTAAAAACTTACTTAATTCATGTGTTCCTTTAGAGTCGCTATTTGAAATAAAAGCTTTATCCTTAAATGAAAAGTCGAGTCCCAAAGAAAACGCTCTGAATTTAGGCCTAAAAAAAGACAACTCTTATTTTATCATTGTCGATTTTAGAAGCGAAGAAGTTAATCTAGAGCTTCATCCCATTGATACATTTCGTTCAATTCACTCTGATAATGGTGAATCTCTTTGTTGTTACTTTGAACTTCACCCTAAAATCCCTGGTTTGAATCCTAACATTCTTAGAAATTATTTTGTGACTCCTATTGGTAAGCAAGTGACCAATTTAACTTTTACCGGCGGTTTAAGCTTGGTGAAAGGCTCTTTGAGTAAATTATTGATTCCAAAATTTATGACAGAGACTGAGGCATTACCGGCCAATTTAAAAGGCGCTTTTGAATTGTTCGAGAAAACTGAAGAGCAGTTATTAGAAACATCACCTCAAGCAGCCCTTAAATCGTTTAATCACGTGGATCAGATAACCCGCACTGTTTTACCGAAGCATGCATGTGAAATTCTCTCTCATTATTCTAATCTTGAAAGAACCCTTCAATCATTAATCTGGAAGATGGATGATGCTCGTTTGGGTCAGAAAATTAGTTTTAATAATCCGATGATTCAGTCACAATTGGTTCAAAAGCCTAATAAGCCGCTTTATCCAGATAATCATGAAATATACATTGAATTCGTCGAGGGATCTTCTCCCCATGATATTCATTTACCTCTGACTCAAACGCAGATTAAAGTTACTCATGAAGGCGATCTTAAACTTCACTCTCTTGAATTGATTTCCAATGACCGAGTGATTGTGCGTCTGCATGCTGAAGAAGTTATTGTTTTATTTGTTAATTTCCTTCTCTCACATGCCATGAATATTTCTCTTTCTAAAATCCTTCGCGCCGTTCATATTCCATCTTTGGCGGATCTCAAACTCGTTATTGAAACAACCCAAAGTCTTAAGTTAACTTATCAAGACCTTCTGGGAAAAGTTCAAGCCTCAATACTTATGGCCTTTAGAGAGCATGTTAGTCCAAAGCGCTTGCCATGAAAGTTGTCGTGCAAAGGGTTCAGGAAGCCTCAGTTAGTGTAGAAAATGAAGTTATTGGCGAAATTAAATCGGGCGTTCTGCTATTGGTTTGTTTTGAAATGGGTGATGATGATTCTTCAATTAATAAGAGTATTGATAAACTAACGAAACTGAGAATTTTTGACGATGCTACAGGGAAAATGAATCTAGACATCCAGGCAGTCGAAGGAGAAATTCTCTCTGTCAGTCAATTTACATTAAGTTGGGATGGATCAGGTGGACACCGACCTAGTTTTGAGAAATCAATGCCTCCACAGGAGGCTCGTCTCAAGTATGCATTGTTCAATCGGGAGTTAAGAGTTCGCGGATTTACAGTCAAGGAAGGAAAATTCGGGGCATTTATGAAGGTGTCACTGATCAACGATGGACCAGTGACCTTTACTCTTCAGTTCTAATTCATCATTTCACGAGCTATATCTTTCTTTTTACCTTTCACAATAGAGACTAAATTTTTATTAGATCTATTATCTTTCGTAATACGATTCACAGTAAAGCGAATGCTCATTCCTGTTATCTGGCCATTACGATCAGTTTTATTCTCCATGAACCAATTTATATTAGTTCCCTGGGCAAGCTCTTTTAAAATGATCATGTTCATATCAGCAGAGTCAGCTGAAAGAGATTTATTATTATGGAAGAATTCAAGTTCTGTGGCAGTAAAAGTATTTCCGGCAAGGAATAAGTTAATGATCGAACGATCTGAATGAATCTGATTAGAGATCATTATTTTTTTATTATCGGCGCGACGTGAAGCCAACTTATTTACAGCAGCATTCATTAGCTGCTCGAAATCTTCAAAATTGACAGCTAGCTGAACATCGCGAATTTCATTGGCCTGAATCAAGTCTTTAAGATTGATATTCTGAATGGACATAAGCACTTCTTTAAAAGAAGTTTTTGGACCATGAAAAGCTTCAGGGACTTCAAACTTAACCCCAACTACCTCAACCCTTTCTTGAGTCTCTACAATGGGAGTCTCAATTTTTTGTTCATTGTAAATTGATCGCCCGGCAATTTTTTCAAGCAACTCACCATGATAATCTTTAAAAATTTGTGCTGTTACTGGAAGTCCTTGAGTTAGCAATCCACGTTCAATTAATTGATCAACAATTGCACTAACATTGGCCTGACCAGCGTTAAGAAGACTAAGAGCTTGTTTTTCAATTTCTTTTTTAAGCTGGATACGATTGAATTCTTTTAATGAAAGAAGGCTCAATGCTATGACAAACATAAGTAGTCCAACACCCATCAAAACTTCATCGTTGGCCTTAACTTCTGATAAACGAGCATTCGTCATGTCGATTTCATCAATCAAATTAACTTTTAATGTTTCCATTTGAGAAAACTTCGATGAGATCGGATTTAAAGGAGCATTTAGATTTTGACCTGCAACCATCGGGCTATGGGCCCTAAGAATTGTCTCATGAAACCAATGAACTTCTGAAATGAGTTTATTTAAAGTTTCATAACCTTTTCCAACATTTTGTTTGAAAGGATTAATTCCTGTAATTGTTTCACTTAAACACTCATCAGATAAACCCATGAACCCACGATTTAAATAAGGTGATTGAATATCTCTGATCATCATTGCGGTGAAAGTTTGTGAAATGCGGTTAAAACAAGTGCCTATACCTTGATTCAAAACATTCATTTTATCAGATTGAAATTGATTCGATTGATGATGCCAAAAAGATCCAAGTGTCAGTAACAGACCCAGACCACACATCACAAGAATCTTAGATGAAGCAACGCTAAGTAATTTTTTCATAGTAAACAACATCCTTATTGTTCTATTAGAGAAGGAAAATCACAGGATTTTCTCGGTTATTGTCTCTTTTTCAGGCCCTTTGAGTCAACCTGAGAATTTTGACTGACTACATAGCTCAGGTTGTAGAAACGTGGTCAATTTATATGATAGATTGTCTCTAATTAACTTACTCGATATACTGGATCAAAGGAGTCCGGCCTATGGCGGATACCAGTTTAAAAATAGTGATTAAAATAAACTATCCCGTTTTCTTTGGGATAGCTTTTGTAATTCATCTATTTTTATTATTTTTCCAATACCCTACTGCTCATCGTATGAAGCTTGAGTCTAAGACAGGACGAAGCCCTCTTAAGATACATACGTTGGGAACAAAAGATTCCAAGAGTGCCAATTCAGTGTTTCTCAAACCAGATGCTCCTTCACTACCATCTCCCCAAAAAACAAAGACTGGCCCCAAGCACCTGGACCTAAGTGATCTTAGTTTTGCCACTACTCCAAAGAAACAAGCTCTGGTCGCAA
This sequence comes from Bacteriovorax stolpii, assembly GCA_945860895.1. Classification (GTDB taxonomy): domain Bacteria; phylum Bdellovibrionota; class Bacteriovoracia; order Bacteriovoracales; family Bacteriovoracaceae; genus Peredibacter. Next base: position 41,436 of record CAMASK010000009.1, read on the forward strand.
ATCCTGGTCGTCCGGGACAAATGCCAAAACAGACCCCGACCTTAAAGGGGCTAAGATATGGTCAGGAAGATTTTAAAAAAATGGCCACTGAAGATAGTATAGGACGAGGTGGTGCAGATATTCTTAATTCCCGACAGGTTGCTTTAAATTTTGAAATTCCTGAAGGCAAGAAAACTGATGAACTTAATGAATCAGAACTCAGACTTTATGGATTCATGAGAAGAGGTGCCCTAAAATATATGGCCTCTATTTCTTCTGAGATTAAAGAATTTGAGATGAAGAATCCCCATCTTCATTTTCCTCTCACTGATACGAAGCAAATCATGACAGGACGTCTCACATACGATGGTCAGGGCAACATTAAGCAAATTAAAATGGTGAGATGGACCAATGTTGAAAAGCTTCAGGGATTTTTTGAAAATGTAGTTAAGAGACTAGACACGCTTCAAAATCCACCTAAGGAATTGTGGATTGAAGATGGTGAATTTACTATTTTCGTGACTCTTCAGATTAACGGTTAATCCATTCTTCCCAAGAAAATTTAATTTTTTCCATGAAACTTTTAGGCTCTTCTTTAAGAAGATTTAAAATAGAAAGTTTCATTTCATTTTTAAGAGATTCCAAAGACTCTTTAGATAAAGTCATAACTGGTATTAGACTTTTTAAAAGTGATATCTCATCTTCTTTCGTTTTTATCTGAGCTTCAAATTCAGGATGAGTTCTCACAAAAGCCTCAAATTCTGATTTATCATCATTAGAAAGAGAGCCATCAAGATAAGAAACAATCTTTTTTTGAAAGCTTATATAGGTCGTTGTATTTTGAGTTTTTTCCATCATGGTCGAACTCCGTCGTTCATGTCATTCAATAATAAAAAACGGCCGTTATGAAGTTTCTCAATCACTTCATAGCGAGGCATTGAAGTAATATCGACAATTTCATCAACAGTGAATTGAAATTCATATCTCAAAAAAATTACTAACTTCACTTTTGGTTCCAGATTAAAGAAAGCAACGAACTCTTGAGCTCTAGTTCTCTTCAACTGGTCAGACAATTGAGTAGAACGTCTGACTCCTATCTCGGCCATATAGGCTAAGATTCCTTTGAAGTGATTCCTGCGAGCGAGCTGAATGTCTTTATTAGAAAGAGTTTCAAGATCGCGAGAAGCTAAAATGCTTTTCTTTTCTTTCAGGAGATAAACATTAAGTGAATCAATTACTATCTGTTCTGCCTGAAGATCATCGGGGATGAGTGAGTACGCCAATCGGAAAAGTTTATCGGTAAGCGGTTGAACCAATTCGAAAAAATCCATTCTTTTCATAGTCCAACATTGTACCCATGAGCATGATGGGGGTACAAGAGGCGTTTATCTATCAATTACTGTCAGCCTATGACGCAATATTAACAACTTAGCGAAGAACCCAGGAGGCAGGGTCAAGTTTTTCACTTTAACTTCCGAATAGTTCAAGGCGATAGAACTCATGAAGGTAATTTTATGAAGCAAAAAACTTTTTTTATTCTGCTAACTTTCTTCACTCTTATTCTGACTGGTTGTCAGGAAAAGCCTGCGAGAAGAAGTAGCAACTCAAATCCATTCAATGCAAATTGTACAGGTCAGGCTTATTGGACAACGCCAGGTTGTGCCGGATATTGCCAATATAATCCTAGTGCCAACGGCTGTGGTGGAACCACTGGTGGCACCATTGGGGGAACGACGGGAACCACAACTGGGGGATCGACAATTGGTGGTGGAACAACTACCGGAACCACTACTGGAACAGTTAATAGCTGTTTAACAAACCCATATAGCTTTGCTTGTTATTGTACGACAATGCCTCATGCCACAGGTTGTGCTGGCACTGGAGTAAGTGTCGCACCAAGCCCAGGCTGGGGAAATAAATATTATACTAATCCACCAGATAATACATCCAGCACCTGCGGGACTTATAATCCATCTGGAGTCAGCCAAGCATACGAGACAAGAAAAGGAACTATAACAGTAGGTGGTGGTCAATGGTATAATCCATCTTCTCCGACTAACTTAACTACCACTTACAATTCATCAACATTGAGATCTGTCTCTGCAGCAAAAACTTTTTTTATTACCGACAGTATGATTAAAGTTCGCTTCAAAGTAAGAGCAGAACCTGAAACACAAAGTACAGGTAGTACAATTTGCCAGGGTAGAACAGAAGGACAATCCTGGCTCCCCGGCTATTTCAAACTAAAATTTGCTGTTTCCTTGGTGGGAACAAAATCGGATAACACAACAGCGGAAGAACCTCTTGGAACAATCACCGGCGCCGTAAACTCATGCACATCTGGTATAGATTTATCACCTTATGCTGGTATGTATCCAAATGGTATGTATTTAAAGATTTCTAACGTAACGGAGAATAAAGGGTGCAGTAACTATAATTGGCAGACAGGCTTTTCAACCTGCTCTAGTTTTGTGAACGTGAGAACTTCAGAATGCTGGACTATGGACATCGACGTTGCAGCAGATGGTACTAAGACTTTTGATTAATCATATCGATTACTACGTCTGCGAGATTTTTCTTGTGGGCGTAGCTGACTTCTACTAATAGTCCCGGACAAGTAATATTCACTTCAGAAATTGCATCACCTAAAATATCAAAAGCTACCCAATCAACTCCATGACCAATTAATTCATTCACTATCAGCTCACACCTCTCGGCAGCGATCTTTGATAATGGGTGAGGTCCGAAAGTTGCACCTTGGGCGATATTAGAGAGAAATTCGCCGTCCTTAGGTGTCTTAAGAATAGTGCCGATTTCTTTGCCCTTGAAAAACAAGGAACGAATTTCTCCTTTAGTGACCGAATGATCATAAGGCTGAACAATGACTGGCCCATTGAGCTCATTTACTTTTTCTACGAAACGCTCTTCCCAACCAGTGACAGGCCACTTTTCTACTCCTAACCCACTATAAAGATCCATAGGCTTTAAAATAAGAGCCTCTGGTTTGGGATTCAGACTTTGCACAAATTGCGCTGCCAGTTTGACATTGGAACCAACAAAACTCGCAAGAGCTCCTTGCGAGCGATAGGCATAAAGCTTTTCATTAAACTGCATGATTCCGCGCGGGTGATTTAGAACTTGAATTCCCATTTCCACTAAATTATCCAGCATCCAAAGGATACGCAGATAACGGCTATCAAAAGGTGGATCAAGGCGCATATGAATTAAATCTTGTGAGTTTAGCTCAATGACTTTGGCACCAGTGGTTTCAAAAGAAGCGAGATAAATTCCATCTTCTTTTACCGATCCTTTAAAGGAATGGACCGTTAGTTTTTGCGTACCTTGATTATGAATCGCAAAATCTTTTTCAAAAAAAACAAAACACTCGATGCCTCGTCTTTGCATGGCAAGTGCCAGCATCAAGGAAGAATCTTTTTTGATATTTAATTTTTCGATCGGGTCAATCAAGAGCAAGTGGCGCATTGGGTACCTTTACTTTGAGATATTCAGTGAAGCTTTCAATTTTATCCTGCTTTTGAAATGTCTTGTACTCGATCTTAAGCCAACTTAATAACCGTTTTAAGTCTAAATTTTTAGTTTTCTGCAAATCTTCCAGAAAACTTTGTTCTTCCTCATAAGTCATGAATGCCGCAAAACTAGCTTGATTCCATTTGTCTTTGAGCTCACAGTCATCCATATTCATCTCAAGTTTAGCACAAAGAGATTGTAAATCAGGCTTAAGCACTTCATCCACGAATCGGGACGTTAAATCATCGGCAGTCTTATCAGTAATAAAGCCACCAAGTTTGTTAAATTCGGCTTGAAGAATTCCAATCAATTCCACTACCCTCTTGTCGATCTTCGCTTCTTTTTCCTGCTTGGCACGATAGTATTCAAGCTCAGTGCGTCCTTTAAAATACTCTTTCAACATTTCTTTCCCATAAAGATTCGCCAAATTCTCATTCAGGTCGACTTCATCTTTAATGAAGAAAACAGTGTGAAAAAGTTCATGAAAAACGAGTTCGGCCAATTCCACATCATCGTAATGAAAAAAAGAAGAAAGAATACGATCTTCTAAATACCCAAGAGTCGAATAAGCATAGACAGGCCGAATCCAGGTAACTAATTTCTCATCATCTTCAAGATCCCTGGCAAATTCTTGAGCAGAGTCGAGATTGAAAAATCCAATATAAGGGAAACTTCCCATAAAAGGGAATTCAAATTCGTGTGCCTTAATGACTGTTCGTGGACTCGCAATCACCAGATAAGTGACGGCCTTGTTTTCCAGCATCGTGGTCTTGGTATAAATAGAGGAAGGTTTTTTATTAAAGTAGTGATAGAAAAATTTCTTATATTCTTCCACTAAGACAATTTTCTTTTTGATTGATTCAGAAATTTGAGGATTTTTTAGAACGTCTTCGTTTCTCTCTCCTCTCCATTGAAGCTTAACCTGACCAATCCCTTGCTCGGTTAAATAACCAAGCTTGGCACAGCCGCAATTAAGGCCAAGAATAAAAAGTAGAAAAAATGACGAAATTTTCATATGAATTTCATCATCATATGAACCGGTTCTCAAAGCAACCTTTCTTTGCCCAACCCTAATAGTCAGATGAGCTTTTTTGACTTAAAACAAAGAAGGTCACACCAACCAGAAGACCGGTTGTCCCTACCTTAACCAGAGTAGGGATGTTGGTATTGATCCAGATTAAACTTAAAGAGATGACAACAGATGTAGCACAAATAAACTTGGCGCGAGGATTAATCACTCGAGTTGTTTGCCAATCAGTGATGGCCTGCCCGGCAAAAGGAAGACTTAGAATCCAGTGATGAAAACGGGGTGAAGATTTAGAAAAAAGAAATGCCGATAAAATTAAAAAGGGTGTCGTTGGAAGAATTGGTAAAAATGCGCCAATCACACCAAGTGTGAAACTAATCCAGGCCAGGCATATTAAAATCCATTTCACGTTAAGTTCTTACCTAATCCACGAATAAATTTACCTTGCGTAGAAAGTGCAGTCACCGATGTGATCTCTACATCAACCCAATGCCATAAATAATCTTTCTCTGGAATATCCCCTTCAAAGTGAACTAAGCGGTGACAGGATGTTCTGCCATTCCATTTCTTGATGCCCTTAGAAATGTTCTGAGCTTCAACAAGAACACGATAAGTTTTTCCAATCATCTGACTGCGAAGAGCCGCCTGAATCTTCATTTGCTTATCTTGAATTTCTTTCAAACGACGAAGGCGGATATCATCAGTCAAAACATCATTGATTCGAGTGGCCTTGGTGCCTTTACGAGGAGAATAAGTATAGCCGTAGATAAAATCAAACTGGGCCTTATCAAGGAGATCTATTGTTGCCTGATGCTCTTCTTCAGTTTCATTAGGAAAGCCTGCAATCATATCAGTGGTGATAATGATTTCAGGATTTGCTTTACGCATTTTTTCCAAGAGTGTCAGGTAATGCTCGATCGTATACTCACGAAGCATGCGCTGAAGAACGGTATTAGAACCGGACTGAACCGGAAGATGTAAATGGTTGGCCAGTTTTTTGGCCGTGCGATGGGCTTCAACTAATTCATCAGTCACGTCATACGGATGAGAAGTTGTATAACGAAGTCTTTGTAGACCATTAATCTGATCAAGTTCATGAATCAGCTGGCCCAGTGATTCTCCATTGTCTTTTCCAAATGAATTTACATTTTGACCAAGAAGCATCACTTCTTGAATGCCTGAATATTCAACTAAACGCTGAACATCGGTCACGACTTCTTTGAGGCGACGTGATTTTTCACGTCCACGAGTAAAGGGCACAATACAATAAGAACAAAACTTATCGCAGCCTTTAATAATATTCACAAAGGCCATAGGAGTGCCTTGAGTGATTTTAGTTTCAATGGAATAGTTATCGGATTTGTCCCAGGCAGTAACAGTGAACTTTTTCTCACCAGCATAGGCCCGATAAACCATCTCACCAATGTTGTCGATCACATCAGTTCCGAAAGCAAAATCGAGCTGCTTATATTTTTTAACCAGCTCCTTGCCTTCAGTCTGTGCAATACAACCACCGGCCGCAATGATCACATCTTTCTTGAAACCAGTTTCCGGATCAATAGAAGGATTTTCCATGATGTGTTTAGTTTCACCAAGGGCGGAATAAAATTTTTGATTTGCGAGATCACGAACAGCACAGGTGTTAAAAATCACCAGATCAGCGTCCCGCTGTTCAGTGGTTAATGTGAAGTTCAAGTTACTCAGATGAGATACAATCCTTTCGGAGTCATGATAGTTCATCTGACAGCCGTAAGTTTTCATCCATACTTTACGAGGAGGAAAGTCGAGCTCCCCCACTTTCACGGAAGGAGTAGGCGCGTTTTGCATAAAATCCCTTAAAAGATTAGTTATTAAGCCTAAGACTAAGGGGTCTTAAATTTATGGCGCAATATAGCAATGGAAGAGTTTTAAGTAAAGAGAGTTACTACTTTACTAAATAATTTCAAACTGAAGCGCAGCATAAAAACAAAGATTAAATATAAAGTGTAAAGCAATAGGTGCAAAAATCGAATGGAATCTCAGAAGGCCTTGGCCACAAATAACACCCAGAACAAATGTATAGAACACTTGAAATCCAATAAAAGGAACATATTCAATCGGTAAAACCGCCAATCCAACTAAATGAGAAAAAGCAAAAATCGAAGCTACCAGCATCGAAGTCACTCGCTTTCCACCAACATTTGCAATCAACACACGCTGGAATGTTTGACGAAACACCAGCTCTTCCAAAACTGGAGCAAATAATAAAAGGTGCCATTCTAAATTCTGAACTAAGCGAAATGGAATCTCAATTTCCATATACCAAATAGCCCCGATAGCACCAGCTGCAAGAGCGACAACTTCACCAATTGCCTTCAAGGTATTGAGATTAATATTCCATTTGAATTTCCAGGGAAGACGAAAGAAAAACGAAACACCAAGGGCAAACAGCAGATCAAAAACATAAGAAAATGAGATAGTTGAGGGAATTTTTTGCCATGGGAGTCCCCATGAAAATCCAAAATAAATTATGACGAGTACAAAAAAACTGATCAACTGATTTCTCCAACTTTAGCAATTCGATGCACAAGTTTGACTATTTCATCATAGATTTGCGGTTTTGTAACTTTGATAATTTGTTGAAAAGTGGGTGTTTTGACTTCTCCTTGTCCTAAATTCTTGTCATCAAAGACTGCTATTTGCAGGGTAAAGTCAGAATGAAAGTAACAAAAGATGTCCAGATTGAAGGCGATAATCCTTAAGACATTTTGCTCTGAATTTGGTTCTTTGCCAGAAAAAATAGCAGCAGTGAGGATTAAATCAGGACGATTTTCAAATTGATCCAATGCTCGCATTAAAGTGCCAAGACTCGCCTGAATCCATTGTAGTGCTCGGGTTTCGTTCTGATAATCAATGGTGGTGGCTCCGGAAACTGGAGTTAATAAAAATTCATGCTGACTCTCGAGACTTTGCTTAATAGTAGAATGAAGACATAGATTCATAAGTTGCTTAAACTCTGGATGACTTTCCGGAATCCTGCGCTTGCGCATTAATTTTAAATTTTTAAAAAATTTAACTTCATCCCTTCCATTGCGTGACCATTCAATACTTTCGATTTCTTTTTTATGAACTTCTAAGGTCCACAACCTTTCAGAGGGATCTTTCAAATCGTAATTCCAACTCACTGAACGCCAAGTGGATCCTTCAGGAATAAAATTCAAAAATAAATCACGAGGATCTTTGCCTATAAAATTAAAAAAACTCATTTTAGCACTTTTCCTAAACTGTATTCATGATAACCGGGAGCTTCATGATCAGGATGATATCCCTCAATGCTATAACCCTGCTTTAGTTTTATTTGAACCATTACGTGATTAAAATAATACACCGTACTCATGACTTTTTTGACACCAATTCGTTGGCATTCATCCTCAATTGCCTGAGACAAATATTTTCCGAGTTTTAATCCACGAAATTCTTTGAAAATTGTGGTTTTGATAGTTTCTGCCAGTGTGGGAGTTTTTAAGGAGTATCCAGTGATTCCAATTTGTTTTCCATTGTTAAAGGCGCGGAAATAGACCACACTAGCGGCCATAATTTTTTCTTTCGTTGGAAGCCATGGAGACTTAGAGTAATATTCGTTCACTACGTCTAAAATTTCCTGAGCTTCGAGCGAATTTTTTAAATCGTAGGGTTTTAACGTAAGAAGTGGTTCCAGATATTCTCCCATTTATCAGACGAGTAAATAAGGTCTCGATCCGCCTGTTTTACTAGACCCTCTAAAACTGCGTGATCCAGAAATTTCAAAAGATGATCAAAGTATCCGCTTATGTTCAGGATAGCTATTGGTTTCTGGTGAAGTCCTAATTGCCTCCAGGTCACAATTTCAAATAATTCATCCAAGGTTCCCATCCCACCAGGAAAGATAAGAAAAGCATCTGAAAGTTTATACATCATCTGTTTTCTTTCATGCATATCTTTGGTCACATGAAGCTCACTCAATCCTGCATGGGCCACTTCTTTTTTCATTAAGTGTTGGGGAATGACGCCAGTGACTCTTCCACCCTTGGCCATTAAGTCTGTGGCCAGAGTTCCCATAACTCCAATGGCTGCTCCTCCATAAACCAGTTCAATGTTCTTTTGAAAAAAATCGCTCATGATTTCTTTTGCCAGCACTTCAACAGTGGTATCCCGACTGGAATTGGCCCCGCAAAAAATACAAATTTTCATCACTTCTTACCTTTTAAATGAAATCGTAAAAAAATAATCTCCATAATCATGAAAGCCCCGAAGGCAATATAGAATCCCCCCGTTTTCCAAAAAATCCAGCTAGAAGTTGTATCATAAATTGCAACCTTTGCCATAAAGGCAGCAAATCCTAAAAGAAAAATCGAGATGTGCCATTCCAGCAATTTATAAACAGGCCCTGGTAAAGGAGGTGTTTGTCCCATGTCGTTCAACATATCGAGCATCAAGGAATGGCCTTTAAACTTTTTATAGAAAAGGAAACTTGAAACGCCAACTCCGGTAAATGTAGGTTGAAGTTTGAACCACACGCCTTCTTTGGCAATTAATGAAATAATACCAAGTACCACCACTAAAAAAATATTCACTTTTGAAAGAGTATGAACATGGCCTGTGAAATATTTTTCAAAGAGCATTTCCAGAATACCAAGAATGATGCCACCAATGAGAGCAATTTCCAATGTATAATAGGTTTCCAGATACCAATATCCGACGGCAGGAATAAAGGATAAAAGAAAATAAGGCTTACTTTTATTGGGCGTAGTCATGCCCAATATACTACGCGACTTTTCTTAGTTTTTCTTCACAATACATCAAGAATTCATCTTTGAATTTACCGGGGTCAAGGATTTCTACTTTAGTTCCCAGGACTAAAAGCCAATCAAACAAAGCGTCACACGGCTCCACGTAAGCTGCCCAAATAAGGTCTCCATTAGGATTTGTGATCATGCAAGGTTTTCCCAGAAAATGATGGTCCGGAAATAAATTAACACTTTGAGGGTCATGAATCTTGAGAATTAAACGAGTTTCTTTTTCACTCATAGATCTGATAGCTGCTATAAACTCTTCAACTTCAAAATTTGAAATAATGCCTTGAGATTCTGATTCAATTAAAATTATATTTGAAACTTCATTAATTGCAATAACAACTAAGCAGTGATCATTTGAATCTTCGGCGATCATTGATAATTTGCCTTCGAGGTGAATTATTTTGCAAGGATAAATGCTATAGTTTTTTCCAGAAACTGTTTCAAGATTTACCATGGATTTCTTTTCTGCAGCTTTCTCTAAATTTATGAGCAGAGGTTGCTGTTTCTCACTTACTTGAACATCCCATTGATCGAGTTGGTTCAATAATTCCATCACGGCATTAATAGGGCCATTATCAGTCATCTTTTTCTTAAGTGTATGTAGGCCTGGATTTTTCAGAATTTGTATCGGGGTCACTTGAGTCATTAGATGATTCAAGGCTATCCATTCAGAAGGGGTTAAGGGCAGCATATACTCAATCGCGTTGGCATCGATATCCACCATACACTCATTGCCCTCTTTATAGACATGAGCCCCCATTCCACCGGGGAAGATTTGTCGCAGAAAAACCTCAGTATCTGCACTTGAGAGTCCCATTTCTAAGGCTAAATCCTTCAAACTTATGGTCCCCTGCTTTTCACCGATAGCAATGAGTTTCCTAATAGCATCATGGGAGATCTTAGAACCGTTACCTTTCATAGCACCTCTTTCCTGACTATACTTATCGGATAATCCTCGTTAACTCTTTAGTGCAAAATATAAGGTTTGCTAGGATAATAGGCTTATGTTGTGGAATTCTTTATTAAAAAATCCGATTTTAACCATAGGAATAATAATGTTCGGGCTATTCCTTTACCAAGTAGGAGTTAAGGAAAAATGGAGTATCTTCAATAATGATAAACTGATCGCCACTTCATGCCGTGGTGTCATTGTTAGACTGAAAAAGAAAGTCCCTGAGAACTGGCAGGTCTTTTGCGAAGGAAATAACTTAGCAGTCGAAATTAAAGAAATAGCGATTCCTGATAAGGCAAACAATTTACAACTTCTAATGTATCGTCAATTGGCAAATCACATGACTTTTATCGCTCGAATGTCCACAATAGATATTCTTGAAAAAGTTGATTTCATTCGATTCAGAATCACTCATCCAAAATTAGTCATTAATGCAGTGACCGAAGGTAAGTATATTATCAAATTAGCGACTCTTGAAAACTCCGAGCATATCATGACTCATCTTAAGAGCACGGTTCAAGTCAAAGAAACGGTCAAATAATTCCGCATTAGGGTCTTCCTGTATTTCATCCCATTCATATCTGAGAGCGTGAAGATAAAGTCTATCGGCTTTCTCACCACCATATAGTTCATCTCCCAAAATAGGAAAACCCAGAATAGCAAGTTGAGCTCTGATCTGATGTCTTAAGCCAGAATTTAAGTTTACTAAAACCAGTGTCCGATTATTTTCGGAAAGAATTTTTCGAACCTCCAAAACACCTGCCGCTGCATCAACATGTGGATGCACATCTACTTTTTGTTTTGAGCCTTTCGCTCCAGAAGCCTTAAAGTAATGAATCCACTCTCCTTCTTTATCAAAGCCTTCGCCAACAATTGCCCAATAAAATTTACGTTTCATTTTTTCTTTAAACCCGATGCGCATCTTTTGAAAAAAATCTTCCGTTTTTGCCATTATCAAAATTCCGGAAGTTTCAAAATCGAGTCTAAAGATTAGTCCACGATCATAATTATTTTCATTTACCTTCAATGCTTCCCACTGATTTTTCTCAGCTAAAAAATTCAAAACAGTGTTCTGATCCGAATAACATAGAGGGTGAGAATGAATGCCAGATGGTTTATGTACCACCAGATAATCATTAGTTTCTGAAAGCACTAAAGCTTTAGGTCCAACATAAACAGGATTAATTTTTAAATGATTCACTAAATCCAGAGGCAAACGAATTGTATCTTTTGCCCGAATGGCCCGATTCAATTCTTTATTTGAAAAATATTTTTTAAGAAGCTGACCAGAGCAATGGAATGTTTCCTGCAAGGCAGTTTTCTGAGTCGAAAAATCCTTAATCCAGGAAACTTCTAAATTCGCCATAGTGATTACTGTGCTTCAACTTTTCTTCCTTCAGTGCGAAGATCTACTTTCTTAAGTAAAAATTCAACTCTGCGATCCGAAACATTTGGATTAGTTTTATCCTGCGGCCGCGAATCGCCATAGAAAATAGTGGTGATTCTGTCTGGCGAAACACCTCTTAAGATCAGAGATTTAGAAACATTCATGGCCCTTTGAGCAGAAAGTGCATAAGCATCAGATTTGTCCCTGGATGAGACTTCACCTGGTTGCGAATGACCTTCAACCATAATGTGCCAGTTATTTTCTTTCATCAATCTGATCAGCTTATCAAAAACCTGAATATTCATTTCTTTAATCGCAGTAGAACCAGGTGAGAAATAAATTTTATCTTTGAACTTCACTGCAATACTTTCCGGTAATTCATAAACATTAGCAGATTCGTTTAATTCAGTTTCGCCTAACATCTTTTTAACCTGATTCAACTGAACATCAGAATTTCGATTAATCTCTTGTTTGTCGAGTAAACCTTCTGCAGTTAAAAACTCAATAGGAAAAGGTTTTGAAGGCATGTCAGAATCAATCATAGTCAGCGCATCACTTGGAGATTTACCTAGGCGCATGACTTCACCAGATTTTAGGACGCTGCCACCAAAAGCATTACGTAGTGATCCAATCGCGGCTTCATATTTTGCCGTTTCAGTTTTCGCAAATGAAAGAAGAAGAATGAAGAATGTCAAAATGAGCGTACATAAATCCGAGAATGTCGTGAGCCATGCAGGAGCACCAGGCTTACAAGGAGGACACTTAAGTGCGTCGGCCATGACTACTCCCTCTTCTCTTCGACCAGACGGTCTTTTGGAGGTAAGAACGAATCAAGTTTTTCTCTGATAACTCGCGGGTTTTCACCGGCAACAATACCAAGAACACCTGCAACGATGATATTCATTTTGGTAGATTCTTGCTTTGAGCGCTGTTTTATTTTAACCGCAACCGGAAGGGTAAATACATTTGCAACTACCGAACCATAAAATGTAGTCAAGAGCGCAACCGCCATGGCGGGACCAATTGATGATGGATCCGACATGTTCTGAAGCATTTGTACGAGACCAATCAATGTCCCAATCATCCCAAAGGAGGGTCCATCGGCACCCATGCCTTCAAGCATATCCACACCTCTTGAGTGACGATCTTCCATTGCGGCAATTTCTAAACTCAAAATAGAAGTGATCACTTCAGGGGGGCGATTATCAGCTGCAAGAGTCACCGCTTTTTTTAAAAACTTATCTTCAACAGCTACCTTTTCAAGCGCAAATACTGATTCCCGACGAGCAATCTCTGCAAGTTTTTGAATTTCTTCAATGATTGCTTTGGGATCTACCGGAGTAGTAAAAATGGATTTCATGTAATAGGACATGAGTGCTTTTACATTCTCGATTGGCCACTTGATAAGAGTCGTTGCAAGTACCCCTCCACCAACTACCACGACCGAAGGAATATCGATAAAAATGGAAAGAGGAGAACCATACATAATGGATCCAGCGATGGCGACTGTTGCTAAAACTAAACCAGTGACGGTTGATAAATCCATAAGCACCTTCAGAAATAAAAAGTCTCTATGGTCTAAGTATCGGAATTCTAAAAATGAACTTTACAGAGATTCGTGAAATGACTGTGAAAGGAATTGGGTGTGGAGCAGTACCTGACTACCGCACTCGGACAGATGAGGCTTTTTAGGCAAAAAAAAACCAGGCGATTAAGCCTGGTTTATATTTGGAGGGGTGAAATTACTTTTCATCCCCAACAAGTAACATAGTTGAGTCGATATAAGTGAGCATAGCCGTACGTAGATCTTCCAAAGAAACTTCCTGGTCACTTTGACCCTTAAAGATTTCTTCTTTGATCATTTCAATTGGAAATCCAGTCATCTTTGCCAAAGCTTCAAGACTAATCTTGCCATTATTTATTTCTGAACCGGTCGTATTCAGATCTGTTGCCATCATTCTTGACTCCTTGAATTATTTAGCCACTCAATCCATTGAGTAGCAAGTTGAACAAAGCATATCGATGGCGCAAAAAGGATGTCAATCAAAGGTCATGCACATGTAAGTTTATGTTAGAGAAAGCTTTTGAATTATATCTTAAGTCATTAAAATGACGGAAGTTAAGCCTGAAGTATTAACCTATTTTAATAATGTTAGAAAACTTGAAACCTTGCTCTCCATTTCCTTAAACTCGTCCACGGGTCTAGAAAGTAGCGTAATCCCACCGCCGGCCCCATAGCGCCAAATACGTTCTTCTAAGTTAATTGCAGCGGTGCGAATGTTAATATTTGCCACTTTTTTCTCACCGAAGCAAAGCAAAGTAGAACCGCAATAAATACCCCTATTAAAGCGCTCGACTTCAGAAATAATTTCCATGACTCTTTTTTTAGGAGCTCCAGTAATGCTTCCACCTGGAAACAAGCTATTTATTGCATGACCCAATGAAATTTTCTTTTTTAACTTTAGAGAAATTAATGAGTACTGATGAAGGATTCCAGGTACCCATAGTGGTGCTCGAAGCTTAATAACTTTCGCTGAAGGAGTATCAAGCTTGTTAAGATCATTTTTTAATAGATCAGTAATCATCAAAAGCTCGCCCTCCTCTTTTTTATCATTCAACATTTGTTTCCAAAGTGCTTTATGATTTTTTTGGTCGCCTCTGATTGTGCCCTTAATCGGCATGGTAAAAATTTCGTTCTCACGATATTGAAACAGGCACTCAGGACTATTACTGAGAATCATCTCTTCACCAATATAGGTAGCATGAGAATAGGCTCCAATGTTTTTTTTCGAGAAAAAGAAATCGGCGATATCCCTTGGATCAAGAACTTCATCAGTCATAAAATCAAAAGGATAAGTAAGATTGAGCTGATAACAATTTCCTTTTAAAAGTTCGTCCTGCACTTTTTGAAAAGAAATTTTATATTCACCCCACGTAGGTCGTTCCAAAGTTTGCAAAGGGATATGGGTTAGCTTACTTTTTCGTGGAGCTTTTTTCCTGTGTCTGCGGTATTGGAGCTCAATTACCAGGGGTTTATTTTCTTCTACTAATCGTTCCAAACCATTTTGGATTTGTCCGAATTCATAATAAAAATGGAAAACAATGGGCTTGGGAACTTTGTCCTGAAGATCCATGGCTTCCAGATTTTTTATAAAAGATCCGATTGAATAAGCTTCCGGAAAACCAGTCAGTAAATTAAAACGTTCTTTTTTATAATAGATATAGGCAGCGATAGGTTGATCCAGTTCAAGGATAGTATTCTCATTCCATTTGAACCGGGAAAAAATCATTTATCTTTATCCGGACGTTGTGCCATGTCTGCAAACTTGGTCTGCGAACCAATCCAGGAAAGCTCTACAGTTCCAGGCTCACCGTTACGGTTTTTTGCGATGATGACTTCTGCGACGCCTTTTTTAGGCGTATTTGGATCGTAATAATCTTCACGATGAATAAGAAGTACAATGTTGGCATCTTGTTCTAGAGAGCCTGATTCCCTTAAATCCTGGAGCTGAGGACGTCTATCAGTTCTTGAAGCCGCAGTTCGGTTCAGCTGAGAAAGTGCTACGACAGGGATCTCAAGCTCATTGGCGAGCATTTTGAACCCACGAGAGAGTTCTGCAATCTCTTGTTCACGATTTTGTTTCTTTACATGCATAGGCATGATCTGTAAGTAATCAACGATGATCATCGCCAAACCATGTTCCGATTTTAATTTACGACAATACGAACGAATATCAATAAGATTGGTAGAACCAGAATCGTTAATAAAAAGTTTTAAATTAGAAAGTTTTTGAACTGCATTTGAAATTGATCTCAGATCAAGCTCATTAAATTCTTTAGTTTTAAGCTTACGTGAATCCACGCAAGCCTCAGAAGCCAGAAGACGCATAGATAATTCAGCGTACATCATCTCGTAAGAAAATACCGCTACGGCCATGTTGGTTTGTTTGGCAGCCGCTACGGCCCAGTTAAGGGCCAGAGCTGTCTTACCCATACCAGGACGAGCAGCAATCAGGACTAATTGACCAGGCTGAAGACCTAGAAGAGATTTATCAATAGACGCAAAGCCGGTTGAAACACCTGTTATTTCGCCTTTAGCTCGCGCCGGACGTTCTAGTTCTTGTAAGTTTTCAAAAAGTGCCTGTTTAAGGGTCACCATTTTATTATTTTTAGTCTGAGCCGTTAGTTTGAAAAAACTTGCTTCAACTTCCTGAAGAAAATTTTCAACATCTCCGGAAAAGTTTGTACCAGTTTGCATGATACGAGTGGCAGTTCTTACGACATCCCTTAGGACGCCTTTTTGTTTAATTAATTTAGCGTAGTGTTCGACATTGGCCGAAGAACCGATTTCTTCGCAAATCGTTACGAGAGCAGTTTGCCCTCCCACTCTTTCCAGTTTTCCGTGATCATTCAGTTTCGAAGAAACGGTAATGATATCTATTGGCTGAGCCTCGAGGTGAAGATCTTTAATTGCCGTAAATATAATGGCGTACTGTGGATGATAAAAGTCTTCAGCATTTAAATTAATGTCAGAGATTTCATCGAATGATTGATTATCAATTAATAAACAGCCAAGGAGAGCTTTTTCAGCGCCAATATCATGTGGTAATTCATTAACTTTATCTTGTGCCAAAGCTGCTTCTCCAGAGGAATTTTAAATATGCCAGACTTTATCTCATGTGCGGCTTGTCGAGGAAGAAATACTTCAGAGATGTTAAAAAAAGTTAGATCATCGGCTATAAGAATTTACCCAGAAAGAATAAAATTCTTCCTGGGTAAACAAGAAACTTATTATTCAGCGTTTGCAGCTGCTTCAGCTTCTGCAGCAGCAGCAGCTTTAAGTGCTTCAGCTTTAGCTTTCTTCTCAGCGTTACGCTTTTGAGCTTCAGCTTGTTGCTTCTTCAACTCTTCAGCCATAGCAGCGTCGATCGCCACTTTCAATTTGAAAGTTGCAGTAACGTCGTTGAAAAGTTTTGCTTTAACATCGTAAGTACCAAGAGACTTGATTGAGCCGTCGAAAGTTAAAAGACGACGCTCAATAGAAACGCCGGCTTTTTCAAGCTCTTTAGCGATTTCTTGAGAAGTAACAGCACCAAAAAGGCGACCGTT
>CAMASK010000010.1 GCA_945860895.1 Bacteriovorax stolpii
AAGGTATGGAAATGATCATGCCAGGTGATAACACATCATTTGGTGTTGAGTTGATCGCTCCGGTTGCCATGGAAAAAGGTCTTCGTTTCGCAATTCGCGAGGGTGGACGTACAATTGGTGCTGGTACAGTATCTGATATTATTGAATAACGTCAAAAATTTAACAGAAGGGGCTTTACAAAGGCCCTTTCAAGCTTTAATTTGACAAAAAAATTTTTGGAGACCTTTAATGAAGACCAATAAACTGAGAATTAAGCTTCGTGCTTATGATTCAAGCATTCTCGATGCGTCAGTACAAGAAATCGTACAGACGGCGAAGAACACTGGTGCCCGCGTAGCTGGCCCAATTCCTCTTCCTACGGAAATTAATAAATATACCGTACTTCGGTCACCACACATCGATAAAAAGTCGCGTGAGCAGTTCGAAATGAGAACTCATAAGCGTTTGATTGATATCGTTGAACCAACTCAACAGACTGTTGATAGCTTAATGAAGCTCGACCTTTCTGCTGGTGTTGACGTTGAGATCAAGTACTAGTATAACGGCTAAACGTTTTTTTTTGTTTCTCTAATATTAACCATGAATGCATCCCTGAGATAGGGTGATGCTGTGGAGGGCGAATGTCAGACTCTAAAGTTAGTCTGCCAGCTTTTTACGGAATTAAAGCTGGTATGACCAGAATCTTCGACACGAACGGTAACCACGTTCCTGTCTCTGTTGTGAAACTAATTCCAAATGTGATTTCACAAGTTAAAACTGCTGAAAAAGATGGCTACACTGCTTACCAGGTTGCTTACAATGAGAAACGTGAATCTCTTGTAACATCTCCACTTAAGGGCCAGCTCAAGAAAGCTAACATCGAAAAGACATTCTCAGAATTTTCTGAAATTAAAGTAGATGCAGTATCAGCTGATGCTCTTGGAAAAGAAGCATCTTTGGATCAATTCCCTGTTGCAACTTATATCGACGTTACCGGACCTTCTAAAGGTAAGGGTTTCGCTGGTGTTATGAAGCGATACAATTTCCAAGGTGGTCCAGCTGCCCACGGTTCTCACTTCCACCGTCGTCCAGGTTCTATCGGATGTCGTGCTACTCCAGCACGTGTATTCGCTAATAAGAAAATGCCTGGTCACTTAGGAGTTGAGACTTCAACTGTACAAAACATCCAAGTAGTAGAAGTAAATTTAGAAGCTGGTTACATGCTTATAAAAGGTTCTATTCCTGGCTCAAAGAACGGATTCGTGAAAATCATGAAATCTGTTAAGAAAGCGTAAGGTAGGTAATTATGACTGAAATAGCATTATTAAATACAAAATTTGAAAAGTCTGGTTCTGTAAAAGCCAAGATTGATCTATCTGCTGAATCTATCAACATGACAGTAGTACACCAAATCGTGAAAGCGACTTTGGCAGGTCGTCGTCAAGGCACAGCCATGACTAAGACTAAAGCTCTTGTTTCTGGTGGTGGTAAGAAGCCGTTCAAGCAAAAAGGAACTGGTAACGCTCGTCAGGGTTCTACTCGTTCTCCTTTAATGCCTGGAGGCGGTACTGCATTTGGTCCTCAGCCCCGTGATTACACTCAGAAAGTTAATAAGAAGATGATGCTTAATGCAATCGCTTCTGTTCTTGCTGATAAATTCCAGGCCGGCAAATTGCACATCGTGGAAAAAATTGAAACTACTGGTAAGACAAAAGATATGTACAAGGCTCTTAATTCAAGAAAGCTGTTACCAGCTCTCGTGATCACTACAGAGCTTAATGACAAAGTTTTGAATGCAGTAAGTAACTTAGAAAAAGCGAAGTATGCCCCGGTTGATGGATTTAGCGTTTACGAAGCAATCAAATTCGAAAACCTAGTCATTGAAAAAGGCGCTTTCGAAAAATTAATTAGCAGGCTGGTGTAAGATGATAGGTTTAGAAAACGTACTTGTTAAACCACTATTAACTGAAAAAACGTCTAAAGAGACAGAAACTTATAATCGCTACGCTTTCGTAGTGAATATTAAGGCTAATAAAAATCATATCAAAAATGCTGTTGAAAAGTTTTTTGATGTGAAAGTTCTTAGCGTTCGCACTTCAGTTCTTCCAGGGAAGACAAAGCGCGCAGGTAAAGGCTTTAAGAAGACTGCAAAGTCTAAAAAAGCTTATGTTCAACTCCAAGACGGCCAGAAGATTGAATTCTTCAAGGGCATCTAAGGTAAAGGGTTAAAACGATGGCAACTTTAAAAAAATTCAGACCTATTACACCATCTCAACGTGAGAAAGTGGTTGTAACTGGTGACGTAACTAAAGGTGTAGCTCCAGAGAAATCTCTCTTGGCTCCACTTAAGAAAAACGCTGGCCGTAACTCAAGTGGTAAAATCACTGTTCGTCACCATGGTGGCGGAGTTAAGCAGAAATACAGAATGATTGATTTCAAGCGCGATAAGCTTGATATCCCAGCAACTGTAAAATCAATTGAGCATGATCCAAATAGAACAAGTAACATTGCTCTAGTTGTTTACGCTGATGGCGTAAAAACATACATCATTGCACCAGTTGGATTGAAAGTTGGTGATGTTGTAATTTCTTCTAATAATGCAGATATCAAAGCGGGTAACTCTAAGCTTCTTAGCGATATCCCGGTAGGTACTTTGGTCCACAACGTTGAGTTAAATCCTGGTCGCGGCGGTCAAATGGCTCGCTCTGCCGGTTCATACGCTCAGCTTATGGCTAAAGAGGGTGAGTACGCTCTTCTTCGTTTACCTTCTGGTGAAGTTAGAAAAGTTAAATCAAACTGCCGAGCTACTATTGGCCAAGTTGGTAAGATCGAGCACGAACTTGCTAACACCGGTAAAGCTGGTACAAACCGTCACCGCGGTATTCGTCCTACAGTTCGAGGTGTTGTAATGAACCCAGTAGATCACCCACATGGCGGTGGTGAAGGTCGTACAAGTGGTGGTCGTCACCCTGTTACTCCTTGGGGCTTACAAACTCGTGGCTTGAAGACAAGAAAGAATAAGCGTACAAATCAATTTATCGTTAAGAGAAGAAAGTAAGAGGTAAATATGGCTCGTTCAATTAAAAAAGGTCCTTTTGTCGATTCTTATCTCTTCAAAAAAGCTGCAGAAGCTAAGAAGAATACGAAAGGCAATACAGTCATCAAAACCTGGTCGCGTCGTTCTACGATTACACCAGCGTTCATTGGTTTAACTTTCGCCGTTCATAACGGAAAGAAATTCATTCCAGTTTACGTGACTGACAATATGGTTGGGCACAAGTTTGGAGAATTCTCTATAACTCGTACCTTCAACGGTCACTCTGCTGGCGATAAGAAAGCCGGCGGCGATAAGTAAGAGGTAAATTATGATAACAGTAAAAAATAACAATGTTGGCACATCAGCTCGTAAAGTTAGACAAGTGTGTGACTTAATTCGTAGAAAAAAAGTTGAAGAAGCTCTTAAAATTCTTCGCTTCTGCGAAAAGAAAGAAACAGCAATTATCGTAACAAAATTAATTAACAGTGGTCTTGCGATCGCTGCTGAATCTAAGAAGTATGACTTAGATAATCTCATTATTGATATTATCAAGGTTGATGAAGGTCCAACTCTTAAGCGTATTATGCCAAGAGCTCAAGGCCGTGCTTATCAGATCCAGAAAAAATCAAGTTACGTAACACTTTCGCTTAAAGAAGCTTAATCAAGGAACAGACTAATGGGACAAAAGGTTAATCCGTACGGCTTTAGACTAGGTTATATCAAGACTTGGCACTCTAACTGGTACGTTAAAAACAACTACGCAGAAATTTTACAACAAGATCTTGCGATCAGAAATTATATCGACACTGAGCTTGCTCAGGCTGCGATTGCAAAAACTGAAATCACTCGTACTGCAGATCAGGTAAAAGTTACTGTTTATTCTGCAAAACCAGGTGTAGCGATTGGTAAAAAAGGCACAGGTATTGAAAAAATACGTAATGACCTTAAAAAAATTACAAATTGCCCTTTGTTTTTCAATATCGCTGAAGTAAAGCGTCCTGACGCAGAAGCTAAGTTGATTGCAGAAAACATTGCTCAACAGCTTGAAAAACGAGTTGCTTTCCGTCGCGCTATGAAAAAAGTGATGACTTCTGCATTCCGTTCAGGTGTTAAAGGTATCAAAGTAAAATGTTCTGGCCGTTTAGGTGGAGCTGAAATTGCTCGTACTGAAGGTTATGCTGAGAAGAAAGTTCCTCTTCATACACTTCGTGCTGATATCGATTACAACACCGCTCAAGCTAAAACCACTTTCGGTATTATCGGAGTTAAGGTTTGGGTTTATAAAGGCGAGATCTATAAATAATAATAAGTACTTAGAGGTATTATATGTTAAGTCCTAAACGAGTAAAACATAGAAAGATGCAAAAAGGTCGTATGACTGGTGCTGCCCATACAGGTAACACACTTACTTTCGGTGAATTTGGTCTTCAAGCTTTAACTTGTGGTTTTATTACAAATCGTCAAATTGAAGCTGCCCGTATCGCGATTTCACGTGAAACAAAACGTGGTGGTCAGATGTGGATTAAAATTTTCCCAGATAAATCTCTTTCTAAAAAACCTGCCGAAGTTCGTATGGGTAAAGGAAAAGGATCACCTGAGGAGTGGGTTGCTGTTATTAAGCCGGGCCGTATTCTTTTTGAAATCGGTGGTGTAGACAAGGCAACTGCTGACGCAGCACTAAGATTAGCAAAATATAAACTTCCAGTTAGGACGAAAATCGTTTCTAAGGCTGAGTTAGATGAAGCTTCAGGAGTTGTATCCGTGACTGCTCATACTAAAGCAGTAAAAGCTGTAAAAGAAACAGCCGTTGAAGCTCCAAAAGCCGCCGCCGCTCCTAAAGCTGCCGCAGCTCCAAAAGCTAAAACATCTAAATAAAACTGGATAATCAGAGGTAGTTATGTTAAAAACCAGCGAAATTTCAAAGCTAAGCGTAAAAGAGATTACAGGGAAGGTTGCTTCTCTTAAGTCAGAACTTTTTAATACAAAGTTCAATAAGTTCACAACTGGGTCTGAAAAGCCTCATACAGTGAAACTTCTTAAGAAAAACATTGCTCGTCTCCTTACTCAGAAAAGCGCAAATAAGAAATAAGGTGAATTATGAGCACAACATTTAAAAGAACACTAACAGGTGAAGTAGTAAGCGACAAAACAGCAAAAACAATTGTTGTTAAAGTTGAACGTAAAACGATGCACCCGAAGTACAGCAAATTCGTTACAACTTCTAAGAAGTATCATTGTCATGATGAGAAAGAATTAGCTTCTGTAGGTAACGTAGTAACAATCATCGAATCAAAGCCCTACTCTAAGTTAAAGAGATGGGAACTAGTTTCGATCCAGAAGTAGTGGAGTAAATTATGATTCAGCAACAATCAATTCTAGATGTAGCCGATAACTCAGGTGCAAAAACAGTTCAGTGTATTAAAGTACTGGGCGGTTCAAAGCATATGAGTGCAAACGTAGGCGACGTTATCGTTGTAGCCGTACAGCAAGCAATTTCTGGCGGTAAAGTTAAGAAAGGTGACGTTAAGAAAGCAGTTATCGTTCGCACTGTTTACCCAGTAAGACGTGATGATGGTTCATATATTAATTTTGATACAAACAGCGTGGTCATTATTGCAGCAAATAATGAACCAGTAGGTACACGTATTTTCGGGCCTGTAGCGAGAGAGTTAAGAAACAAAAACTTTTCTAAGATTTGTTCACTCGCTCACGAAGTGCTCTAATCAGCGTGTAAAAAGAGGGAATATGCAAAAGCTGAAAGTGAACGATACAGTTCAAATCCTTGCCGGAAAAGATAAAGGCAAAAACGGAAAGATCGTATCAATCAACTTCAAAACCAACAGAGTTGTGGTTGAAGGTGTAAACGTAGTAAAAAAAGCAATGAAGCCTAATCAAGCTAATCAGCAGGGTGGAATTGTGGATCTGGAAAAAGCCATCCATATCAGTAACGTTGCTCTATTGGATCCTAAATCAGGAAAACCAACAAGAGTTGCTGTTAAAAAAGTTAATGGCAAAAACGTACGAGTTGCTGCCAAAAGCAAACTAGAAATTAAATAATTGAGGTTACATATATGGCACGTTTAAAAGCTCAGTATGAAACTGAGATTAAAAAAAAGATGATGGATAAGTACAAGTACGGTAATCCAAATCAGATACCTAAATTAGAAAAAATCATCGTTAACAGCGTTACTCGTGATGCTGTTTCTAATGGTAAAATTGTAGATAGCATTGCAGCTGAACTTGCAGCGGTTACTGGTCAAAAGCCAGTTACTGCAAAAGCTAAAAAATCTATCGCTTCATTCAAACTACGTGAAGGACAAGCCATTGGTGCTTTCGTTACTCTTCGTGGTGCTAAAATGTATGAATTCCTAGATCGCCTTATTAACCTTTCTCTTCCTCGCGTAAGAGACTTTCGTGGTCTTTCTCCTAAAGGATTTGATGGTAAAGGTAACTATACAATGGGCTTGAAAGAGCAAATAATTTTCCCTGAAATTGACTACGATAAAATCGATAAGATCCGTGGAATGGGAATCAGTTTTGTTACTACAGCTACTAATAACGAAGAAGGCCGCGAGTTGCTTAAGCAGTTCGGCATGCCTTTCAGAGAGAAATAAGAGGTTTTATGGCACGTTTAAGCGCAGTCATTAAAAATAATAAAAGAGCAAAACTTTCTAAGAAAATAGGGCCAAAAGCTGCTGAACTTAGAAAAAAAGCGGTAGATGCAAAACTTTCTGATGAAGAAAGAGATGCGGCAAGAGCGAAGCTTCAGAAACTTCCTCGTAATGCTAACCCTAACCGTGTTCGTAACCGTTGCGAGTTAACAGGCAGACCTCGTGGTGTTTATCGTGATTTTAAATTATGCCGTAACAAGTTTCGTGAACTCGCGAACAATGGTCTCATCCCTGGTGTGACTAAAGCTAGCTGGTAAGGAGAAAAATTTATGATGACAGATCCTATCGCAGATATGCTTACTCGAATCCGTAACGCTAACAAGGCTGGCCTTGATAAGTGTGATATTCCTGCAAGCAAGATTAAAGCAAACATTTGCCGCGTATTAAAAGAAGAAGGCTTTATTAAGTCTTTCAAAATCGCTGCAAAATCTCCTTCAGAAATTACGATCCGAGTTGGTCTTAAAGAAGGCGCTATTGTTGGAATTAAAAGAATCTCATCTCCAGGTTTGAGAGTTTATAAAGGCTATACTGAAATGCCACGAGTTTTATCAGGACTTGGGGTTTCAATTGTTTCAACTTCTGCAGGAATTATATCTTCCCGCAAAGCAGCCTCTCTAAAACTTGGCGGCGAAATTATTTGTAACATTTGGTAATTGGAGAGACTTATGTCACGTATTGGTAAAAAGCCTATTGGCATTCCAGATAAAGTTGAAGTGAAAGTAAACGGTAACGTTGTTGAAGTTAAAGGTCCGAAAGGCCTATTAACTTATACTTTCCGCAAAGAAGTGAAAATTGAAAAAGCTGATAAGGCTATCAATGTAACCCCTGCAGATCAGACAACTGGAGCGAGAGCACTTTGGGGTTTATCTCGTACACTTCTTGGTAATATGGTAACAGGTGTAACGACTGGATTTGTAAAAACTCTAGAGTTTAATGGTGTAGGTTATAAGGCTGCAGTTTCTGGCACCACGCTTACTCTGAACTTGGGTTATTCGCATCCGATCGATTATAAGCTTCCTAAGGGTATCGAAGCGAAAGTAATTAAGAATACAATTGAGTTCCACGGAAGTGATAAAGAACTTGTTGGTTTCGTAGCTGCTCAAGTGAGATCTTTTAGAGAGCCAGAGCCTTACAAAGGTAAGGGTCTTAAGTACATTGATGAGAAGATCATCAGAAAAGCCGGCAAAACTGGCGCTAAAAAATAATAGGTGAATTATGAGAAAGAATTCTGCAAAAATTAAAAACCAATCTAAAGCGAAAGAGTACCGTCGTAAACTTTCAATTAGAAAAAAAGTTATTGGATCTGCTGAAGCTCCACGTTTATGTGTTACTAAAACAAATAAACATCTAAGAGTTCAGGCGATTGATGACGTTAAATCAGCCACTATTTTTTCTGTACAAACGTACGGTAAATCTAAAGCAGCTGACTCTGCAAACGCTGAAGGTGCCAAAAAAGTTGGCGCAGCAATCGCAGCTACGCTTAAGAAGAACAACCTAAGCAAAGCTGTTTTTGATAGAAGTGGTAAGCAGTACACAGGAGTTATTAAAGCTCTTGCTGACTCTATCCGCGAAAACGGCATTCAAATTTAATTAGGGGACTTTTATGAGCGAAGAAAATAATGTAGAAAATGAAAATGAAGCGAAGGGTGACAAGAAGGGCGGTAAACGTCCTCAGAGAGCTCCTCGTCAAGAAAAGAAACCAGCTCCTCAGGATGGAATGAATCCAGATCTCGAAGAAAGAGTTGTAGCCGTTAACCGTGTTGCAAAAGTTGTAAAAGGTGGACGTCGTTTCTCTTTCGCTGCTCTAATCGTTGTTGGCGATAAGAATGGTAAAGTTGGATACGGTCTTGGTAAGGCAAAAGAAGTTCCAGATGCTATCCGTAAGGCTGGCATGAAAGCTTCTAAACGAATGATCAAAGTATCAATCGAGAACGGAACAATTCCTCACGAAGTACTTGGTCTGTTTGGAGCTGGAGAAGTTCTTCTTAAGCCAGCTGGAGAAGGTACAGGGATTAAGGCAGCGGGTGCTTGCCGTTCAATTCTTGAGCTTGCCGGAGTTAAGAACGTTCTTACTAAGTCTGTTCGTGGTTCGAATCCGCACAACATTGTAAAAGCTACTTTCAAAGCACTTAAGAGCCTTCGTTCACTTGAAGAAGTGGGTAATGCTCGCGGTGTAAACACTAAAGGCCTTCGTATGAAAGCCAAATCTGCAAAAGCTTAAGGTAAAATATGAATAAGCAAATTACGATAAAACTTAAAAGAAGTGTTATTGGATCTACTGATAAGCAAAAAGCTACAATCAAAGGTCTTGGTCTTAGAAAAATCAATCACGTTAAAACTCTTGAGAATACTCCGGCAGTTCGTGGAATGATTAAAGCTATGATCACTTGGCTTGAGATTGTTAAATAATAGAGGATTTATATGTTAACTTTAACTACATTAAAGAGCCCTAGAGGCACAAACAAAAATACAAAGCGTATCGGTCGTGGTCAGGGTTCTGGCCAAGGTACTCAAGCTGGTAAGGGTCACAAAGGCCAAAAAGCTCGTTCTGGTGGCGGTATCCGCATCGGTTTCGAGGGTGGTCAAATGCCTCTTTACCGTCGATTACCAAAAGTAGGTTTCTCTAACGCTCCATTTAAAATTGAATACGCTGTTCTTAATCTTGAGAAGCTAGCTACTAAATTTGAAAATGAAGTAGTAACTCGCGAAACTTTGATCGATAAAGGCTTTCTTAGCGGTATTAATAAGTCGCTTCCAATTAAAATTTTGGCTAAAGGCGAATTTAATAAGGCTCTTACCTTCAAAGGCATTGAAAAGTTCTCTGCTAAAGCTTTAGAATTAGTAAAAAAAGCTGGCGGCAAAATAGAGAACGCTTAATTGCTTAATTAAGGAAGGATACAAGGATGTCATCGAACGCGAACGTATCTAAGTTAGAAGAACTTAAAAAAAGAGTTTTCTTCACGATATTGATGTTAGGAGTTTACAGGGTTGCAACTCAAGTTCCTACTCCAGGAGTTGACGGAGCTGCCCTATCTTCTTTTTTTGATGGTATGAAAGGATCACTTTTCAGTGTCTTTAATACTTTTAGTGGTGGAGCTCTTGAGCGTTTCTCTGTACTCGCCCTTGGAATCATGCCTTACATCACTTCTTCTATTATCTTCAGTCTCCTTTCTTATTCCATCCCAGCTTTGGGTGAGTTGCAGAAAGAGCCAGATGGTCATAAAAAAATCGCTCAATATACAAGATACGCAACTGTTCTTCTTTGTTTCTTTCAAGGTTACGGTTTATCTGTGGGTCTTGAAAACATCAGAAGTCCAAATGGTTTACCAGTAGTTATTGATCCAGGTATGTCGTTCAGACTTTTAACTGTTATCAGTTTGACTGCTGGGACGATGTTCGTAATGTGGCTGGGTGAGCAGATTACTGAAAGAGGTATCGGAAACGGTATTTCTCTTATTATCTTTGCTGGTATTGCTGCCGGAATTCCAAGTGGAATCCGCGATACATTCTCTTTATTGCAAAACGGAGAGATGAGTATCGTGAACCTTCTTATGGTTGTTGGGATCATGCTGGTTTCTTTCTGGTTCATTATTTATGTTGAAAGAGCCTTTAGAAAGGTACCTGTTCAATATGCTAAACGTGTTGTTAATAACCGTGTATTTGGTGGACAGTCTTCGCACTTGCCAATCAAAGTAAATATTTCTGGGGTTATGCCTCCAATTTTTGCTTCTGCGCTTTTGGGTTTTCCCACTACAATTTCTCAGTTCATTCCCGCAGACAGTCCTGTGAAGGCATATTTTACAAATATTGAGCAGCTCTTCTATCCGGGAAAAATGCTTTATAATTTAACTTTTATAGGTCTGATTATTTTCTTTGCTTACTTCTATTCTACTATTCAGTTTAAGACTGATGACGTGTCTGAGTCGCTCAAGAAAAACGGTGGTTTTATTCCTGGTATTCGTCCTGGAGACCAGACTGCGGATTTTTTAAATCAAGTAATTAGTCGTCTAACTTTGGTTGGCGCTATATATGTGGCTGCAATTTGTATTATGCCTTCGATTCTCTTCAACTACGCTAAAGTGCCTTTCTATTTTGGTGGAACGTCTCTTTTGATCTTGGTTGGGGTTGCGATTGACACAATGGCGCAAGCTGAAAGTTTCATGATCTCTCAACGACTAGATACTGCTTACAAAGTTAAGGGCAAATATTCAGGCGTGAAGAGGTTTTAATTAATGAAATCGCATTTGATTTTCATTGGAGCGCCAGGTTCAGGCAAAGGAACTCAGGCAAGTAAGCTTGTGGCCGATAAAGGCTTCAAGCACATCTCCACGGGAGATCTATTAAGAGCAGAGATTGCAAAAAAATCTGCGTTGGGAATCGAAGTAAAGCAAGTAATGGATGAAGGAAAACTTGTATCGGATGATCTAGTTATTCGTCTTCTCCAGGCAAATATTGATCTAAATGCCTCGCAGTATATTTTTGATGGTTATCCTCGTAATTTAGCCCAGGCGCAAACCTTGGATAAAGAAGTGCTAAAAGGATATCCTGCGACAAGTGTATATTTTGAAATCAATACTACTAAGCTTGTTGAGCGATTAACAAACCGTAGGACATGTAAAGATTGTGGTGCTATATATAATCTGATTTCAAAGAATCCTAAGGTAATAGGCACGTGTGACCAGTGCGGCGGTACTAACCTCGTACAAAGAGCTGATGATCATGAAGACGTCATCAAGAACCGTTTAAAGGTTTTTCAAGAGACGATTGATCCAGTTTTGAAGTACTACCAAGATCTAGGTCGTTTGATGAAGATTAATGCGGAACAGGCGCCAGATGAGATTTTTAAAATGATCTCGTCAAAACTGTGACGTTTTAGAATTTATATTATTGTCTTATAGTTTTTATTTTTATATAAGGTCACTTACTTTTTAAGGAAGGCATGGCTGAGTCTACTGACACAATAGAAGTGGAAGGAGAAGTTCTAGAACTTTTACCTAATACACGTTTTAGAGTAAAACTTCCCAATGGGCATGTGGTTTTAGCACATATCAGTGGGAAGATGAGAATGAATTTTATCAAAATTCTACCTGGTGATAAGGTAGTAATTGAGATTAGTAAATATGACCTGGATAAAGGTCGAATCATTTTTAGAAGCAAGGGTTAATATTATGAAAGTAAGATCGTCGGTAAAACCAATCTGTAAAGACTGTAAAGTCGTAAAACGCCAAGGTGTTTTACGTGTTATTTGTAAAGTAAATCCAAAACACAAACAGAAACAAGGCTAGTAGGGGAAACATATGGCACGTTTATTAGGTGTAGACTTACCAAGAAACAAAGCAATCAAAATTGCTCTTCGTTCAATCTATGGTGTGGGTCCAAAAGTTGCGGTTAATATTCTTACGAAAGTAGGAATTGACCTTGAGACAAGCTCTAACGATATTTCAGAGGAACAAGTACAAGCTATTCGTGCTGCTCTTGATGAATATACTGTTGAGGGTGATCTTCGTCGTGAAGTAGCTCTAAATATCAAGCGTCTTAAAGACCTTGGTTGTTACCGTGGAATTCGTCACCGTAAGGGTCTTCCTGTTCGTGGACAGCGTACGCATACAAATGCTCGCACACGTAAGGGCCCTGCTGTTGCGATTGCAGGTAAAAAATCTATCAAAGCAATGAAATAATTTAAGGTAGGAACATATGGCTACAACTAATGCACAAGCAGCTCAGACAAAATCAACTGGTGGCGCTAAGTCTGCTAAGAAAAAAGTAAGAAAAAACCTCAATCACGGTGTTTGTCATATCCATGCATCTTTCAACAACACAATTGTTACAATCAGCGATGCTGACGGTAATGCTGTTGCTTGGGCAAGTGCTGGTGGACTAGGTTTTCGTGGTTCTAAAAAATCGACTCCATTTGCTGCTCAAGTTGCCTCACAAGAAGCTGCTAGAAAAGCTTCTGAATGTGGTTTGATGTCTGTAGATGTTAAAGTTAAAGGCCCAGGTGCTGGTCGTGAAAACGCAATCCGTGCACTTCTAGCTGCCGGACTGAGAATTACTTCAGTTGCAGATATGAGCCCGATGCCTCATAACGGCTGTCGCGCTCCAAAGAGAAGAAGAGTTTAAGCGTTTTTTACGTTCCACTGTTTTATTAGGAGTTTTTAATGAATTCATACATGAATAAAAATTGGGCTGGCATGATTCGTCCTGCAGCTCTTGAAGTTGATACTGAAGGTCTTAAGTCTAACTACGGTAAATTCACAGCTAAGCCGCTTGAGCGCGGCTACGGACTTACTCTTGGTAACTCTTTAAGACGAGTACTTCTATCTTCACTGCAAGGTGCAGGGATCGTTGCTGTTAAAGTTGACGGTGTTGACCATGAGTTCGGCACAATCAATAACATCAAAGAAGAAGTTTCTGAAATTATCCTTAACCTTAAAGAAATTCGCTTTAAGATAACTGATAAAGAAGAAGTAACGCTTGTACTTGAAAAGAATTCTGAAGGCGCTGTTAAGGCTTCAGATATCGAAGAAAGTAACTACGTTAAAGTTCTTAACCCTGAACACGTTATTGCGAACGTCTCTTCTGGCGGATCTATCCGTATGGAATTGAAAATTGCACGTGGAAAAGGTTATGTAACTGCACTTGATAATAAAGATTCATTCGATCTTCCGGTTGGATGGATTTATATCGATACTCTTTTCTCCCCTGTTCACCGTGTGAACTACACTGTGACTAACTCGCGTGTTGGTAAGAGAACTGATTACGATAAACTTACTCTTGAAGTTTGGACTAACGCAGGAATTGATCCAGTAGATGCTGTTGCGATCTCTGCGAAAATTCTTCGTGATCAGCTTTCTGTGTTCCTTAACTTTGAAGATAAGGATGCTCCAGCTGAAGTTAAGCCTACTGCCGTTACTGGTGGTGCTGGTGTTGCAAACGAAGCGCTTCTTAAACCAGTTTCAGAACTTGAGCTTTCAGTTCGTTCAGCTAACTGTTTACAGAATGCTAATATTAAATATATTTACGAACTCGTATCTAAGACTGAAGGCGAAATGCTTAGAACTAAGAACTTTGGCCGTAAATCTTTGAATGAAATCAAAGAGATTCTTTCAGGCATGGGCTTAGGTCTTGGTATGAAAGTCGACAACATTATGAAACAGGTTCAGCACGCTGATTAAGAAGCGTTCTTTTTAGGAGAATTTTATGAGACACGGTTGCCACAAATATAAATTAGGTGTTAAGCCTCAGCACAGAAAAGCTTTGGTTCAAAATCTTTCTATCGAGCTAATCACTCATGGTCAGATCAAAACTACTGAAACAAAAGCTAAAGCGATCAAACCTATGGTTGAAAAGCTTGTAACTCTTGCTAAGAACGACACGATTGCAAATCGTCGTCTGGCTTTCACTAAATTGAATAATAAAGAAGCTGTGAAAGCTCTTTTCGAAAACGTTGCTCCAAAATTCAAGCAACGTCCAGGTGGATACACTCGTATTCTTAAAGTGGCTGAAGGCCGCCTTGGTGATGGTGCTAAAGAAGCATACATCGCGTTCGTTGAATAATTAGAGAAAATCTAAAAAAGTAGAAAACCTTCCTTCGGGAAGGTTTTTTTTTGCCTATGATTTATAGAATTATTGCCATTATTGCCCTTATTGTTGCCACTATTGGTTATTCTCTTTATACAAAGAGAACGCTTGAATCAAATCTTGTTTCCGATGAGCAAAAAGTTGA
The DNA here is from genome assembly GCA_945860895.1 of Bacteriovorax stolpii. Taxonomy (GTDB): domain Bacteria; phylum Bdellovibrionota; class Bacteriovoracia; order Bacteriovoracales; family Bacteriovoracaceae; genus Peredibacter. The sequence goes on from CAMASK010000010.1 coordinate 14,414, forward strand.
AGCTGTCCTTGAGAAGCTTCCGACGAATGCAGTATTTCAAACTCTAGATAACCAAATTATCAATTTAGACGAATTATTTAGGATTGAGACAATAGACCTTCTGGTTGTACATTATTGGGGCACTTGGTGTGCTCCATGTGAAGCTGAGCTTCCCGAACTATTATCGTTTATAGAGCAATTTGAGAGGTCACCAAACGTAAAATTTTTATTGATCGCTACTAACGATGAAGTAATTAAAATTAAAAAGTATCTCAAGACATTGAAGATTCCAGAAAAGGGAATGATTTATTGGTTGTTAGATAATAAAAACGTTCATCGAGAACTGTTTGGCACTACCCGGGTTCCAGAAACCTTTGTGTTTTCTTCGGATAAAACGACGCTTCGTAAATTTATTGGTCCTCAAGAATGGACTAAGCCATTGTTTTTCCAGTCTTTTAATGAGCTTATGCAAATAAGTACCAAAAAATTGTAAATAAATTCCTCACTTCCTCAAAACCCCAGTCAAGAATTCCAACAAAGTGCCGATAAGTTAGACGATTTAAAAAAGTAATGTTCATAGAATGGACATTTGTTCGAGAGGAGAGGCATCATGATTGATTGGAAATCGATAAAAGAATTACACGTTAATAAGAAGCTCGAGCAGATTATCGGTGGCTGGTATGGCTTGGATATTTTCTACGCCGATGAGCAGGGCAGAGTGCAGTTTATTCAGCAATCTGATTATCCTTATAAATCACCCTTTTTCAAACTTCAGATGTCGCAAGGCTTTGGTCATGACTGGCTTGAAGCAGATGTCGAAAAAGTATTCGAAACTTTCGCAAATCAAAGCCAAGATTGGGTAGAGTTTGAATCATTTTTTCCACAAGCTTATGGGTACGCTCATAAAGTGGTTGTGGATGGGGATGTTCATGGATCAATTTTCGCTTATCCATATTTCAAAGACACATGTACTTCGGAAGATGTCGAAAAAGTAGTCAAAAAAATGAGCGAGTGTGGCGTTTCTGAACAAGATGCACGCAATGCTGTTTCCAAGATGAAGAAATTTTCTGACAAAGAATTCGACAAAATGCGTGAGCTCGTTGGAATTGTCGCGGAAGAAGTTGCGACTTTCCACTCTGAGATTTCTAAGCGTGAGTCACGCATAATGGATCTTAATTCTGAATTGAGTAATAAATATCGTTATCATAACCTGATTGGTAAATCGAAGAAGATGCAACAGGTTTATCATTTATTATCAAAAGTTTCAGGATCCGAATCAACTATTTTGATTCAGGGTGAAAACGGAACAGGAAAAGAAATGGTAGCGAAAGCAATTCATTATAATTCGACCAGAAAAGATTCTGTTTTTATGGCCGTAAACTGTTCAGCTTTCAATGATAACCTTTTAGACTCAGAACTATTTGGTCACGTTAAAGGCTCATTTACGGGTGCAGTGAAAGATAAGAAAGGTGTATTTGAAGTTGCGAATGGGGGAACTCTTTTCCTAGATGAAATTGGTGATACCTCGCCATCTATGCAAGTAAAACTTCTTCGTATTCTTCAGGAAGGGACTTACATGCAAGTGGGTGCAACAACTCCAAAAAAGGTAAACGTTCGAGTTATCGCAGCTACGAACAAACCACTTAAAGAGATGATTGCAAAGGGAGAGTTCAGAGAAGATCTTTATTACAGAATTAATGTGATTAACGTGGCTCTTCCAAGCTTAAAGGAACGTCAGGAAGATATTCCTATTCTGATGGACTATTTTATCCAAAAGCGTTGTGAGGAAGCTGGTAAGCCACTTAAGACTTTCTCTAAGAAATGTCTTGAGAAAATGCTTGATCATACATGGCCAGGTAACGTTCGTGAACTTCAAAATGAAGTTGAGCGTTTAGTAGTTCTTGCAGGGGAAGAAAAAACGATTACTCCGGACATGCTGAGTTCAAGAATTCTTGAAAGCAGTGAAGGTGGTCACTTAGGTGGCAGTCATTCATCAAGTGGTGGTAGCTTTCTAAAAGGTGTAAATACCAATGGTTCATTGAAAGAGGCTTTGGAGGAATTGGAAATACTGATGATCCGTGAAGGTCTTAAACGTTGTGGGTTCAATAAGTCGAAACTGGCAAAAGAATTAGGGATTTCGCGTGCTGGATTGATTATGAAAGTAGATAAATATGGATTAGACAAAAGAGCGCAAAAACGCGCCGTTGGCGAATAAAGAACACCCCTCTTTAAGAGGGGTGTTCTTTTACCTAGTCACTTCAGTCGAAGAGATTCTGACTATCATAATCTTAAAAAAACAACTCATCTGAATTGAGGGTTTATGAATATTGTAATCAATGGTGGCCTAGTTCTTTGCCGCCCATTTAATCATACTAGCCGCCATCTCGTTATCTAATCCATCCGTATCAATTATATCACCATCGTCATACCACCATTGTGGTGCTTCAGGATGAGTTCCTGTTACGGAAATACGACCCTTACCATAAGTTGTTTCCACACCATTAATCGCATTAGTCGTTTTATAGCGAGACTTAATAGTCATATTTTGAATTTGTGAATCGGTAAATTGAAACCAGGGTCCACCTTCCCAGTAATGGTATTTTATTCCATCTGAAGTAATCATTTTTTCAATCGAAGGATAACCATGAGCGCGACGGAAAACTCTTGTTTTTCCGGGAATGATGCCAAGACCATTAACTGAAGTTTCACCAACCTTAGAAGTGGTTAAAAAAGCTCCAGCACAAAATCCCACATAGCCTCCGCCATTCTCAATAAATTTTCTAATCACTTCTCGATTGGCAGCACCCATAGCATTTGAAGCTGCTCCGGATTTACCGCCGGGTTGCACCCAAACCTTAGCTGTTTCAAAAAGTGAAGGATCAAAGTTTTCCGGAGTTACAATCATGGGATCAAATCCAGCGAGTTTCGTCACATGCACTGCTGCCGTGACACAGTCTTCAACACAAGCACCCGGGCCCCCCCAAATTAATGCATCATGAGCGTGAGTTAAAGATGAAAAAAGGAGAACGGCAAATAAGTAAATTTTCATGAAGACTCCTGGTTATCTTATAATTTTACCTTGAGAGTTTCTTAGAAAAAGAAAGGCAGAATTTGCTTCATTGGCACAGCGTCATTTCTTTACCCGCAAGATGGATAGGGGTATAACCTAAGGATATTTTTTTTAGGAGGACTTTGGTGTTAACTAACGAACAAAGACGAGAACAACTCGCGACTCTATCAAGCCAAGCTGAGCTTGGTGGTGGAGTTGAAAGAATTAATAAACATCACGAGCAAGGCAAGTTCACCGCACGAGAGCGTATTAGTAAACTTCTGGATTCAGATTCATTCATTGAATTTGATAAATTCATGGTTCATCGTTGTGAATCTTTTGGAATGGAAAATACAAAATTTCTTGGTGATGGAGTTGTCACCGGGATTGGTAAAATAAATGGTCAGCAAGTGGCGATCTTCTCTCAGGATTTTACCTGTTGGGGGGGGGCACTTGGAATGGCCTATGCTAAAAAAATCTGTAAGGTAATGGATTTTGCCTTAGAAAATAAAATTCCAGTGATAGGAATTAACGACTCTGGTGGTGCCCGCATTCAGGAAGGAGTCGAGTCTCTCGCTGGATACGCTGAAATTTTTTATCGTAACGTTCAGGCTTCTGGTGTTATCCCGCAAATTTCGCTTATCATGGGACCTTGTGCAGGTGGCGCAGTTTATTCTCCGGCGATGACTGATTTCATTTTCATGGTGGATAAAACTTCTTATATGTTTGTAACAGGTCCTGATGTCATTAAAACTGTGACTCATGAAGAAGTGACTAAAGATGCTTTGGGTGGAGCTCATACTCATAATGAAAAATCAGGTGTAGCTCACTTTCGTTGCGATGATGAGAATGATTGCTTCGAAAGAGTGAGGGAATTATTTGCTTTTATTCCTGCATGCAATAAAGCAAAGCATAATCTCAAATTAACGACTGATTCTATTTCACGTCAGAATAATAAACTTAAAAATTTCATTCCAGATAGCTCTAAGAAGCCTTATGACATGCATGAATTGATTCTTGAAGTGATCGATGATCAGCACTTTCTTGAGATTCAGAGAGATTTCGCAAAAAACATCATCACTGGTTTTGCTTCCATTGGTGGGATCAAGGTTGGAATAGTTGGTAATCAACCGGCCTTTCTAGCTGGCTGTTTAGATATCGATTCTTCAACAAAAGCTGCACGATTCGTTCGTTTTTGTGATGCATTTAATATTCCGATAATCACTTTGGTGGATGTGCCGGGATTTCTTCCTGGAACAGTTCAGGAATATGGTGGAATTATCCGTCATGGCGCCAAACTTCTTTATGCCTATTCAGAAGCTACTGTTCCGATGATTACCTTGATTACGCGTAAAGCTTACGGTGGTGCTTATGACGTGATGGCTTCAAAACATATTCGTTCTGATATTAACCTCGCTTATCCAACCGCAGAAATTGCAGTGATGGGAGCAGAGGGAGCTGTCAATATTATTTTCCGAAATGATCTGACTGGTTTAAAAGGCGAAGAATTCAACAAGAAAAAAGCAAGTCTTGTGGAAAACTACGAAAACAACTTCGCCAATCCTTATCGAGCAGCTGAGCTTGGTTACCTGGATGAAATTATTAATCCAGAAGTGACTCGTCAAAGACTTTACCAATACCTGAAAGCTCTCGAAAATAAGCAGGTTCCTAGACCGGACCGTAAACATGGGAATATTCCACTATGAAAGGTAAACGCGTCCTCATCATCAATCGTGGTGAGATTGCCATCCGCGTGGCAAAAGCTTTGAATGAACTTGGACTTGTTTCAGTGGGAGTATGGACTGACAATGAAACAGAACCACCTCATCTTGAATACTGTCAGGAATGGGTTCATTTAGCCGGGAACAATAATAAAGAGACTTATCTCGATATCCCTAAAATAATGAATCTCATTGATACTTATAAAATCGATGGAGTTCATCCAGGTTATGGTTTTTTGTCTGAGAATAGAGAATTCTCTGAAGCTCTTGCCAAGAAAGGTGTTACTTTCATTGGTCCTAATCCGACTGCTGTTTACAAAATGGGTGCAAAAGATATTTCTAAGCAAATTGCTAAAGAGGCAGGAGTTCCCGTAGTTCCGGGATCTATCGGTGAAGTCGCAACAATTGAAGATGCGGTAAAAATTGCTAAAGAGATAGGCTATCCAATTCTTCTGAAGGCAGTTGCTGGTGGCGGTGGTAAGGGAATGCGACCTTGTTTAAATGAAAAAGATGTCAAAGATAATTTTGCGGCTGTTCAGCGTGAAGCACTTTCAAGCTTTGGCTATGCTGGACTTTTAGTTGAAAAATATATTTTAAATCCTCATCACATTGAAGTGCAGATTCTGGCAGATAAAAAAGGCAATGTATTTCACGTGTTTGAAAGAGAGTGCTCTATACAGCGTCGTCATCAGAAAATTATTGAAGAGGCACCATCTCCTTTCATTGGAAATGATGAAGCTGTTCGAAAAGCAATTTGTGAAACAGCGGTTAAATGTGCAAAAGCGGTCAATTATGATTCAGCTGGAACTGTCGAATTCATCATGGGTGAAGACAAAAACTTTTATTTTTTGGAAATGAATACCCGTATTCAAGTTGAGCATCCAATCACCGAAGAGATCACAGGGATTGATCTTGTGGCCAATATGATTAAGGCTGCTTTTAATCAGCCTCTAGATTTCAAATCACAAGACGACATTAAAATTCATGGTCACGCGATTGAACTTCGAATTTGTGCTGAAGATCCGATTACCATGATGCCTGCTCCGGGAAAAATTGTTGGGTTTGAAACGACTTTCCCTCAAGGGATTCGTTTTGATCATTGTATTTCTCCAAAGTTTGCGATCACACCTGATTTTGATCCGATGATTGGAAAATTAATTGCAAAAGGCTTTAACCGTGAGGTCGCCCTAAGAAAAGTTCGTAATGCTCTTGATGGTTTGATCATCGATGGCATAAAAACGAATATTGCTCTTCATAAAGTGATCTTGAATGAAGAGACTTTTAAACAAGGCCAATATTCAACCAGCTATATTGGTACAGTTAAGCCTCAGGAAAAAGTGGCGGTAAAAGAAGAGATTGAGGCTTTTATGCTTAAGGTTGCGGCGATAGAGCTTAATCAAGCGAGGAACAATTTATGAGATATTATTTTATGAATCAAGATATGAAAGATTTCTTTCTTGATGTTGAAATGCTCTCGAGTCAGGTTTTAGAAATTACTCATGAAGGAAGAAAACAAACTCTCAAAATTAAAAATCTTGCTGGTAAGCGGTTCTATTCATTTGACGGAATTGCCTGGAAAAAACTTGCTAATCTCGGCGTCAATGAAACCTTGGTTTCCAATTCTGAAGTGTATAAAGTCTTTCGTGGCTATAAGCCTTCTGGTCTTAATAAAGGTGGAGCAGGTGCCCTCATTACTCAAATGCCGGGCAAGGTTGTGAAGCTGATGTTTAAGGAAGGCGATAAGATTTCTAAAGGTGAGACGGTACTAATTCTTGAGGCTATGAAGATGGAGAATGAAATTAAATCTGGTGCAGAGGGAATTATAAAATCCGTCAATGTGAAAGAAGGGCAGGCGTTAGAAGCCGGCTTTTTAATGGTTGAAATTGAAGAAACAAAATAAACCGAGATCTCTCTTATGAGGGTCTTTTTATTTAAATTCCACATGAATTTTTTCCCAATTTCGTTCAATGAGTCCGTACTCCATTTTGATTAATGAAGAGTAAGGCCATTCATACCAGGCATAGTTGCGAAATGAAATTTCTTCATTATAGATTTGAGTCCAGTATTTGAGTGTATCAAAAAAGTATTTACCATTCTGGATTTTATCCAATGGTCCATGTGCAGATTCATTAGCGGAAAAATATCTACCAAACAGAAAAGCTAACCATGGAAGAGTCACCCGATATTTATGATTTGGCTTCATAAGTTTAAAGCCAACTTGATTAAATTCAGCTGGAAGATCTTCCGGTTTAATTTTTTCTGGAACTCTTTGAATCATCTTAACAATCCAGCATAACTGATTCCTTACTTCGAGATCGTCTTTATGCACATTAGATAATACGCGGCGGAGCGGGTAAAAAAAACCGGTATAAGTTAATTGACCACAATGGCTGTTATTAGGTTCCAGGGTTGCTAGGTTTGTAAGAGGTCCAGTGAGCCAGTATGCGTTCATAAAGACCAAAATCCCAAGGAGTACCATCCAAATTTTCATTTTTTTAATAATTAATTTCAAAGGGAAAGCAATGAAGATGATGACCCATAGACCATAGGTGATTAGTGTGAAGTATGGGAAGGGAAGCGTCAATGCTGCCCAGTCTGTCAGGCGCCAGACAGGTAAAGCCAAGAATAAGAGTAAACCGGCGATAGAATATTCCAGCCATTTCATTTCTTTATTTTCTCCTGCTTAGCCCAATCCGGCAAAATATTCCTCATCTAAAGATAAGTGTTTTTTCAAGGTATGATAAAATTAGTCAAGGAGACCTTAAGGATGCCAGACTCAGACAAAACGATAATTCTCCAAAATAACCTACAGGGCTTTTTCTTTGAAGGCTTGAATGCACTTAATAAAAGGTCTCTTTGTCCTATTCCTGAATCCATTATTTTTTACTCAAGTGATGTTTTAGATAAATTTGCACTTTCACAGGATTTCTTTGAAATCACTGATGGAAAAGTCCGTGAGAAAATTCTGGGAATGAAGTTGCTCGAAGCGTCTCATTTTTCACGTGAAGACCAAAAGAAAGTTTACAAAGAAGTGGCGGATATGTCGCTGATGATCTGTGGCTATTTTGCCGAATCTACACAAAAGAAAATGGTAGATTCTCAATACTACGCCAAGCTTGGGAAAATGGCTTTTTCTCACCTTAACAATGTCGCTCCTAGTTTTCTCGATATTCCAAGTTTTTACAACATGGTAGCAACTTGCTTTGAATCAATGACAACATTGCTGTCTCTATTCGCGAGCCAGAATCGGAATGGTTTAGATAATAATTTAATTCTCAAGAAAATACTTAATAATGAAAATGTTTCTGAAAGAGAAATATTGATGAGTGGGGTAATTCCGGCACTCACCAAAAAAGTTTCTTAGCTTTTACGACCTGCCTTAATAACATTCCATTTCTGATTAAAGAAAGATTTAAGGAAAGACTGAAATTCTTCATATTTAGCATTTCGAATTAAATCACTATTGATGTGAGAAAAATCCAAACCTAAGTTATGGAGAACAGGAATGGAATAAAGTTGAGCATAGTCTTCATTTGTTTGAATTCCCAATAAATTCTGACCATCCATCATCATTTTGATTCGATCAAATTCTTGACGAGTTAATCCATCTTCTTTGATAGCATTAATTATTTTCATAATGGCTTCAATGGCAAGTTCGGTTTTTTCATGCCCGGCACCTATATAAATTCCCCAACAACCGGCTTCAAGAGCAGAAACATGTACTGGTGAAACTGAGTAACACAATCCTTGACGATCGCGCACTTCGACAAATAAATCGGAACTCTGACCCGAGAGATGGGTAGATATCATTTTTAGAAATAAATCTTCTTTCTGAGTAATATTGAAGGCAGGAGCCCCGATAACAATTTGAGTTTGTTCACGCGTAAATTCTAAATGTTCATTCTTTCCTGTGAGAGGCTTAATTTTGTTCTTAGGTTTTTTGATTGATTTTCTTGGAGTGAGTTTTTTTACTACATCCTTCATCATCTGAAGTACTGCTGGGTAATCATGGTCGCCACAGTAAGTAAATACGATCTCAGATTTTTTTAAATGCGTCTGATGCAATCGAGACAGGCCAGTTGGAGTAAATGTTTTCAGAGTTTCAGGTGAGCCAGCCAGATCCAGTGAATAAGGATGCTGACTAAATACCATTTTATAAAAAGTTTTAAAAGCTTGCTTCATCGGATCTTCTTTTTGATTATCTAAAGCTCGCAGGATCACTTTCTTTTCATGATCAAAAAACTTTTTAGGGATTTCCGGCATAAAGAGAGTTCCGAAAAAATGCTGAGATAAGCGTTCGAAATCTTTACTTTGACCATGGAGAGTTAAGCCGTAAGCATTCTTGCCTGAAAATCCACCAAGTGAAGAAGAAAGAGATTCTAATTCATTTTTTAGTTTTTCATACTTCATGCCTTTATAACCATAAGTCATAAGACGCGTCATAAGATGATGTTGACCGGCGTTTTTTAAAGTCTCTGCAGACTGTCCACCTTTTAAATAAGCATGCATAACAAAAGTTGGAGTTAATTTATTTTGACGATAGATTAAGCGAATGCCCGGCTTTAATTCGACTACTTGTACGGCTGAATCGTGTTTCGAAATGATTTGTTTTAAAGCAGTTGTTTTTACTTTAATTTTCGCCCCAACAGTTTTTAGTTGTTGCTGCCAGCTCTTCAAGGCTTTTTCTTGCTTAATTAAATTAGTTTCCTTAGGGACTTGGAACGTAAAATGTGAAGCCTGATGAAGTATATCCACTAAGGCATTTAAAACTTCTTCTGGAGTAGTCTGCCGAATTCGTTCAATGAATTCATCTTCGCAATGAATGTTTCCAGACTGAGCAAATCCATGACCAAGACTGAAAGCGTAGGATTCAATAGATTCACGTTCATAAATTTTTGATGAGATGTACTGGTTTTTAATTTTAGTGAGTTCTTCCGGTTTAAAACCTTTTCGAATGGCTTCTAATATAGTGCTAGTGAAAAGTTTTGAAACCTTGATCAAGTTTTCTATTGGGAAATTCATTTTAATCATATGTGTTCCACCGTTAGCGAAGTACATAGTGGATCCTGCGATTCCATTACACAACGAAGTCTTCGCTACCAATGCTTGATAGAAACGCGAGGTTTCACCATGGGCCAGACAGTTAATAGCTAGATCTTCTGCAGCTGCTTTGGCATCCGAATAATCTGGAGATTGAAAACATAATGTTAGAGTAGCCTGACGTATATCTTTGTCGTGGACGTTTATGGTTGGTTTATCTTTTAATTTAAAGGTTTCAAAAGATGATTTTTCACCATGTGGTAAACGGAAAGAACTTATTTTCTTTTCCAATTCTTCACGATCTTTTAAATCCCCTGCAACCACCAGAAGAGCATTTTCCAGATTATAAAACTTCGTTCTGAAATCTTTTAATTGTTCCTGAGAAAAATTAAGAATGGTTTCTTCACGGCCTAAGATCGGGTGAGCATAGCCATCTTCAAAGGCAGTTTTTTGTAATTGGATAAAATTAAATTGAGAAGGATTGTCCATTGCCCGACGATACTCTTCGAATACCACTTGTCGCTCTGATGGGAAATCCTCTTCACTAAATAAAGGATTGGCCACCATGTCCAAAAGAATATCCACCGATTTGTCTAAAAATAAACTTGGGGTATTGATGTAGTAGCAAGTGTAATCAAAAGAAGTGAATGCATTTACTTCAGCTCCATATGATTCGATATCATGAGCGAGTTTCGGACCTGGACGTGAAGGCGTACCTTTAAAAAACATATGCTCAAGAAAGTGAGCGATCCCTTCGTGATCTGTTTTTTCTAAAGCCGATCCGGCACGAAACCACATCTGGACAGTAGCCGCACTACATCCGGGTGAATGGATAAATAGTGTATTGAGTTCGTTGTTTAATTGGACTTGATCGATTTTCATAGCTTCCTTATTTGAGATATTCTCAGTAGAGTCCTATTATCTATCTCACTTTCGTTTTTTTGAAGGAATTTCTCTTCATGACTCATGTATCGAGCCTTTATTTGCATGTGCCTTTTTGTAAGCATCTTTGCAATTATTGCGATTTTTACAAAAAACGTTATGAACCAGACTCAAATCAGATGGAGGATTTTCATCAGTCTTTAGAACTAAGCTGGCTACGTCATGAAGAACTATTGACATCTCGCTCCTATAAATTGGACTCGCTAACTTCACTCTATCTTGGTGGTGGTACCCCCTCATTGTGGGGTATGGCAGGGGCAGAATTCATGGGCCGATGGCTTAATGATCGCCTCAAGCTTGGGCCCGGTGCTGAGTTTACTATGGAGATTGATCCTGGCACCTGGGCCGAGGAAATGGTTCTTGCCTGGAAAGCCATCGGATTAAATCGTATTTCGATTGGAACCCAAACCCTTGATCCTAATTTTATTAAAATTATGGATCGCTCGCATTCATTAGATGAAACTTTTGAGCTGCTTGAATATACACAAAAACATGGCTGGAATTTTTCATTGGATTTTTTATTGGGTCTTCCTTTTTCACGAGAAAAAAAACGCAATATAGAAAATGAATTAATCCAACTTTTAAAATTTAAGCCTAAACATATCAGCCTCTATATTTTAAATGCGCGCTCTAAATACCCACACATCCAGTCAATGCCAGAGGATGAATTTATTCGCGAGGAATATTTATTTGTTAGTGATTATCTTCAAAAACTAGGCTTTATTCATTATGAAGTTTCAAACTTTGCGTTGCCTGGTTATGAGTCAAAACATAATTTGAAATATTGGAAGGGTGAAGCGATGGGTGCTTTGGGTCCAACTGCTACCGGCTATTTACCTCAGAGTGAAATTCAGGCAACTAGATACAAATGGAAAGTCACTAAATCAGAAGTGGAAATAGAAGAGCTCGGAATTAAAGAAATCAATCTTGAGCATATTTACCTTTCTTTGCGCACTAATATAGGTTGGAAGCCCCTGGTGATATTACCTCCATTAGAGCGACTATTTTCGTCATGGGAAAACATGAAGTATGGGCATTTTACTGAAGGGAGAATGAAGTTAAATTCCCTTGGATTTCTGATGATGGATTCTTTGATGGACGACTTGTTTAGAATTGGTTTTTAATCTCTTTAATTCTGCATTGCATGCAATTAAAGACGACTACCTGATTTCAGCGCTTTAGTCATTTGCCATACTCCCATAATATCAATTATTTTTCCCTTAGTAGCATTGACACCAATCTAATGGCCCCCATATTGGTGTTAAGACTAATTGAGGCAGAGAGAGACAACATGGAACACAAAGATCAGAAAAAAAGTCCTGAAGTAGCACCTGAAACTGAAGCTAAAGAAACGGTTGAAGCGGCTCCAGAACTAGTAAAAGAAGAGAAGAAAGAAGACATCGATTATAAAGCGAAATATTTTTATATCGCTGCGGAAATGGACAATTATCGCAAGAGAATGGACCGCGAGAAAGAAAACTTAGTTAAATATGGAAATGAGCGCGTTTTGCGTGATCTCCTTGAGGTAACTGATAACTTTGAGCGTACTATTGGAATGCTTAAAGGTGATGAAGATCAGAAAGTGAAAAATTTGGTGATTGGTTTAGACATGATCCAGAAACAATTTTTGGATACTTTAGCAAAGCACGGTCTGACTCCAATTCATGCAATAGGGAAAGATTTTGATCCTAATTTTCATGAAGCCATGGCACAAGAGTATGCTGAAGGTAAAAAACCGAATGAAATTATTAAAGAGTTTCAGAAAGGTTTCACATTGAATGGTCGTGTTGTAAGAGCATCAAAAGTAATCGTAGCAAGTGATAAACAATAATTTGTAATCAGTAATCAGTAATAAGGAGATCTATATGGGAAAAATTATCGGTATTGACTTAGGAACTACTAACTCATGTGTTGGTGTAATGGAGAACGGAGCATATAAAATTATTCCGAATGCCGAAGGTCATAATACAACTCCATCAATTGTAGGTTTTGCCAGCAATGGTGAAATTCTTGTAGGTCAGGTTGCTAAACGTCAAGCCGTGACAAATCCAAGCAAAACTTTGTTCGGTATTAAACGTCTAGTTGGACGTAAGTACACTGACAAAGAAGTGAAGCACTTTCATCAAGTGGCTCCATTCGAAATTTTCGCTAATAAAAATGGCGATGCTTGGGTAAAAGTTGAAGGTAAAGAGTTTTCACCGGAAGAAATCTCAGCTCGTATTCTTGAGAAGATGAAAAAATCTGCTGAAGATTACTTGGGTCAACCGGTAACAGAAGCAGTTATTACTGTTCCGGCCTACTTTAACGATGCTCAGAGACAGGCAACTAAAGATGCTGGTCGTATTGCTGGTCTTGATGTTAAACGTATCATCAACGAGCCAACTGCTGCAGCACTTGCTTACGGTCAGGATGTTAAAAAAGATAAGAACATTGCAGTTTTCGATTTAGGTGGTGGTACTTTCGACGTATCAATTCTTGAAATCACTACTGATGGTGTGTTTGAAGTTAAGTCTACTAACGGGGATACATTTCTTGGTGGTGAAGACTTCGACTATCGAATCATTAACTGGTTAGCTGAAGAATTTAAGAAAGAAACTTCTATCGATCTTAAAAATGATAAAATGGCTCTTCAGCGTTTAAAAGAAGCTGCTGAAAAAGCTAAGCATGAACTTTCATCAGTAACTCAAACTGATATTAACCTTCCATTCATTACAATGGATGCAACAGGACCTAAGCATTTGAACTTGAATCTTTCGAGAGCGAAATTCGAGTCTCTTATTGCTGACTTGGTTGAGCGTCTAATTGGACCATGTAAAACTGCGATTAAAGATTCTGGTCTTGCCTTGAATGATATTCAAGACGTGATCCTGGTTGGTGGTGCTACTCGTACTCCAATTGTTCAACAGAAAGTGAAAGAAATCTTCGGTAAAGAGCCACATAAAGGTGTGAACCCGGATGAAGTCGTTGCTGCTGGTGCAGCTATTCAGGGTGGTGTTCTTGCTGGCGATGTGAAAGATGTTCTTCTTCTAGACGTAACTCCACTATCTTTAGGGATAGAAACTTTGGGCGGTGTATTTACTAAAATCATCGAGAAAAACACTACGATCCCTACGAAGAAATCACAAGTGTTCTCGACTGCAGTTGATAATCAGCCAGCAGTTTCGATCCATGTGCAACAAGGAGAGCGTGAATTCGCTGCTGATAATAAAACTTTAGGTCGCTTTGATTTAACAGGAATTAATCCAGCTCCACGTGGTGTTCCGCAAATTGAAGTAGTTTTCGACATTGATGCTAACGGTATTGTTCACGTAAATGCGATCGACAAGGCAACTGGTAAATCACAAAATATCGTGATTACATCTAACTCAGGTTTAACTGAAGAGCAGATTAAACAAATGGTTATCGATGCTGAGAAAAACCGTGAGTCAGATAAAAAACGTCGTGAAGTAGTTGATGCCCGTAACAACTTAGACAGCCTGGTCTTTGCCTCTGAGAAGGCGCTTAAAGATGCTGGAGATAAAGTTCCAGCTGATAAGAAAACTGAGCTTGAAGGAGCAATCAGTGAAGCTAAAACTAAACTTACTTCTGAGTCTCTGGACGAAATTAAAGCAGCGACTGAAAGACTTCAAAACGTCGCTCACAGCATGGCCCAGTTCATGTATCAAGGAACTGGAGATGCTGAAGCCGGTGCCGGTCAGAATACCGGTGCGGGATCACAGCAAGGTGAAGATAAGAAAAAAGACGACGGAGATGATGTAGTTGATGCTGATTACAAAGAAGTTTAATTTTAAAGAAATTTGATTCTAAAAGGAGCCCCTTAATTAAATTAAGGGGCTTATTTAATTATGAGCGATAAACGCGATTATTACGAAATTCTTGGGATACCGAGGACGGCTTCCAAGGAAGAAATCAAGAAAGCTTACAGAAAGCTGGCGATGCAATTTCACCCAGATAAAAATCCTGGTAACAAAGAAGCTGAAGCTAAGTTCAAGGAAGCTTCCCACGCTGCTGACATACTTATGGATGATCAAAAACGATCCATGTATGACCGAGTAGGACATGCAGCTGAACAAGGTGGCATGGGTGGTGGTGGATTTAGTGGTGGTAGCGCAGACTTTGGAGATCTAGGAGATATCTTTGGTGATATTTTTGGAGATATTCTTGGTGGTCAGCGTGGTGGTCGCAGCGGTAGAAGTCGTGGCAGATCACGTGCCCAAGGTGGGGCGGATTTACAAACTGAGATGTCAGTCACTTTTGAAGAAGCTGCTTTTGGGGTTGAGAAAGAGCTTCACATTAATCGTTCTGTTCAATGTGAACCTTGCGCGGGATCAGGTGCAAAGAAAGGTTCTGGTCCAGTTACTTGTGATATGTGCCAAGGACATGGAGAAATTCGACGGCAACAAGGCTTTTTTACAATCGCTCAACCCTGTCCAAAATGTCAGGGATCAGGGCAGATGATAAAAGAGCCATGTGAAATTTGTCATGGACGTGGAAGAAATAAGAAAAAAGAAAAATTATCCGTCAAAGTTCCCGCTGGAATTGATGAAGGTCAGCGTTTAAAACTTTCTGGTCAAGGTGATGCAGGAATTAATGGCGGACCTTCCGGTGATTTATACGTACTTATTCGTCTAGAAGAACATGAATTTTTTAAACGTGATGAATATGATGTCTTGTGTGAAGTTCCTATAAGCTTTTCACAAGCAGCTCTAGGAGCCGAAATAGAAGTGCCAACACTTGGTGGAAGAGTTTCGATGAAAATTCCTGATGGCACTCAATCAGGGCAAAAAATGAAATTACGCAATAAAGGTATTACTAAACTTGGGGGCTATGGTTTTGGCGACCAAATCATAACTATCCACGTCGAAACTCCTACCAAAATCTCAAAAGAACAGAGAGAAATCTTCCATCGCCTGCAAGAGATGGAGCAAAACAGTTCTAATCCAATGACCAAGGGTTTCTTAGATAGGGTGAAAGAGCTCTTTCAATAAATTTAATTCTAAAAGGGCCCGATCGGGCCCTTTTTAATTTCTTCATAGGCAGTTAAACTCTTCAGATACTTCCGATCAAAGGATCTCTATGCGCTCGGCTCTCATTATTCTTCTCGTTATTTTGGCGGCTTGTTCTCAATTAAGTAGTCGTAAGTCAATTGAGGAAAGTGGCATTTCTGAAATAGCGAAGACGAAGTTGAGTGAAGCTAGAGAGCTGATTAAAAGTAATAATTTAAAACGAGCTCTAGCAAAGCTTTCTGAACTTATTGACGATACCATTTCATCAGACGAGAAAGCACTTAAGTATAATTTAAAAGGTGTGATCCTGTTCAATATGAATGAAGTTGATAAATCAATATTAAATTTTGAAGTAGCTGAAAAATATTCACCTAAAGATAGCCAGCTTTATTCTCAGGTTCAGTTAAATATGGCGAGCGGGCATTTTAAACTAAACCAATTTTCTGAATTAAAAAATAGCTTAGGTAAGATTGATCTGAAGGCTTTGACTGAAACTGATAAGAAAAAATATGCACATTTGGCTCTTGCCTATGGAAATAAATTTGAAAATCCAATGATGATTGTAACTTCATCTCTTTTACTGCTGGCTGATCAAAAAACATTGAATGAGGTTCAAAGCTCAAACATTTATGAACCAATGAAAGAGGCTTTTAAAAAAATTAGTCTGAATCAAAAAATTTCATTATTTGAGGAATTTAATGACTCTCGAAACCTGGCCGTTGCAAATTTAGCTCATCTAGAGGCTGAAGATCGATATATATCAGGCGATAAAAGTGGAGCAAACGACGTTGTAAATTGGCTTAAATCAGAATTTGGTGGAAATGAGGAAGTTAAAAAATTTATTAGGGAATTTGAACTTAGAATGGAGAATTCTGGCCGCATTAGCTTAAACGATATTGGGCTTGTTCTCCCACTTTCAGGTGAAAAAATAAGTTTTGGTCAAAAGGCTTTAAGTGGAATTGATACTGGTCTGAAAGTTCTGGGATTAAACGAAGGCGTTCGGATTCATAGTAAAGATTCAATTGATTCTCCAGCGCTGGGAGCTCAAGCAGTGCTGGATTTGATTCGTGAACATAAAGTTTCCTTTATCATTGGTGGACTTTTTCCGGAAAGCGCTAAAGCTGAGTATCTTGAAGCTCGCAAATACGGCGTTCTCTATATTTCACTTTCTCAGATTAATCTCCCCAAAGAAGAAAAAAATCAGCATCTGATTGAAGTTCAAGGTTCAATTGAATCTCAAGTTGAGACTTTGCTATCTGATGAGATGATTAAAAAATTTGGTACTCGTTTAGGTATTATTTATCCTGATACTAACGGAGGAAAAGCCTACGCGGATGAGATCTGGAGAAAAGCTAATCAGAAAAATGTCCAAGTGACCAGCCTTGCAACTTTTCCGAAAAATACCCATGACTATCGGGAAACAGCCCAATTATTTTTAGGTTTAAAATATCCAAGAGAACGCACTGAAGAGAATTATATTCTGGAGGATGTGTATGCTCTTGAGAAAAGTTCTATCAGAAGAGTTCAAACTCTACCCCCTGTTATTGATTTTGACTGGGTCTTTTTGGCTACATATCCACATGAAGCCATTGGTCTGATTCCTACTCTTGGCTATTACGATGCCAATCGAATTAAAATTGTCGGTGGTCCAAGCTGGGTTTCTAAGTCTTTAGTGAAAGAACAAAAAAATATGGGAACACTTTATTTTGTTGGTGATGATCCTAAAGATATCAACATGGGGATGTTGAATAAATTTAAAGAAATTTACGGCAAGCCTGCTGGCCTGATTGAAATTCTTGCTCTGGATGCAATGAAAATTGGTGCAGAGGCTTTAACTGCGAGTAGTGAAGTGAGTAATCGTGATGACTTTGATTCCCGAATAAAAGAAAAGCCACTTAAAGGGTTAACTACTACCTGGAATTTTAAAGATGGCGTTTGGTTAAAGGATATGAATTCCATGACTATCACTCGCGGGGAAGTGGTTAAACTTTTCGGCATTGATTCAATGTGATAATCAGTTCGGATACTTTAAATAATAAAGTTGTTCGAAATTTCTTCCGTAATCTTCCAGATCTAACCCGTAACCAACGATGAATTGATCATCAATTTTTTTACCAGTTAGGTCTGGCTGTATATTCACGGCTCTTTTGTAAGGCTTGTCAAAAAGTGTGATTACTTCCAATGAGCGAGGTTGGCTGAGCTGAATGCGTTTCTTTAAAAAGCTTAAAGCCCTGCCTGTATCAACAATTTCTTCAACTAGGATCACATTTCGGTCCATCAAATTTGTGGTATAGTCCTTACTGATTGTAATGGTTCCATGATTTTCTTTACTTCGACCAACGGCTTGAAGTTTCACGAAATCCACATATACCTTCACGCCTTTAATTTCACGAACTAAATCGGCTAAGAAAACCATGCTTCCTTTGAGGACGCCAATTAATACAAGGTCCTGACCTTGATACTTCTGAGAAAGAGTATTACCTAATGACTCAACGATTCCTTTAATCTCTTTAGCATCAATGTACTTTACAAACTGGCTAGAAACGAAACTAGAAGGGAACTTATTTTTCTCATCACTCATAAGCACAATTCCTTTTAAGAGACTCATTCTATTCTGATTCTAGGGAGAGTGGAAAGAATTGCTTTTCTTGACACTTTTGATCGGGAAACACTTTCCAGTCTTCATAAATTCTTGTCCATGACTAGGCTAAGTGGTAAATTTTAAAGGTGAATATATTTAAGCTTTAAATTAGAGCAAGACCGCCTTCAGCTGGCGGTTCGATTATACTGAAAGGGATATTTGAAATGTTTAAGAAAATGCTTGATTGGTTCTCAAATGATTTGGCGATCGATTTAGGAACCGCCAATACTCTCGTATACGCAAAAGACAGAGGGATTATTGTCAATGAGCCTTCAGTAGTTGCTGTTCATATAGGATTCAGAGGTGAGCAAAGAGTTTTAGCGGTAGGTAAAGAGGCTAAAGAAATGTTGGGTCGCACACCTGGTTCAATCAGAGCAATTCGACCTATGAAAGATGGAGTTATTGCGGATTTTGAAATCACGCAAGCAATGCTTAAATATTTTATTCAAAAATCACTTAATGGCTCTAAGTTGATAAAACCAAGAATTATTATTTGTATTCCATTTGGTATTACACAAGTAGAAAAACGGGCAGTTAAAGAATCTGCTGAACAAGCTGGCGCACGTGAGGTTTATTTAATTGAAGAGCCTATGGCTGCAGCTATCGGTGCTGGTCTGCCCATTACTGATCCTTCAGGAAATATGATCGTTGATATCGGTGGTGGTACGACAGAAGTTGCTGTTATTTCATTAGGTGGCATTGTTTATTCAAAATCAGTACGTGTTGCCGGCGATAAATTCGATGAAGCTATTATTTCATACATAAAGAAAAAATATTCACTTCTGATTGGTGAAAGAACTGCAGAAATGATTAAAATTTCAATTGGTAATGCTTACCCATTTGATGATGAAGTAAAAACATATGAAGTTAAAGGTCGGGACTTGATTGCTGGTGCTCCAAAAACCATTGAAGTAACTTCTGATGAAATTCGTGAAGCCCTTGCAGATCCTATTTCCGAAGTAGTTGAAGCAATTAAAATTTCTTTGGAAAAAACTCCACCTGAGCTCGCAGCTGATATTGTTGATAATGGAATTATCCTTGCTGGTGGTGGCTCACTGCTTGCAAATCTTGATATCCTCATTAAAGAAAAAACAGGTCTGCCTGTTTCTCTTGCCGAGGACCCTCTTACTTGTGTTGTGCGTGGTTGCGGAATGGCTTTAGAATCGCTGACGCTTCTTCGTCAGGTGACTACTCTAAGTTAATATGTCTCAAACTTATTTCAGTAAACTTGATCCTCAGGAAAAGGAAAGCAGGCTCGTCCAGCTGGCCAATTCCAGGGGACAAATTACTGTATGGGTGAAAGGCGAAAAAACAAAAAACCATTTCAAAGTTTTAGTGTTCGATAAAAATCGACTCGAAATTATTCTCGATACTAAATCAAATATTTATCCTAATGAAACTGTCTTACTTTGCTCTTTTGAATTGCGAGGGATGTATTTTTTTATTCAGGTTACTGTTAAAATAAGCATTGTTGATCAAATTATACTTGAAGTAAACGAGACACTCTTTAAATCTGAAAAGCGCTCAACCTATCGTATACTGACATTTCCAATTTACGAAATCTATACTCAATTTGATTTAGAAGAAGCTTATGAGGGTGGAAAGGTTATTGATTTAAAGAATCGGACCAGTCAGACAGCTCTATTTAAGAATTTTTTAAAATTAATTGAAACCCGCGAAGATGCAAAATTAAACCAGACTGTAAAATATAGAATTCAGGACATTTCTGTATCCGGTCTTAGCTTACATATTGGTCAATTAGAATCTCAATTATTTTCAAAAGACATTATTTATAAACAAGTTGAGATTCAGTTTCCAGATGAAACGATTATTATTCCAGAAGTAAAAGTCGTTTATATTATTGATTATATTGCTGGTGATAAAAATTTGAAAAAATTTAAAGTAGGCTTAACTTTTTCTAATTTACCATCCGGAGTTGATGATCAATTAGGACGAAAAATTAATTCTCTTTTAAGAGAAATTGATTTTAATAAAGATTTTGAGAATTTTTCAAAGTGAAAAAATTTGTTCTCATGACTTTTTTTTTAGTTTCTTGTTCATCAATCAATCATGAACCAATACGCTCAAACACAAAGAAGATTTATACATATTCTGATGCTTCAGGAAATTATCTCTACATCAGAGAGCAAAAAGTAATTAATAAGAGAATCGTTACTCGTACACAAATTTCTATTAATAAAGAAGGCTCCATAAAACCTTTGGAAAAAAGTGTCATGATTTCGCAGATGGGTACGATCAAAGACAAAAAACAACGCATACTAGTCGTCCGTCCCTTTGCTTCTGAATTTACTGTATGGCTCGAAGGCAAAAGCTACGATTCGAAAATGCGCTTGGACCAGAAAACACAGTCAATGATCATTGATCTAAATAGTCCGGAAGTAAAATGGAATGGAAAAAGCACGATCCATTTTCCAAAGGGAAAACAATTCTGTTTTTTTTCTCAAATTCCAGACTGCCTATATCACAATCTTTTTTTAGCAGGAGCTATGGCCAATAAAAGTAAGGCTTTTTCTTTTTACATTGTTTGGGATGGATATCCATTCATTCAAGATCAGTTAAATGATGTAGGTTCAAAACTATTTACTCCTGCTATTCTTAAGTATGAGTCTGAAGAGAAATCAATTCTGAAGTTTGAAGTTGAAGTTAATGGGCAAACTATTCTCTATCATTTTTCAAAAGCCTTTGATTTAGTTAGAATGCTATGGATCACCCAGGGTATTTCAATTCTTCCTCTTGGAGAAGAATTGAATGCTGAAGAATAACGGAGAACTAAATGGATAATTTTGGCCAGCTCATGATTTCGGGAATAAGAGGAACGACTCTACTGCCTGAAGAAATGGAATTTATAAAAAATGAAAAGCTTGGCGGAATTATTCTTTTTGCTAATAATTTCGAAGACCCTGCTCAATTAGCTGAGCTGGTAAACTCCATTCAAAAACTTCGTGATGAATATCCTCTTTTTATTTCAGTTGATCAGGAGGGTGGAAGAGTTATTCGTTTTAAAAAACATTTTACACAAATCCCATCTATGATGAAAATCGCTTCCATAGATTCACCTAAGTTAGTTTTTGAAGTTCATCAGCTTCTTGCCAAAGAATTATCTGCTTGTGGAATCAATCTTAGCTTCTCACCTTGCTGTGATATTCTAACTAATCCTGAAAATAAAGTTATTGGCGACCGTGCTTTTGGTACTAATGCGGAAATTGTCGAAAAATACATAAGTGCTGCAATTAGAGGACTTCAAACCAGTGGTCTCCTCTCTTGTGCGAAACACTTTCCTGGTCACGGAGGTACTTTAAAGGATTCGCATTTTGATTTACCATTAGTTAAAACTTCATTAACCGAATTAAAAAGTAGGGAAATAATACCTTTCATTAAAGCTTCTAAATCGCGTGTCGAATTTATAATGATGGCCCACTTATTGGTAGATGCACTGGATGATAAATTACCTACCAGCCTAAGTCCTAAAGCTTATGAGTTTTTAAGGCAGGAAACGAAGTTTACTAAAATTATAATTACTGATGATATGCAAATGAAGGCTATCTCGGATAAATACACTATTGAACAGGCCGCTTTAATGGCGCTTTCAGCTGGAGCAGACATGCTTCTCTATAGAAATATGGATGATGCTGGCAAAGCTCTTGTTGCCCTTCGTGAAGCTATCAAAAAGAAAATCATAAGACGCGAAGAGATCTTAGAAAAAGTAATGCGAATAGAAAAATGTAAAAAAGAAAATCTCGCTACCTATCAGCCGATCTATATTCCCAAGATAGCCGACTCTTTTAATACAGCAGAGTCAAAAAAAGTGATGGAGCAATTCACAAATATCCTGACGGCCAAGGCATAAGGGCAGGACATTTTTTCCCTTTTCCTGAAATTTTCAACGCTTAGCTCTTTTTTGTTAATCTTAAAGTAGTCCTCCAAATGGGGTTAACAAGACATATGTCTTATATTTACGGCCTGTTGCTATTTATTGGTTTACTTTTACCCAGCGTGACAGTGTGGGCGCAAACGCAATGTAGTGCCGATTTCTCGCAAATTGGGACAAGATGTATCGGCAGTGCGGAGAAAGTTAAATATTCTGAAAATCCATTTAAGTTAGAACCAGGACTTAAGGGCGATATTTTCTTTTATAAAACTCCCAGTGGGCAAGTGGGTAAATTTAAAGTTTTATCAACAGTTGTGACACCTGGAAAATGTACTCTATATCTTGATGCAGTTACATATGCAGGAGATAAAAGTTTTCTGCCTAACTCATCAGTCACAATTGGTGTTGGTTTAAGTAATTGGCTCAAAGAAAGAATTTTTCTTGATAAAGAAGGTGCATCTGCTCTTGAGTTGATTAGATTTACTCCTATTAAAAAAGATAAAATTACTGGTAAAGAAATTAAGGATGAAAATGGAACGTTAGTTCCTGCAGGTCCACCATTTTGTTTAGTCACTTTTACTAAGGGTGTTCTAGTAGGAAACTACTATGATCATAAAACAAGTGATCAGGAAGTTTGGAAAGAAACTTACGACATTCTTTACTATGCTCCCGCTCTTCTGATTTTTATAGCGATTTTTATTATTGTTCGAGTCTTCATGGAAGAACAAGATAAGTTCAAAACTCAAGAAGCATTGGAAGAGGCAGAGAATACTTCGAAAGTTAATAATCAGCCTTTCTTCATCAAAGTAACCAGACCCTTCTATAAACGATATTTTCTACCCATGACCCAAGGTCGAAATAAAATTAAATATCGAAACGCCTATCGCCAAAAACTGGCAAATGCAGGTCTATCGAAAGAAATGACTCCTGAAGAATTTATGGCATTGAAGTTTTTCATGATTCTCGGTGGTCCATTTGCCTTTCTTGCGGTTCGGTTCATTATGGAGACAACATGGCCTCTGTCGATAACTCCCGTAATGGGCCTTGTGGGGTATGTTTATCCGGATATCTGGATAAGTGGATTAATTAAAAAACGTGCAGAGGATATTTTACGAGCAATGCCTTTTATTATCGATATGCTTGCATTGTCAGTTGAAGCCGGTCTTGATTTTATGGCCGCAATACAGAGAGTAATCGAAAAAGCTCCTCCAAGTCCACTGGTGGAGGAATTTGAAACACTAATAAAAGAAACAAAAATTGGTTCTTCAAGAGCAGAAGGTTTAAGACAACTTGGATACCGGATTAATATTATTGAAATCAATTCCTTTTGCGCCACTTTGATTGCCGCCGATTCAGTTGGTGCATCCATTGGACCAATTTTAAAGCTTCTGTCCGGAGAGTTACGAGTTAAGCGATCTTCTAGAGCTGAACAATTGGGTGCTACAGCTGCAACCAAAATTTTAATTCCTATGATTTTCTTTATCTTGCCGGCAGTACTTGTTGCAATCTTTGCACCGATGGTTTTAAAAATGATGATGGGCGGTAATGTGTGAAGGTACAAATCAGTTATAGTAATAAGATCATATCAAACAACATACTTATCGCTAATAGTCTTTACACCCGTTTAATAGGGTTGATGTTTAAGAAGCAATTGACAGGAGCTGAGGGACTTTTAATTGATCCATGTCGTTCAATTCATACTTGTTTTATGCGCTACAATCTAGACGTTGTGTTTATGAGTACTGAAAACAAGATTGTAAAAATAGTTCGAAATATAAAACCTTGGCGAATGACTTGGATTTATATTCAAGCAAATAAAACTCTGGAATTACCAGCTGGAAAACTACCTTTCGAGCTTAAAGAAGGGGACGTGCTGGAGGTAAGAAATGTTTAAGTTAGTTGCTGTAGGAGGAAAGCTTCGAGGTAAAGAATATGTACTTTCTGAAGGTGAAAACACTATTGGCAGATCAGCAGAATGTGATCATCAGGTCTCTGCCGATGGAATTTCTAAAAAACATATAAGAATTACTGTTAATAGCGAAAGTGCTTACGCTGAGGATCTGGGAAGTTCCAATGGTACTTTAGTAAATGGTAAAATCATAAAGAAAATCACTATCAAAGATGGTGATAAGATTGCTCTGCCCAATGTTATTCTACAAGTTGTATTTGTACTTGAGAAAAAAGTCATCATTAAAAAGAAAGTTACTAGGACTGGCGATGATGATGATGATTCATATGATGAATCTAACCAAGTTGAGCCAATGCCTTCCAGTATTGTTGCCAAGCCTATCTGGCTGTTTAAATATAAACTAATGCCTATCATTTATGGATTTAACGAAAAATATGAATGGGCTGCACTGGTTGGAATCTTACTGTTTATTTTTATCGGTTTCAATATCACGCTTATCATTTTTCCGGTACAGCGTGATTCGAGACAACTCTTAATAAAAGAAATTGCATTACGAGGAAAACAGTTTGCTGCAGAAGTGGATCACTTGAATAGCGGATTTCTAAGGGAAAAAAGTCTAGATCAGATATATACAGGTTTCTTAGAGGGCGAAGACGCTGAAGGTGTTCAATCATATAAATTATTTGATCTTGAAGGACGAGTTTTTCGTCCCATGTCGAGTTTAAATACTATTGTGAATGATCCCTTTTCAGTTGATGCCTTAAAATACTACAAGACAGAAAGTAACCAAGACCGTGAAGTAGTTGAATCATTAGGAAGTAATCAGATTGGTATTGCCAGGGCAATTAAGGCCCATGACAAGCAACTTGGACGGGACGTTGTCGTTGCCATTATTACAATTATATTTTCTCCAAGCTCTTTGGCCAGAGAAGCTTCTAATAACTCTAAGGCTTATCTTGAATCTTTGATTACTTCTGGAATGGTAGCGATCTTTTTCTTTGGGATTCTCTACTATATGACAATTAGACCTCTCGATGAAATGAAATATCAGATTGAGGCGGTTCTTCGTGGAAGACAAAAAGAATTAGCTTCAAATTCACTATTTAAAGAATTATTTCCACTAAGAAATACAGTCAATAGTATTCTGGTGCGTATAAAAGAATTACAAAACATAGACGGTGGAGAGGTGCAGAATCTTGAAGAGGACGGACCTTATTTGAGATCATTGAAAGAGTTTAGTGAAGGTGCTCAAGGCCCAGTATTGATATTAAATTCAGAAAAAATTATTCAAGACTTAAATCTTGAGTGTGAAGACCTAATTGGAATAAGGGCAAATGCCTCGGTTGGACAAAGTTTGTTAGATACAGCACGCGATCAGGGTTTGGCCGCCACTGTAATTGATTTATGCGATCGTTCCGCAAACAATGAAGGCTGTCACCAAAAAGAAGCTTATCAAATTGGCGGTAAAGATATGGTTGTTAATGTAGTTGCCTTAATTGGAAAGGATAAATTTGCGAAAGGATTCTATGTGACCTTCGTGAAAAGTTGAATGAATGGCTAAGAACGTACTTGTTCTAAAACATTTTGAATCACCGAAAGAAACTGGGACTTATCACCGGTTGGTGTGTCTTACTGGTACCAGTAAAGGTGAGTCTTATGTCCTTTCAGGCAATCGTATTGTTATTGGTCGTGGCGATAAAGCAGATATAAAATTGAATGACATTAAGGCAAGTCGTGAGCATGCGGAAGTTGCAAAAGTTGGTGAAAATTGGGTAGCCACTGATCTCGGTTCACAAAACGGAATCATAGTTAATGATAAAAAAGTTACGCAAATGCAGCTAAATGAAGGCGACAAGCTGATTGTTGGGCAAACTGTTTTTAAATTCGCCAAAGTTGAAGTTAGTGGGAAAACAAAAGCGGCGAAAGAAAAGGTTCCTGAAATCTCAAAAAAAGCAGATGCTAAGAAAACGATCTTGCCGCTCGCTTTATTGGCAGGTCTTCTGATTTACTTCCTGATGGGCGATGATGACGGTCATCAAGTTGATAACGGTAAATCGAGAACGCAATCGACGTCAAGTTATCAGGATGTTTCCGGGGAATATCTTGCGCAATTAAAAAAGCGTCAAGCGAATGAAGACAAGATGGTAAAAGAAAAACTGAATATTATTTTTCACCGAGGCTTAAGAGATTATCGTGAAGGAAATTACTTTAGAGCAATACATGAGTTCAATCTTGCTCTAATTATTGCGCCCGGTGATGCTTACGCAGAATACCATCTTCGAAAAACGAAAGAAAAACTGGATAAAACGATTGAAGAGTTTACCATCAGGGCACAACGTGATGAAGGCGCAATTAAGTATCAAAGTGCAGTTGTGTCTTATTGTTCAATTATTAGATTACTTTATACTGTTCCAGAAGATCCAAGATATAAGAATGCTGAAAAACAGATTTTTGCTTTAGAAAGCAAAATGGGAATGGAGCAAGGTGAGACTAACTGTCTTAAAAAATCACGTACCAATTAATGAAGTAATGGTGGAAACACCGGACTTCAATGAGCGTTACGAAATTTATGTTGGTAGATCTGAAGATTGCCACGTCTTAATTGATGATCCATTGATCTCAAGGCACCACTTCGTGCTAAAAAATAATAATGGAAAATGGATTTGTGAAAAATTATCTCAACTTGGAACTTTAAGCGTAAACGGGGTAATCTCTGCAAAGCTAGATGTCAACGAAGGAGATGAAATTAAGTGTGGATTATATTTGATCCAAATTTCAGACATCCCATCTTTGAGCACGAAACTTGAACAACCTTCTTATCAGGCCGGGACAATTCCTAAATATGAAAATTCCCCTAAATCAGAACAAATTATTTCAACTTCTTCAATAGATGATCTTACAGGAAATATTGTTGAAGCTCATCAGGTTCAAACTCAAGATGCCACTGAGGTCTTGCAAGTTAATGAAGAGACTAGCAGTGATCAACTAAATAACAACTTTGGTTCAGAAGACACTCAGGATGTATTTGGAGAAAATGCTCAAGTCGAAGTTGGAACTGATGTAAGTCAATCATTTGGTGAAAGTGCCGATCTATCCACATTTGAAAATGCAAATACTGAATTGGAAGTTTCCGGTGATAACAATAACGACAGTACTCGTTTCTTTAAAGCTTTTGTCAACTATCAGCTAGTTCTTTTTGGTGATTATGCGCCTTACGATAGATATCAAATTGATTCAAATGATATTTATATTGGCCGAGATCCGAAAAAATGCCAGATCATCCTTGATGACCCCGAAGTTTCAACAGTCCACGCTGTTATCAAGAAAAATGCGATAGATGTTACGTTGGAAGATTTGAATTCATCTAATGGTACAATACTTAATGGTGAACGTATCAACAAAGCTCAACTTTCAACTGGAGATGAGTTTGTTATTGGTAGTACAAGCTTTACTCTTGAAACACAATCTGATCTTTTGGATGCTGAGTCTGATCGATTGATGCCTGTAGAAAGAGGTCAGACTATTGAGACAGAAGAGATAGAAGAAGAAATTGTCGATTTGGACAACGGGGATGTTGATTTTAATTCTGAAGCCCCACAAGAAAAGAGTGCCCTGAAACGAGCATGGAAAGATCCTAAAAAGAAAAAAATAATTATAGTGGTTGCCGGAGTCCTTCTCTTCTTATTACTTTCTGGTGAGGATGAACCAAAGGTTCCCAAAACTGAAGTTGCTAAAACTGAAACTCCTCAGGTTGATAAGAATGCCAAACCTAAATTGCAACTTTCTAAAGAACTAGAAGAAAAGAGAAATGTATCCTATGAATTAGGGGCAAATTTCTTCGAACAAAACAAATACTTTGAAGCGTTAAAAGAATTTCAAGCTGTTTTAGAAATTGATCCAAAGTATAAAAAAGTTGAAACTTACTTTGAGCAGACCAAGGTTGGACTCAAGCGACTGGAAGAGCTTGAAACTCAGAAGAGGGCCGAAGAAGAACGACTTAAAATGAAAAAACTCATCGAGGAATTGTTAGTCAAGGCAAGAGAGGCAGTAAAGGAAAAACAGGTCACTGTTGCTGAAAATTATTTTTCCCAAATTGCAGAAAAAGATCCGGAAAATATTGAAGTTCAGCAATTAAAAATGGAACTTGAAGCCTGGCAGAAAGAGCAAGAAAGAATTGCTCTTGAGAAAGCGACTAAAGAAGCGGCCCGTAAATCAATGGTCGATGCACTTAATCCAGGGAAAACATTTTATCTAAAAAAAGAATGGTATAAATCCATTTTGAAGTTAGAGGAATTTCTAAGACGCAAAGGTACTGATGAGGATTTGATTAAAGAGGCAACTGATATGTTGGCAGATGGTAAAAATCAATTAGCCTCAGACCTGGGTCCTCTAATTGGTAAGGCTCGTTCACTTAAAGAAGGTCAGGATTTAAAGAGTGCTTATGAAGTTTATTTGGAGATATTGAAGATTGAGCCGACTCATTCTGAAGCTTTGAATGAAGTTGATGAAATAAAATCCCAGCTTGAGACGCGATCTAAGCGAATTTACCGTGAAGCTATTATTGCTGAGTCACTGAGTCTTTTTAGCGATGCTAAAGAGAAGTTTCAGGAAGTTCAGCAGATTTCTCCAACTGATAGCGAATATTATCGTAAAGCCAATGATAAATTAAAAAATTATTTGGAGTAAATTATGCGACTCAAGGCCTATGCAGCTCAAACTCACCAAGGTCCATATCTTCAGGTCAATGAAGATGGATATGAATTTGATTTTGAAAATGATTTATTCATGGTGCTAGATGGGTTTGGTGGTTCCGGAATAGGTGATCGGGCAGTAGAAAAATTAAAGACTGAAATTAAGACTTTCTATACCCAACTATCAGATGATCCAAATGCTACAATGCCCCTATATTATAATCCACGAAATCTTCTGGAGGGGAATGCAATTTTAAACTCATTAATCAATGCTCATCAGAATTTATTTAAATCCAATTCAGAGAAACCAGTCAATCAAAGAGCAGGTTCTAGTGCCGTAGTAGCTGCTCGATCAGACAGTTTAATGGTGTTAGTTGGCGTGGGTAATTGCTGTGCTTATCATTATCGTCAGGGGACTCTTTCAAAAATTATTACGGAAGATACACTTAAATATCTGTCAAAAACCCAATTCGATAGCCGTTTTAGAACTTCACCCATGAATGCTATGGGAATGTATCCAGAGCTTGGCTATCAAATGCGTGAAGTTCGTTTGATGGAAGGGGACAAGATACTTTTGATGACAGATGGTCTTTTTGGCAGCATTTCTGAGAAAGAAATTCTTCATCATTTAAATCGCTCTGCTTCTGATGCACAAGAAAGAGTAAATAGTTTACTAAAACTATCCAACTCTCATGGCAATTTAGATAATCAAACTGCAATGATTCTCGAGTTTTAAGCTTTTTTCAATTCCCATACTGCGCAAGCCCACTCTATAATTTTCTTATGAATCATAAAGTTCTTTTAGCGGACGACAGTCTGACTATACAAAAAGTTATTAAAATTACTTTGGCCAATCAGCCATTTGAAATTGTTGATTGTGTCTCTGATGATGAACTTTTTAAAAAATTGCCTGAAGTTAAGCCTGAATTAGTTTTTTTAGATTTTAATCTTTCTGAAAAATATACTGGTTATGAGCTAACTGCAAAAATTAAGGCTGCCGTACCATCTGCCCAAGTTCTTTTGCTACTGGGCACTTTTGATACTATTGATGAAGCTGCAATGGAGAAATGTGGTGCAGTTGATAAAATTGTAAAACCATTCGATTCAAATAAATTCATTGCTATATGTAAGCGTCTTGTAGATACTGCGCCAATAGTTGAAGAAATAAAATTTCCTGAACCTAAAGTCGAACAAGAATTTATTGTTCCCGATTCTGATGATCAATGGACAATGAATCATACTGTTGAAACGAAAGCTGAACCTAAAATTACTCCTGAGCACCCTAAAATATTTGATGTCAGAAATCACTTAAATCCTTTAGATCAGGTTGTTTCCGACTGGGGTATGAGTATTCCAGGAATTATTAATGATGATTCTTCTCACGATAAAATTATTGATTTGCCACCTGTAATTGGTGATGTGAAACCATTCATTGATCATAAAATGAATAAGTCTCTTGGTTCTATATCTCATTCTTTAGATATTAAGTTTCCAGTAACGGATGATCTTGATTATCCAACCATTGAGCAAATGGAAGAAAGAAAATCTGCTTCACCTTCTGAGGTTAAACAAAAGTCTAAACTTATTTCAATTGAAACTTTAAATCAGCCAGCTGAATTGGAAATTGAACATACTATTAATTCGATGGAAGAAACTGATGTTTCAAGCATTGAAGCTCAAATCCGTGATGAGGTCGAAGAAGATCTTTGGAAAGTGGATGAGTTTGAAGATCTAAAAAAAGAAGTTTCTGCAAAAATTGAAGAAGTTAGAAATAATCTTCAACCTTCTGAAAAAGAATTTGATGAATCTTTATTCAAACCTATCGATGATCAAGAGTCTATTAAGTGGAATCCTTCTCCTCTGGACATTTCCTTTGATCAAAACTCAATAGAGTTTTCAAAGCCTGCTTCATCTGCAATATCGGTTTCTACTGACCAATTGATGCAGCAATTAATGCCAGAAATCGAAAACTTGATAAAAAAGCATGTTAAAGAATATATTGATCAGATGCTTGCCCAGAAATCAGAGAAAATTATTTGGGAAATAGTGCCGGATCTGGCAGAAAATTTGATTCGTCAGGAAATATCAAAGATTTCAAATAAAATCTTAAACGATTCAAACTAAGCGCAAAGTTCCATTATAGAGATGATGAATCCCGCTTTCATTCATAATGAGCGCTTCACCATATTCGCCTAAGCCTAAAAAAAATCCAGTTGTGACCTGTTCATTGTCTATTATCTTAACTTGTTGATTAAGATGAACACATTTCTTTATCCAATCCGTTATAATTTCACTACTTTCTTTATATCTATGAATTCTGATGAATTGACTTATGTCTTGAGCCCAGCTTTTCTTTTCTATTTCAAAATTGGTTTCATAGACTGCACCGAATTCTGTTTTTTCATGGAATAAATTTATTCCTATACCCGCCAAATAATTATTGCCGGCATTTTGAACTAATATACCTCCACATTTTTTGCCCATCGCGTTTTGTAAATCGTTCGGCCATTTAAGAGATATGAAGCGACCTTTAGTTTCAAAAAATCTACTCACTAAGAGGGACATTTCTAAGGCGGTAAAACTAGTTTTAATATGTGGAGCAATATTCATAGAAAAGCAAATCGTACCATTTGAATCTTCCCAAGTATTTATTCCTCGTCCACGACCTTCTAACTGTAATTCACAACTTACAGTTAATTCATCATTAGGATTTACAGCTAATTGTTCTTTAAGTAGTTCTTGTGTAGAATTACAACAATCTACATGAATAAATTTTTCCATTTGAGGTTCCCATGTCATTAATCAAGCGTGACACTCCTAGAGTCATTAAATTCACTCCCAATATCAATCCCTATGCTTATGGATCGGTCATGGCCGAATTTGGAAACACTAAAGTGCACATTACGGCTTCTGTTCAGGAATCTGTCCCGCCTTTTCTTAAAGGCAAAGGTCAAGGTTGGCTGACGGCAGAATATTCAATGCTTCCTTCATCAACTCATACACGTTCTGAGCGTGAAAGAAAAGGTCCCTCTGGACGCACTCAGGAAATTCAGAGATTAATCGGTAGATCCCTTAGATCAATTGTGGATATGACTAAACTAGGCGAAAGAACAATCATGCTGGATTGTGATGTTATTGTTGCTGATGGTGGAACAAGAACAACTTCTATTTCTGGATCTTATGTTGCTTTAGAGATGGCAATTAGACGCTTAATGAAAGAGGGTCTTTTAAAGGAAAATCCTATCAAAGAGGGATTATGTGCTATCTCAATCGGAATTAATTCAAAAGATGAAGTCATAGCTGATTTAAATTACGAAGAAGATTCTACCTGTGGTACTGACATGAATATTGTAATGACCTCGAGTGGTAAATTTGTGGAAGTTCAAGGCACGGCAGAAAAAGAGCCTTTTTCAATGGCACATTTAAATGCACTTTTAGAATGCGCTCAAACTGCTCTGAAGGTTGTCATTAAAGAGCAACGTCTAGTCCTGGATTCTTTGAAGTGAAATCCTTTTTATTGGCCTCTGGAAATGCACATAAAGCTGAAGAATTTAAAGAGCTATTTTTAGATGCAATAAAGATATCTGCCGCGCTAAAATCAATTGAAATTGATGAATCCGGTGAGACATTCACCGAAAATTCTTTGCTAAAAGCGAAGGCTTATTTTAATACTTATAAAGTTCCTTCCATGGCAGATGACTCTGGTTTAGTGATTGAAGCCTTGCCGTCGATACTAGGAGTTCAGTCAGCGCGTTTTTCACCAGACCTGACCGAATATTCTCAAAAATGTACCAAGCTCATAGAAATGCTTGATTCTAGCAATTCAAAAGAACGCAAAGCTTACTTTGTTTGTGTCCTCTGTTTTTACCTTTCGCCTGAAGAAATTTATTTCTTTGAGGGCAGAGTTCATGGAACCATTGGAACAACATTGAAAGGGAATCAAGGCTTTGGTTATGACCCAATCTTCATTCCGGATAGGAAAGAAAACGATGGAAAGAGCTTAGCAGAGCTTCCGGAATGGAAAAATATGTTTTCGCATAGGGCTAAAGCTGTGCAATCTGCGCTAGAGTTCTTCAAAAGCAGTAAGAAAGCATAGACAAAACATACAAGAAGACTTAAAAATATTGCTCGTTCTTTAAGTGTCGGGGTGTAGCGCAGCCTGGTAGCGTATCTGCTTTGGGAGCAGGTGGTCGTTGGTTCGAATCCAATCACCCCGACCACTTTTTTTCCATCTAAAACAATCGAATTACTTTTCTAATCAATCTGAGACATTTAAAGAATCTTAATTATTCAGCTTCTAAGAATAAAAAAGGAGCTTTGTTACTTTGCTGCTTAAAAAAGAAACAATATGACTCAGTCCATTCGCCAGCAAGGTGGCGAATGACTAAAAAGTCACAAAATTCTCTGACTAAATTTAGGCCAATACCTGCTCCGCCTTCATCCCGATTTGATCGAGGAGAAACAACTTCTTTAGTTATATTGAATAGAATCTGGGATTTTGCTGTCTTGGTTATGGCACCGTAGTGATCTTTTACAACAAGTACTTTGACTTCAGAATCTAAGTTTATAAAAACATCAATTGATTTTTGCTCAATCAGTTTAGCTGCTTTCGCTTTTAATTTAGGATAAAGTGCATAAATCGCATTTGAAATTAATTCTTCTGAGCAATAAATCATTTTTTGTGCAATTGTTGGACGAACTTTTTCCATTATCTCAGTTGCAATTTTAGTAAGAATGGCTTCTTTACTATCTTGAGTCATACTCCAGTGAGCGGCATTTGGGATTATCTTACTCGAAGTTTCAAACACAGTTAATTTGAGAATCTTTTCAAGTATCTTTAAGACTTGTACATTTAATGAATCACAGGATAAAAGTGCGCTATCCATACCAATATCAGAATTTTCCAGATGAGTTTTAACTAATAACAAAGAATTTTTATTAGTTAAAACAACATTCTGTAAATTCTGAGGATGGTCAAAATATTCTTTAATTAATTTTAACACTAAACTTTATTAATTTTTAAAAAATGAAAATATTTCTCGGGATGTGCATCAAAGTCTAACTTTTTACCAGCAGCATTTAAGACTATCGGTGGAAGTGCGCCACTTATATCTTTTGTATTAATAAGATGTAGTGATTCTGATTCATCTTCAGTGTCAAAATATGGAGCATAAAAAGAAGTAACTTTAACATTTTCCGGTAAAAAACCAGCAATGATATTCATTTGAGTCACAATGATAGGTGTACATTCCTCATACTTTAATACCATATTCGAAGGTTGTGCTTTAAGAAAATCGATCCATTCTCGAATGCCACATGAATTGATCATCCCCAAATCTTTAAAATTGAAAGTGACATTAGTCAGACCATCAAGATTAAGATCTTTACGCCTGAAATCCTCATCAATTTTACCTGAAAGGTAGAATATTGATTCATCACCTTTTTTAACTAATTTATACTCTAACTTTCCCATCTTCAATCTCCTCTGATGGCCAATCCATTTCCATAGTTAGAACACATCCTTCATCTGATGAAGTATGCTGATGGAAGCCGTTTAGATCTTTTAATAATTCTTGTATAATCTGCATCCCAAGTCCACGACCTGAAATGAGATTAGGTGTTTGTTCTGTTTGTCGACTTATACCTTTGCCATTGTCAGTAATTTTGATCTTTAATCGTTCATTATCTTTTTTAAAATCAAAATTAATAATATTTTTCTTTTCATCGTTATCCCAAAAACCATGATCAACGACATTCCTTAAATAAAGTGTGAATACAGGTTGCAAAGTACGAATTATTTTGGAGTTTGTAGGTAATTCAGGTCCGCTCACATTAAAGGATTCAATTTTTTTGCCTAGTTGGCTGCAAATTTCAAAAGTAAAAGCTGAAAAAGATTGGATATATACATCCAATTTCATCGTCGCCATCGCCAACAACTCGTCGCGATAGGAGCTTCCAATTTTTTTAGCAAGTGATTTAATTTTTTCTTGGTTGATCCAAATGTGATTTCCGCTTGGAGGCAAACTAAGTGAATTTGAAAGCCGCAAATGAAGACTTTTGGTCATATCATTAAGATTTTTAAAAGCCTCATGCCAAGTATTTAATTCACAGTTTTGAAAATCTTCTATTTTATGAGTCATTTTTTCCAATGCTTTCATTGAAAACAATGAATAACTTCCTTTAAGGCGATGAAGTATTTTCTTGAAAGATAATTCATCCACTGATTTAGCATTTAGAAGACAATTTAATGAAAATTCTTGTTCTTCCACTGCACAACGATAGTTGAAAAGATTTGTTGCTACTTTGGTTAAATTTTTTTCAAATTCTTCAGTGGTATGGAGATCTTTCTCAAGTTCGATGATTCTTGTGATGTCTCTGCCAACAACGACAACTCCCTCAGCAGTAAGGTTTTCACTTCGTAGTGGAAAATATTTTAATTCAATATATGAGCCCTGAATAATAACGATCTGTGGACCAAGTTCTGCAATATCGTCGAAATTGATTTTTTCTTTTATTAGATGTGTGATCCATCGACTTAGAAACTTTTTCTCATCTTCGGGAGCTGATATAATATCCCAAAAACTTTTTCCTTCAGGTGCAATTTTAAATATGCTGAGGCAGTTTGCAGAATGGTAGGGAAGGCATTTTCCTTCAGCATTCAAAACCAAGATAGCCTGATTCAAACTATCAAGCATTCCTGAAATAAACTGATTTGATTCTGATAATTCTTTCGTCCTCACTCGGACTTTTTCTTCAAGATTTCTAGAATATTCGGCTAGTTCATCAAGTTGCTTTTTATATTTATTATGAAGTTGAACCTCTACAGAATTGTCTTTCAATACTAGAATAATTTGGTCGTCTATTTTTCGAGAACCGAATAGACAGCTTCCTGTGATACCCGAAGGAATTATTGTAAATTTTGTTTCCTTAAAGGAAGAATCAAACAGATCAAAAGATGTAACTTGCTCAAACTTAATAAGATTGTCCAAATTAAGTGGATGATTAGTAAGTAAGCGCCGCTTGACGTCATATTGAGAAAGAAAAAGCTCATTGGCCGCAATGACAATATTACTGCCATCTACAACCAAAGCTGGCTCGGGGATAAATTCTAAAATCTTTTCACTATTTAAATTCATTTCAATTATTATATATCTATGGCGATACCAAGAGAAATAAATATTTTAATTGTTGACGACTTCTATGCCACAAGAAAAACGTTAAAAAAATCTTTAAAAGCCCTTGGTTTTTGTGGTGAAATTTTTGAAGCCGATCAAGTTAGGCTGGCACGTGATTTACTTATAAATAATCCTCTATTTATAAAATTTGATTTTATCATCTCTGATGTTGATATGCCTGGAGAGTCCGGTTTAGATTTGCTTTCCTTTGTGAAGTCACATGACTCTTTTGCAAAGATTCCCTTTTTGATTCTGTCTGCCGTTACCAGCAAAAGTGTTGTGCTAGATGCAATTGAGAAAGGCGTGGATAGTTACATTCTTAAGCCATGGGATGACCAGTCTCTTTTAAAAAAGATGGAGAATTCTTGGGCCAAAGTAAAAGCTTCAAAATAATAGTTCTTGGAACTGATAATTTCTTCATAGAAGAAGTTATTTCTATTATCGGAATCAGACATCTTGGCAGTTGCGTTGTTTTAACAAATTTTGAAGAAGTGCAGGATCATTTTTCTCATTCTATTCCACCTGAAGGAATTATCATCCAATCAGGTCATCCTGATTTTCAGAATCTGCAAGATTATATTTTAACGAATGATTTAAATTTATTGATGACCATATTATCCCCTGATGACTTTATTAAAAAAATTGATTCTTATTTTCTGGAGCTTAATAAATGGTTTTCTGAAGTTTCCTATCTTCCTGTTTTTTCAAATATGGCGGGATTTATTGGTTACACGCCTGTCGTTCTTTTTGTAAAAACGGATAAAATTTTCAAAGAGGCTGTCTCTGCAAAAACATTCATATCAGAAACAATGGCAAAAAAAATATTTCTTAAAGGTGAGGGTTTCTTTTTTATTAAAAAAGAAGATTATGCTTCGTACAAGGATAATTGGCAGGATGCAAGCCTTGCTTATTTTAAAAGCCAAATTTCAGTTGGTACTGTTTTGCATGGACCTGTTTCAATTATTTTACCCGTTATCGAATCGAAGGCATTTCACGGGATTCCAGAGTCTGACCAATACTTACTGCGATCAGCATTGGAGAGGATAGGTTTATTTTTAGAAAAATATCCAGAATTATCCACTTCAATTGAAAAGCTTCTAATGAAAAATAACTACCAGTTAAAGCATACTTCATTTTTGATGTGTATGAATGTTGCAACCTTGTCTGCAATGGAGGTTGATTCACCGGTTATTTACTTTAATATGACTTTGGCAGGACTCATACACGATTTGGGCACAATCAATTACGGATTTGAAGAATATGAGTTTCATGAATTCGCTATGTCGAAGGTCCTAGATGAAGAGACTATCAGCAGATATTCTAAACATGCTGAGCAGTCTTTATCACTTTTACTAAAATATCAGGTTTGCCCCAAATGGATCGCTGAGATGGTATTATCACATCATGAGAATGATAGTGGTTTCGGTTATCCGCTTGGCATTCAATCGTCTTCAATGGGTCTTGTAACTTTTATTTTTGCATTTAATCATGAATGGGCAGAAAAATTATATGGATATCTTTCCAAAGAAAAGCATAAATCAAGTCAAAGCTTTTTTGTCGAGTCTATGCCGACGAACTCCTTAAAGGCTTTAGATTTAAAGTCCAATATTTTGGAATACTTGAAAATTACTGCTCAATAATAATCGTATCTTTTATTTTAAACGGGTTAAACGGGGGTTCAGGCACAGGTACAGGTACAGGTACAGGTACAGGTAAAGGCTCAGGTATAGGTTCTGGGACAATTATAGGCTCAGGTTTAGTTATACAGTGAGATGGCACAGCAACTTCACGCCAAACCGAGTTTACTGAATCGGCCACTGACCTTAATTCAATTAATGATTTTTTTGTTGGAAGGTTAACTTGCATATTGGTTAAAATAAGATCCTGTCCATCAGCTCTGATTTGATAGCGAACATCGCCAGTATCACTTTCTATAGGTTTCAACCTGCCAATGCATGTCGCCCCAAAACGGTCTACAATAATGGTAGGGGGGGATAACAAAAAATATTCAGTGAGTACATTGTCTTTCAAGATGAGTGAATAGGGTTCACCTTCAGCGATCCATGATTTTTTCCACGTCGTTGGAGTTTCTACTAAACCATTTTGAGTTGTTTCATAAAGCATTCCAGGTTTTACGATTTGCGAATTACCATTTTTATCAGAAATTTTAAGGGCTCCATCTGGATTAAGAACCATGAATTTGCCCTTACTCACCTGAAGTTCATCCTTTGGCAGGAACTCAACGAGAGAGTCATCTAAAGAAATGATTTGGAATTTGTTCAAATATAGGTACCTGGCCGACGATTCTTTGCCTGTAAAGCCCAGGCCATAAGCATTTATTTTCTCTTCTTCTTCTCCCGTGTACCAGGCAACGCTTCCGGTCATTTTAGTCTTAACAGATTTTTTCACAAACGTAATTTGAGCTACGATATTCTTAAAGTCGCTGCCCTTTTTTTTTCCGGTGGAAAAAAACCAAAAAGAAGCTAATATGAGAATACAACCAATGCTTATAAGGACGTTATCTATGTATTTGGGAGTCATATGAGCCTTTTCAACACGCTTAAATTTAAAATACTTTTTGCTAAGTTAATTCTATGCCTAGCTTGTCTGGGCACAAGCTTTTTCTTTATTTCTAATCTTTTTATCGATGAAAAAAAAACCGATATATTTGAAGTTGGTCTTTTAAGATCGAAACTTATCCTCTCCGAATATGAGTCCAAGTTCAGAATTGCCACTCTTTTATATGAAAATCATAAAGTAGGACAGTCTGTTATTGGTGGAATGGATGGATTGGAAGAAGTTATTTCTTGTAATGGTACTGAAGCCATTGAAAAGAGTTTTAGGTCTTACAACTTGCCGATTTGCCCAGGTGTAAAAGCTTTAAGAACTGCTGGGGGTTATTTTGTTATTTCTTTTTATAAAGAAGCTTCAGGGGCTAGTTATTTTTTTAAATTATCCCAGCAGAATCGCGCAGGACTTGAATCAGGCGTTTCTTCTTTTTCCATTTTAGATGAGTCTAGTCAGAAAGTTGTTTATGCTGATACTGACAAACCTTTGCATGGGGAAATTAGTAAATTAGGTAACGATAATTTGAATTTTGTAAAAGAGATTAAAATTAAAGACGATGATTACCTCGCAGTAAGCGTAAAATCACCGGGTTTGTCTTGGCGCTCTTTTTTATTTTATAAATCTGAAATTGTTTTCCAGGCATTGAAACAGGTTAGGATGCAAATATTTTCCCTCTCTTTATTTATGACCGGGATCATTCTTATTGTTTCCTTGCTTTTATCAAACCATCTATCTGCTCCTATTAATCAACTCACTCATTTGGCGGGTGCAATTAAGGAGGGAGATTTTCTTCAAAGATTTAGTGGTAAAGTTTACGGAGAATTTCGTCTACTTGGTGAGACATTTAATGCGATGGCAGATAAAATTATCTTTTTTCTTGATGAAATGAAAGAAAAAACACGACTTGAATCAGAAGTGGCTGTTGCTCAACTCGTTCAATCTTCATTCTTTCCCAAATCGACTTATATAGACGATCAGCTACAGATCCACGGGTTTTATCAACCGGCAAGCGAATGTGGTGGTGACTGGTGGACCTTTCAAAATCATGGCGACAGAGTTTATTTTGCCTTGGGAGATGTAACCGGTCATGGCGTGGCTTCATCTTTAATTACAGCTTCAGTCCATTCTTATTCCAGTCTTTGGTCGCGCATATTTGGAGAAGATAACAGTCAAATGCTAGAGCCATCTTACATCTTGGAAGGTTTTAATCAGGTACTCCGCGGTGCTGGTGGAAATTTAAATATGACAATGTTTGTTGGTTGTTATGATCGGAAAACAAAATTATTAACTTACGCTAATGCCAGTCATGAACAACCGTTTTTGGTGAATTCTTCAAGCAAAGAAGACATAAAATTTCTGGATGGAATTTCTGGTCCTCGTTTAGGTCAGGAGGTAGCACCAACATACAAGCAGTTTTCAGAAATATTATCTGATAACTCCTTCATCGTCTTGTATTCGGATGGTTATACAGAGGGACTAAATGAGGAAGGGAAATATTGGGGTGAAGGTCGTTTTTTAAGAGAACTTGCAAAAAATTATTCATCAGGAAAATCAGAAGGAATGAATGAAGGAATTAATTCCGGCTTTAAGAAATTTGCCGGATCTTCTGATCAAGCAGATGATCTATCACTTTTAACACTATTTATAAAATAGAAGATTAATGAAATTAAAACTTATTATTTCTTTTGTTCTTCTAGGTGTTTCATTTAGCACTTTTGCTGAAGAAATTGAGCTATTTGATCCTATGCCAGGAGCCATTAAATATGAGATTTGGTTAAAAAATGAAGCTGAAAAATCTTCTAAAATCATAAATTTAAAATCTCCTAAATTGGAATTAAATTCCATACATGGAGGCAACTATGAAATGAAAGCCCGCTTTCAAAATGTAAGGGAAAAATGGTCAGAGTGGTCATCACCGGCCTCATTGAAAATTTTAAAAAAAATCAAGAATGATACAAATGACGTGTTTGAAGTTAAATTTCCTTTTGAGGCTTCCATCGGTTTTCTTGATTTAAATACAGAACTAACAACTTATGATCACACATTTAATTCTAATGAATCGGTCATTAGGACTCGTGGAACAATTCAAAGGCAAGCTTTTAAAATCAATGTAGCTTTTGATAATAGTCCCAATTTAACTCGTTTAGATTCTGCCATTTTAAAGCAAATTACTCCTAGGGCCTCGACTGGTGTTAATTTTTGGATGGTAAACATTGACGGTAGACCTGAAAGTAATAATTCAAAAGGACATATAAGCTTTACTCATACTTTCCTTGAATTCGATTACATGTATCCTTTTTTAGAGCGCTGGTACGCAGGTGTTAAAATCGGACTAGGTTTAGGTATTAGTTATTTCGCAAAACCTGAAATAACTTACTCCGTTCCATTCGGTAAGGATTTTTATGTTTCATCAACC
>CAMASK010000011.1 GCA_945860895.1 Bacteriovorax stolpii
CATTTGGCATAAAACCGGGGACATAGTGATTGAAAAAGATCACTTCCTGAGCATGATTGGTCGAAGATCCAACCCTATTAAGACTCCAGAAGGTGATCTTTATCCAGTGCCTATCGAGAATCAAATTGATCAAATTGAAGGAATAAAAAAATCAGCGTATTTTGAGCTTAATGGAAAGATTTTTTTGGTTTTTGAAGGGGTCATGCAGGCCCATGAAAAAATAACGAATTTCTTTAAATTAGAAAAACTACCAGTTGATGAAATTAGAAATATTAAAGCGATTCCCATGGACGCAAGACATCGTTCAAAAATTGATTTACCGAAATTAAAATCCATCATTCAAGGATCAAAGATGACTGTTACTCATGAATCTCCACTTACAAGTCGTTTACTCGCCTATGCTAATGAGCGCTTTCCTTTGGTTCCTATATTCATTTTTGTTTTTCTTCTCACTTCAGGGTACGCACATTTCTTTGCTAACTGGTTTCAAACCAGTTTTAGCTGGATGGAGCCAAAGCTTTGGATAACCATGATCAATGTTTTTCTTTTTATGTTGCAGTTGCGGATGGCCGATGAAATTAAAGACTTTGATAAGGACTCCAAAGCCTTTCCCAATAGAATTCTATCCCAGGGAATCATAAATCTTGATCTCATTCGCGGCATATTCCTATCGACCATCGCTTTAGAATTAATTCTAAGTGCTTCCATGGGTAAAATTCATTTGATAGGAATGCTGATTCTTCAGGTTTGGGCCAATCTCATGGCAAAAGAATTCTTCTGTAAAAACTTCCTGGATCGTCACGTTACACTAAGTTTAATTTTGCATCAGATGATTCTTCCTCCACTTGCTATTTATGCGGCCCTTCCTTTTACTCAAGATCAAAGCTATTTCAATGATCTTGCTATATATCCGGCACTCTTATTGCTGACGCTTATCTATACAGTTTATGAAATGGCCCGCAAGACCTGGTCAGCTGACCGTGAGAATGCCCATGCTGACAGCTACACTCGTTTTTGGGGGATCAATGGCGCAGTTATAGTTCAGATCACTTGTACTCTATTAATCATTATTCTAATGGAAAATATGAACCTAGAGTTTTCTCAAACCTATCGAATTCTTGCTTATTCATTTAGCGGTATTTATATCGCCACACTGATTCTTTTTAAATTCAGACCAACCAGAAAAATGTCCAAGATGGTAGAAACCAGTGGCAGCATCTTTTTGTTAGGCATTTGTGCTCTCAATGCTTTTGCCCTTTAAGAATCAGCTAAGATTTCCTTAAAATCAACATTCCATCACCGTATGAAAAAAATCGGTATTTTTCAGCAATCGCTATTTTATAGAGCTCAAGCACTTTCTCCCGCCCAATCAGAGAACTAACCAGCATGATTAGAGATGATTTTGGTAAATGAAAATTAGTCACCATAGCATTGATAGACTGAACATTTTTTCCAGGATGTAGAAAAATCGAAGTGCTTTTAAATCCACTTTCGGCACTAAATTGAACATGACCATTGTCCCAGGAACTTTCCAGAGTTCGAAGCGAGGTAGTTCCCACTGCGATTCTGTATTTAGCATCCTGAATGATCTTAAGATTTTCCTGATCAATGCTGAAGAATTCTTCATGCATTTTATGTTCTGAGATATTTTCCGTTTTTACTGGTGCAAATGTCCCGGCACCCACGTGCAATGTGACACTCGCCAGATAATGCCCCTGCGATTTTAATTTCGAGAGGAGGGTTTCAGAAAAGTGAAGCCCAGCAGTGGGTGCGGCGACTGATCCGGATTCCCGGGCATAAACAGTTTGATAAGTTGTTTTATCCTGCTCATCACTTACTCCATTTCGAATATAAGGCGGGATGGGAATGAGACCTATGAGTTCTAATTTTTGAACAAGTTTTTCTGGAGAACAGTTAAAACTCACTCCAAAAGTTCCGTTTCCTTTGACCTCAATAAGCGTAGCAGTTAGTCCATCAAAATAGAATTCATCACCCTCTCTGCGTTTGCCCGATGCCCTGATCAAAGCTGGATAGGTGCCGTTTTCAATCAACAGAGAAAGAATAAAAACCTCAGCATCACCGCCACTTCTTTTTTTCCCTAAGAGACGACAAGGAAAGACCTTAGAACGGTTAAAAACAAAGGTGGATTCTGGAGGAAGGAAATCCCCTATTTTCTCAAAAGATGAGTGAATAACCTGATTTTTGGCCTCATCATAGACCAATAAGCGAGAGGAATGACGATCGGCCACTGGCCTGTCAGCAATCAATTCTGAAGGAAGGTTAAAGTCGTAGCTCTGGAGTAATAGATCAGTCATTTTTTCATTCAAGCTTGTAGATTTAAGTAAAAATAAATATCCTTTACCACAGGAGCCCTCTCATGATGAATAAAATTCTTCTTCTGACCTTATTAATTACCCCTAACCTCTGGGCAGCCGAGGAACCTTCTGAAGAGGCCATTACGCTAAATCAGGAAATGCAATATTTA
This sequence comes from Bacteriovorax stolpii, assembly GCA_945860895.1. GTDB lineage: Bacteria > Bdellovibrionota > Bacteriovoracia > Bacteriovoracales > Bacteriovoracaceae > Peredibacter. Next base: position 2,486 of record CAMASK010000011.1, read on the forward strand.
GAAGAAATGGCCAATTCCGTTACCATTAACTCTTCAGCCCAAACCCTGGAAGATGCAACGCAAACTGCAACAACTTCGAGAAAAACCAGAAGTCTTGAAAGTCAGTACTTTGGAAATAATGATTTGGAAGATGAGGTTGCTCTTAAAGCAGCGGCCCCTAAGAAAAGAATGGCCCCTGAATATTAATCAGGCGAGACCAAATTTTTTAACTAGTCCAAAATATCTCACTACTAATTCATCTAATAAGTTCTTCATTGCGAGAAATGTAGGATAACTTTTAATATTCTCTAAAATTATTTTCAGCATGTTCTGAATGAACTGAACAACCGGCTCAAGATTTAGTTTTTTTACTAAAAGATCAAAAACATCTTTAGCTTCTTGCACGTCTTTACCTTTGACTACATATAACGGATTTTTATTTTTCATGACTGAAGCTCCCTGTGAACAGTCTCAGTCATCACTGTAAACTGTCTTTGAAGATCTTTGTACTCTAAAGACTTATAATGAAATACCGACTTTCTTTGTGCTAAAGATTTACCAAATTGTACTTTATTAGTGAAAGGTTCGTACACGGTGGCTTCCCCTAGGGTTTGCTTAATATTGGCCAAATCCGAAGAAGCCTGCTTGCGACGTATATCAAAAAGATTTGGGATATAACCGAGATTTTTAGGTGTCGATGTAATCTCCATTTCAGAGATGTCTGTCACAACTTGCTGAATATTTTTTAGTCCCTGCTCAGAGAATCGATCTGGTACGAATGGATAAAGGATTCCATCTGCTGCACAGAGAATATTGACCACTAACAAACCCAAGGTAGGCGGGCCATCGATAACAATGACATCGTACTGGGAGCGCAGTTCATATTTTTCAATGAATTTCTTGAGAATCAATTGTCTTGGGGCATTGATTCCGGCCACTGTTAATTCAAAACCAGAAAGTTCCTGCCCTGCTGGAAGAAGATCAATATGAATTCCCTCTTCCTGTTCAGTCTTCTTAATCACATCAGAGATCAAGATATTGCTATGAAGAGCTTTCAATTCTTTAATCGAATTAATAAGCAAATGGTGAATATGTTTTTCAGGAATATTTACATCAAATAAAGAAGTGAAATTACCTTGAGGATCCATGTCGAGGCATAAAACTTTTTTCCCTTGATGAGCAAAGGCATGGGCCAGATTAAAGGCCATGGTTGTTTTACCAACTCCACCTTTTTGGTTCATGAGGGCAATAACTTTTCCTTGATTTTGGTCTTGAGCTTTATTCTGTTTAAGAAAAGAGAACATGGGCCGCTCCTGATTTTAATGCCAACAATATTAGTCAATAATGCTTGTACCGTAAAATTTTGCCTGCCTCATCTTTCTTTGTAAACCTCCGAATTTGTGAAGAACAGTCATTTTTCAAACCTGTTTAGTCAGGCAAATAGGACAATATAAGTCAACCCATAATTCTTAATCTGGCTCAAGTCTAAGGAATTTAAGTAAAACCCCGATAAAGACTAAGACGGAATTAAAAGGAAGAAACTATGGTTGGTTTCAAATCTATTTGGCTATTACTATCTCTGCTGATTTTTGCGGCTTGTGTGCCTCAAACAAAACAGACAGAATGTGCATCTAATGAAGCATTCAATGCAACTCTAAGAACCTGTGTGCCAGTGATGAATGGGCCGAGTTCATTTATTAACATTGATTCCTTCTTACCTACTTTTTCACTCACAAAGTATAAAAACGACACCACTCCTATTACTTTAAGTGTCGTGATTTCTAACCCGTATGCTCAAACCTATACTGTGGAATGGGAACGTGTCTACAATGGCTCTCCTGTTGCTATCTCTCCTTCAACCCAAACAAGCTATACGTTTGCTCCAAGCTTACTTGCGTCTGAAGTTGGGACGCACATTATTTCCGTAAAGATTAAAGATACCACCAACAATATTGTGGACTCGCATAGCTTTGAACTGAAAATCAATGACAATCCTAAACCAGTGATTCAGTCAGCGACAGTGACTCCGCCCATTTATGCTTCCGCTTTCACTCCGCTCAGTTCAACTCAAGCCTTTGCCTTCACAGTCTATAATAACGGCGCCACCATGGCCGGTGCAGGTTATAGAACAGACTGGAAACTCTACCGATCAGGACTTTTGATTAATTCTGAGACTGATTCATTTCCTACATCTTCTCCACTAGGATCTTTATCAACGGGTGGCTATAACTACCCCGTTTATTCTTTTAATCCTTCAGTCTTGGGTCTAGGAAGTTACGTTCTAATTGCCCGAGTAACTAATACAGCAGCCGAAGTTGTGGCCGAACAACAGTGGAGTGCCACTGTCGCTCACCCAGCTCTTTCCAAAGTCACGAATCGAGATATTTATACATCATCACCAGGAACCTCTTGGGCCACTTCAACCATTGCCTACAATGGTGTTGCCTATACCGGTTCTCCGACTTACAACTTTATTCCAAGTACCATCACGACTCCGGTCGCCGGAGCGCAAGGAAATTATTGCGTCTCTGTTGCCGCGGGAACGGGAACCTATTCTACAGATGCCTATTCCGTGCGAGTCTCTTACTATCTTGATGGCTCAGCTCTTGTGTACTCAGGACTTACTACAGCAGTTGATAATCAAGTCTGTTTAACAGACGCAACAGCAGCTTCTTTGAGTGCGGTTGTTTTCTCAAATACCACGAGTACGACTGCTCAAACTCACTACCTCGTAGCCAGAGTTGTCGATGAGGCCACAGGCCAGGAATACACGAGCACCGATTTAAATAGTGCCCTTCTTGGAACCTACCCGTTGACTTGGAATTTTGATGTGCGTCCACAAAACAAAGCACCCACTGCTGGCTTTGGTACAATGACGGGAATCACTTGTTCATCGACAAGTTCTACTACTCAAAGTGGATGTACAGTCACTTCAGATACGAACTTTACAGTGAAAGTGAATCTGACTGATGATGATTTTTATTATCCAATTACAGTTTCGAATGAAGCTCATTTTGACTACTCGATTCGTCTCTACGAAAATTCTGTCAACATCCAGACTTGTACCAAAGCAAGTGTTGGCGCCGATACAAATGGCGCCGATGGTTATGACTGTGTATTTAATATTAAAAGCTATAACGGCTCTGGTCCGATTGATCTGAGTACCAAAGCCTATACCATCCAAGCAGAAATTATTGATAATGGCTCGCCTATTTCTGGAACAGGAGCAACGTCGAATTCCTTGACTTGGGATATTGCGATGGGTGCTGTGACTGAATTTAATTCGGCCCCAACCATTGGTGCAACTTGGTCTGTTCTTACCCCTGTAGCTGAAGGCTCAGCGATCACATTCTCAGTCGACATCACTGATGCCGAGAGAGACAATCATACTTATGAAATTTTCTACTGCCCAACGGCCCTTGTTCTAGGTGCTTGCTCTAGTCCGACATCACTCATTCCTGAAACAACTGTGACAAGAACAACCAATGCGGCCACTGTTAGCGTTTCTACCAACTATACTTTTAGCGAAGGCTTCTTATTGGGTCTTACCGGAATTGGTTGTGATACTGTTAAACGGGGAATTTCATGTGCTGTGAACTTTTTAGTGAAAGTCAAAGACGTTCCTAACACCGCAACTCCTTCGGCTGTACTAATCAGTAATTCAGCGGCGTCAAACATTACCAATACGAACCCAGCCCCCACTTTGAATACCGCTTACTCAGTTCCAGCTCCTTCAGCAATTACTGCTCTCACAGCTTTTGCTTTTGTAGGTCATCCGATGAGTATTACCAATAACCCTACAAGTATTCTCACTGATACTTCGACTGAACCTTTAGAAAAAGATTATCGCTACCAGTGGTTTATCAAAAATAATACCAGCGTAACTGCTTGGACAGAAATCAGTGGGGCAACAGGACCAAACCTTGCCTGGACCCCTTCAATTATCAGAGACACTAATGCAACCACTGATAACCCTCTTTCAATCATTCTTTGTGTAGAAGATCAGCCGGCCTCGGCCGTGAGTTCAGTCAATATCATTGATTCAACTTGTAGCACGGCTTCACCTTCTCCTTGGGTAGTGACGGTAAAAGATAACTTTAAGAAGGCTTTTGATCTTTCAACTATCACGGCTCCTTGGGCATCTACAGAACTAGCGACTTCTGCAGCTGTTGGCCAATACGGAACTGAAACCGCAATTTGGTACGATACTCCTTTACCTCCTTTTAACGGAGTGACATCTTCTGCTGTGTATGTTGCCATGATCGGAAATGATCAAAAAATCCACGTGAAAAAATCTCTGCTACGTGCCCTAGGCGGAATTGATAATATTGATGACACTCATATTGTGACCTTTAATGCCTTTGCAACTGCCACAGTCGCTGAAATCAAAGATCTCTCTATTACGGGAACATCAACAGAGCTGTATGTCGCCTATTTGGCTTCACAAACTGGCTCTCCAGGAAGTTTCTATCCTCAGGTACGAAGAATCGATCTTACGGCGACTGCTGGTAAGGGTGTGCCTAATAATCACCCAGGAAAAATGGGATTTGATTATAATGGATTAGGCTTTACCAATGGCTGTAGTACTGGTTGCCAAGCGACTGCCACTTCAGGCGTATCCACCATTCAATTTAGTGGTGGTGGCTTTGGAATTACGGGCTCATTCATACTGAACACTCCAAATGGTGATTTTACTGTCAGCTTTGGAACTTACGACGGCGTGAGTACGGTTTGTGGAACTTGTACAGATCAATTGATCGCAACCAACCTTGCCACTATTATCAACAATTCAACGGACCCACTTCTAGCTGGTTACTCGGCTACAACATCTGGGGGGGATACGGTCACGATCTACGGAGCAAGAAGTGGTGATTATTTTGATGGTACAGGCTGGAGAATTGCCGACCGCATGGGGAAAATTTATGTCACAGGTGGGAGCTGGTACCTGCCATTTATCAATACTTCACTTGGTTCAAGCTATAACGACAAGCTATCAGTTTACTACTCACCTACGCCAGCTACGGGTGCAGTCATGAACACCAGCACAGTGTCAATTCTTGAACCATCTGGCGCGGCAGGTCTGGCTTCAATGGATGCTGCGATCAAGTTTGATAACTATTTTGACGGAACCAATCTTCGGATCGCAATGGTAAGTAAATCTGGTAGTGCCGGAAAACTCTATAAAGTAAATCCCACGACCTACGCCCTTTCTGATATGGATAATATTTTTTCTGGTCAGGCCCTCTTAGATGTGAAAATTGCAGCTAGTTCTACCAACGTTTTCATTGGGGCGACTACTGCCGTAGGAAGTCTTACGAAGCTTGGTGTTTATGATAGCAATGGCCTGATGCTTGATGAATTCCAAATCGATAATCCGACCAACGTTGATGCTTCAACTAATACAGATGACTATTTTAATACGCTCTCAATTTCGCAGTATAAAATTGTTCCTTACGGCACTGAGGCCCGCCTCTTTGCTGTCTCTCAAGGCACTCCGCTGAGTGGTAGCTACAAATTGTATATGGCTAGACTCAGAAAAGTTTCCTCCACTTGGACTCTGTCTTGTGGAGACTGCCAGACGGCCTCTGAGCTTGGCCAAAACATAAGTCCATTTGTGGGCCTAGGAGTTGCTCCTATTCGTGATAATCCAAGCTCGGCCTATCGCCTCTCAACTGATGGCGCGATTCCGAATCAAGGTCTTAAAGACGTGGCCTTCGTGAGTATGGGCCGACTTGAGACAACTGTAGCATTGCCTACTCCTAGCAGTTGTGACCCTGCTATTGGGGTCTATAACGTCGAAGCTGAGTCGATTGGAAGCTCTCTGATCTTCACTGGTGGGGTCGACCCTAATGAAGACGCCGGTCTGTATCATAGTCCATTTGTAAAAAACTAATCAAAACCAGAGAGTGAAGTTGACGACTTCACTCTCTCAAATTCAGCAAACTTCTCTTGGCAGTTTCAAAAGTCCTCGCTTGAAAGCCCCCCCTGACTATCAATGACTTATCCCGCCTTCGCCTCGACAGAAAGATCTAAGGTAAAATTTGAGAACAACGATAGGCAAAATGATGCTCAAGCTTCTTTTGATCTTATTCACTGCTCTTTTCTTTCAGGCCTGCCAGGTCAAAGAACAAGTCGCGACTTCTAATCAAGTCGCTCCATCTTATTTTCCAGGTGCCACACTCACTACAGTTCTTCCCCAAAATGGCTGGAAAAAACTCGGTGATAATCTAGACATCTCACTGCTTTTTCCACTACCAATCACCGTGGGTAACCTTCCCTACAAGCCCTATATCGAAGCAGTCATTGGCCCTAACGTCCGTAAATTTTTTTATGAGCCTTTAGTATCTGGCACCACGACACTAATCTTCAGATACACAGTCGTTGCAAGTGATCTCGATACGGATGGTATTTCGTTTGGTACGTCGGTTGTCTTGAATAATGCCACAATGACTTTTTCTCCTGCAGTGTCTTTGGTAGAAAATGTTCCTACGGCCCTCACTATTTCCAATAGTGATATTAAAGTGGATGGAATCAAACCCACTCTCAGCTCTATTGCCACTCCCGTTTCTGGCATCTACACAACCGGACAGGATATGATTTACAACGTGACTTGCTCAGAAGCAGTCTACGTGGCGGGCTCACCTTATTTTAATGTGTATTTATATTCAGCGACTGTTCCTGCGGTCTATAAGTCAGGTTCAGGAACAAATATCCTTGAGTTTAGTCACGTGATCCAAGCAACAGATGCAGATACCAATGGCATTGGAAGTGGAACCTCTTTATTCATCAATAGCGGCCTGGGTGAAACCATTGTCGACCAGGCAGGAAACACTCTCTCCACCACCATAACTAATACCACGACCTCGACGGTGATGGTGAATCCGACTCAACCTACGATCACTAGTATCGTCGCCACTTCCGCGAATAACACGTATACAGTGACTCAAAATATTAATTTTACCGTGACGATGAGTCAGGCCGTGACTGTAACGGGTACGCCAGCGATTCCCGTTGTTCTGAGTACCGGAACAGTTCTGGCGAATTACTTAAATGGCTCAGGAACCAATACCCTTCTTTTTAGATACGTAGTGCAAACCAATCATGCGGATACGGATGGAATTGCCCTTCAGTCTCCAATGCTTTTAAATGGGGCAACAATCAAAGCAACCTCTCCGGGCAATGCGGATGCCGCACTGATTTACACGATCCCCTCAACTTCAGGAATTCTTGTTGATGCAGCGACTGGACCCTTTGTTCTTTCTACTTTAGTGAATTCGAGTTCAGTTCCAGCAAACGGTTTTTATATTGAAGGTCAAAACTTAAACTTCACACTGAATTTTAGTGCAGCGGTGAATGTTCTACCACTGGTCGGCCCAAAACCAAGAATTCCAATTATTGTGGGAACAACTACCGTCTATGCCGATTATATTTTAGGAAGTGGAACCACTGCTCTGGTATTTCGCTATACTCCTACCACGTCTCAAGAAGATTTGGATGGCATCTCACTCTTGGGTCCTATTGACCTGAATACAGGAACGATTAAAGACGCGAGTAATAAGCCAGCCATTTTAACCTTCGCTCCCATGAATACTTCAAGTATTTATGTCGATGGCACGTCTCCCATAGTTGGTTTAGTAAGCTCTTCAAGCGTGGGAACATTCACTCAGGGAACTTCTCTTAACTTTGCAGTAAAATTCAGCGAAGCCGTTTCTATCACCGTCAATCCTGTTCTCTCGATCACAGTTGGATCAACTGCTCGCTCTGCCAGTTATGTCTCAGGTGACGGAACTGATACTCTCAATTTTCAATACACCATTCAAGCGGGCGAAAGTGATACGAATGGAATAGACGTTAATTCATTTACAACAGGAACGATTCAAGATTTAAGAGCGCATACGGCCTCTCTAGCGTTTGCTCCAGTAAATTTTCTTGGCGCGATTGTGGATTCTAGTGCCGCAGGAATTTCTTCTATTACTCCTCCTGCCAATATGACCTATAAAATTGGTGCGAACTTAGATTTTACCGTGAATTGGTCTGAACCCACTTTCGTCAGTGGAACTCCCACTCTTGGTCTATTGATTGGTGCGACTCCTAAAAATGCGACTTACGTCTCTTCTCCGACTTCAATGACTTCTATTTTTCGCTACACTGTTGCCACTGGGGATCTGGATACCAACGGGATTAATACCACCACCATGCAACTAAGCGGTGGCCACATTAGAGATGCGGCCGGGAACAATTCCAATCTCGCATTTACAGCGCCGGTTCTTACAGGAGTTAAAGTAGACGGCGTGATTCCCTTTGCCACGATCACCGCTCCCGCTGATGGAAATTATGGTGCTGGTCAAAATTTAGATTTTACTCTGACTTGGAGTGAGCCGATTACAATTGTTGGTTCTCCCTATTTACAACTGACGATTGGTTCTTCGCCCGTTAATGCCATAAAAATAAGCGCTGGAGCGAGTTCGGCTGTTTTTCGTTATAAAGTTCTTCCAAACCAGCTTGATACCAACGGCATCTCGATGCTGTCAGCGATATTTTTAAATAGTGGTGTCACCATCACTGATCTGGCCGGTAATAATTCTTACTTACAAATTGAGCCACCTGTTCTAACGGGAGTGAAAGTCGATGCCATCGCTCCGATGATTTCTGGCGTACTGCCACCAGTGAGCGGCACCTACTTGTATAAAGACAAGATCGAATTTACGGTCCTTTGGTCTGAAGCAGTAACAATCTCTGGCTCTCCTCGCATTGGAATTAGAATTGGAACGAAAAATTATAAAGCCAAATATGCCGGTCCAGGGCCAATTACCAATACCTCCATTTTTAGCTACACCGTTGGTGATGGTGATGGTCTCTCACCATTACTAACTCACACAGAAGATGAATCTGATGCCAATGGGATCACCATCACCTCGAACTTGCTCGATGGCTCGGGAAACATTATTAATTCCTATATCGAATTAAATTCAGGAACGATCAAAGACGATGCAAACAATGTGGCCAATGTAAACTTTTTGGCGCCAGCTTTAACAGGGGTTCTAGTTGATGGGATTACTGCGATTGTGGATCCAGCGAATCCGATCACGACCACCATGACCGCTGGTGTTTATTGTCCTCCTGCCACTGCGACTGTTAATTGTGTAGGTACTACTTTGTCTTTCACAATACATTGGACTAAAGATATTTTAGTCGATGATTCTTCTGGCACTCCTTCGATTCGAGTGAATGTCGGCGGATCTAACAAATCTGCGGAATACATATCCGGAAGTACTACTAAAGATCTGCTTTTTTCCTATACTGTCGTCAATGGAGATTTAGACGATAATGGAGTTACCGTGAATAGTCAGACGGTCGCTTTAAATGGTGGTCAACTTCTATATGCATATACTGTCCCTTTTTTCCCAATTTTTATTGATGCTGCAAGAGATCTTGTTCCTTTGAGTACTTTTAATGCCAGTCTTTCGGGAATTAACGTCGATGCCGTTGGCCCTACTAGATCATCAATCATATCAACCAATAGTATTTTCCGGCCTGGGGACAATATTGATTATTCTTTGACCTTTAATGAACCAGTGACAGTAAGTGGAACACCAATCCTCCCGTTGATAGTCGGAAGTCTTAGCACAGCAGCAGTTTATATTTCCGGAAGTCCTACAACTTCTTTAATTTTTCGCTACACCGTTCCAGCGGGTAACTCCGTTCTTGACATTGATGGGATAAGAGTTAGTTCAACTCTAATTCTCCCGGTCTTTACAACCATCAAAGATGCCTATGGAAATACTTTTGCTAATGCTACTCAGACTTTTCCAGAAATTGATTACGTTTATTTTTCCAATACTCTCGCTCGCTACAAAGCCTCTAGTAATACCACGAACACTCTGGCCACCTGTTCTAATTGTGTCACCAATATTTTAGACACTTCGGGTAACTCCAATCACCTGATACCGGCAGCAGGTGCTTATGGGCCTCAATTCATATCTGGCGGTTTTGCTTCAGGTGCCTCCCCTTACCTTAAATTTAATAAGTCTTCCATGCTCAAAACAACGACTAGCATGACCATCAAATATGTTGTATTTGTGATGCGAACTGTGGACAGTTACCTACTTCCTGAAACTATTGCCATCTCATACCACCGTCTGCTCCAAAGATATTCTTCGACTACCTATACCCCGGCGATTGAATTCACATCCAACAGTATCGCGAAAAGCATTCTTTTTAACCCCGACCAAAAGCTAAAAATTAACGATACACTAGACTTTGCTGCAACATATGAAGCCTCAGTTAGTTCGGCCAGCTTATGGGCCACCGCTACTCCCTACATCATGATTTTCGAACTTGAGGACGCCACCATTTTTGATCCTGGCAGTTATTTTGGCGGAATGGATTTTAATGGGCAGATTGCAGAAATCATTCTTCTCGATGGCAGCGCTACCCTCAGCGAGATTAATCTCGAAACCATTCGCGACCAACTCAACACCATCCACGAAGTCTTCAACTAAAACACTCGACTACTATCCCATTTGAAAAATGCAGCAACATGCTATGATAGAGAGATGAGTTTTCGTCGCTTATTCATTTTTCTGACTCTTTGCCTGGGACTCTCCGCCCACGCCTTTGAACTGGTTATGGTTCAGGCCGTGTCTGATTCTAAAAAAACCTTCATCACCAGAAATGGTAAGCGCCAGGGCCTGATGCGCGGGATGACTGGAGCGTTCACAGCTGAAGATATCTCCGTCCTCGCTAAAGCCATTAACGTCACAGGCCAGTTCACTCAATGGGAGTTGGTTAATCAGGAAGCGACTCTGCCTTTTGAAAAAGGCAAGATTGTGACTTATTATCCAGCAACTGAATATATCTGGGCGCTGGCACCAGAATCCGAGAGAAGAAAATATATTAAAAGTGAAGTTCAGCATCTTCGTCGCTCCTGGATTTTTAAAGGCGCATTGACCCGAGGCTTAAATGAATCAGTTTCTGATGCTCCGGCCACTACCACTAATCGCGGTGGCTTTATGGGTGAGGTTTATCACGAACGAGATATCTACAATAATTTCTCCTACGACATTGGACTTCGTTACGAACGGGAAGTTGTGAACTATCCGGGTGCTTCACTCATTACCCGAAGATCCATGATCATCGCTGATATTATTTATTACTTCGAATTCTTAAGAGAATTTGTTCCCGGCCGCTTTTTTATTGCTACAGGTCTGGGGTATGGACTCTCTAACACTTCCACTGTGGGTCTTTCCCAATCAGGCCCAGTATCTATTCTGCCCCTGTTGAAAGCAGGCATCAATCTGCCCTTCAATGAAGACTGGGAATTTGTCACAGATGCAGCTTTTGAAAGCCTACAGACCAATGAAGAGCAAGAAGGTGGTAAGAAACAAACCACCACACAAACAAATGTAAAATTCGGTTTTGGACTTCGTCGAAATTTTTAAGCAAAAAAAAGGCCCGCAGTGCGGGCCTTTTTTTACTAGTAAGTTTTATCTTTCAATAATCCGATCTCTTTCAATCTCACCATCAACCATTCATGGGAATTAATAGCTGGGTATTTTTCACCCGTACCACGACAAGAAGGCACACAAGAAAGAACTGTGTCCGGGTTAGGGTGCACAAAGAAAGGCATTGAGTAACGATTAGATGAAGCATCATCTGGATTCACAACTCTGTGAGTAGTGGCCGGAAGTAGATCATTGGTTATGCGAGAAAGCATGTCACCAGAATCAACGACTAACTGTTTGTCGTTAGTAGAGATGGGAAGCCATTTTCCATCACGGTCTAAAAGCTCAAGACCAGATGTCGTAGCTCCAACCATCACGGTGATCAAGTTAATATCTTCGTGAGCAGCTGAACGCACACTATTTTTAGGTGCACGAGCATCCAACGGAGGATAATGAATTGGGCGAAGAATAGAATTACCATCTTGAAGCATGTTACGGAAATAAGATTGAGGAAGATCCAGCGCCATACCTAATGCATCCAAGATCACAATTGAAGTCATATCAAGACCATTGTACAGCTTCAGGAAAGTTTCTTTGAATTCTTTAATTTCTGAAGGCCAGATATTGTCTGGAAAATATTTTTTTCTTTCTGGATTGGCCAGAACATCAAGGCCAACATGCCAGAATTCTTTTAAATCTGGGAACTGAGAATTTTTAGCGTGCTCAACACCGAAGGCGGTATAACCACGCTGACCGCCACCTTCTTTACAAGAGTATGATCTTTTAGTGGCTTCAGGTAATTGAAAGAACTCATGAATCATACTGTACGCAGTTTGAGTCAGCTTATAATCAACTGGGTGATCGACAAGAATGATGAATCCATAGTCCTTTAAACCAGCAAACAGATTATCCACAAAGCGGGTTTTATCTGTATTAGTCCCATTTAAAAAACTCATCAAGCTAAGCTCAGGTACTTTACGATTGGCATCCACGTGGGCCTCCCTTTTAGTTCTTAATACGATCTAATTAATCCCCTATGACATGCCAAGTCCATCAAAAAAATTAGATGGAGCCTAGCTGATTAATACCATAGAATTTTTACAGTGAAATATAAGTTTTCCTAATATGAATCAGCCTTTTTAAAGTCCTTTTTGTAGAGACATTCCAAAAGAGAACTCTTAAGCGCGAAATGAGCTTATCCGTTTTATTAATTCAACTTTAAGTAATAGCTCTGTAATCCAAGACCAAAACCTAACCTTTGGAACATTTATATGGTTGACCTTAAATCAGTAATTGACGTAACATCAAGACTGTCGAATACGCAGGCCAGGAAGCTTCTAACTGAAATCTTTAATGTTAATCCGAATTTCATATCCTATACGAAGCATGCTTTTGAACAGATGTCCGAGGATGATTTAAAAACAGGAGATATATTAAATGTATTGAAGGCTGGAAAAATCTATGACGACCCAGAATTTGAGAACGGAAGCTATCGCTACCGTGTCGAAACACGAAACATCGTCGTTGTAATTGCTTTCAGGAAACCAAATTATGTGGTGGTTATAACCACTTGGAGAAAAAAATGAAATGTTTCACTTGTGGTTCCGAGATGAGTATCCATAAAAATTCACTATTCCACTACACCAATAGTGGTCTTTCAAAAGTATTTTTAAGAGGCATTAAAACTATAAAATGTCGAAACAAGTCATGCGCTGAAGAAGAAGTTATAATTCCAAACATTGAAGAACTTCATCAATTACTTGCGGAAAAAATCGCACGTCAGTCAAACACACTTTTGCCAGAAGAAATGCGTTTTCTAAGAACCCATCTAGGTTTTTCGGGAGTTGATTTTGCTAAGGCCATTGGTGTTTCACCTGAAACCGTTTCGCGTTGGGAAAAAGGAACTGTTAAAATGAAGGAAGCTTCGGAAAAGCTTCTGCGAGTTTTAATTTTATCTAAGTTTGCGCCATTCAGAAATTACGATGAGCTTGTTGAATTTGCCTCTAAATCTACTAAAACTCCACTAAAAAGATTTTTTAAAATTGATCATTCACATTGGCAGGAATCAGGAGCAGCGTAAATACTAGCTAAACATCATTGTTCCAATGCGGATCCAATGTGCATTTTCCTCAAGGGCTATTTTGTAATCTTGACTCATTCCCATAGAGTTCTCAAGTGGCAACTTAAGTTCTTTCGAAAGCTTTTGTCGTAATTGTTCGAGTTCTTTAAAACAACGTCGAGCCTCACCTTCAAAATTCTCAGTCCTCAAAGTTCCCATTGTCATGAGCCCATGAAGCTTAATTTGAGATTTTTTCCCAATAAGTTGAGCCGCATGTTTCAAAGAAGCATAATCCGCAAAGCCTGATTTTTCTTCTTCTTTCGAAGTGTTGAATTGTAAAAAAATATTCAACGAACCAGATAATTTATCCTGAGCCTTTAGGATTTTTTCTAACAGCTCTTCCCGATCCACCGAATGAATCGCCCATAAATTGGGAACACTAAAAAGTTGATTCACTTTATTGGTCTGAAGATGTCCGATCATGTGCCAGCGAATTTCGGGACAGGAATTTTTTAAATGTTCAGCTTTTTCCAGAAGTTCCTGGACTCTGTTCTCGCCAAAATCACGATGACCTAATTCATAATAAGTTTTAATTTCATCTTCTGATCGCGTCTTAGAAACGATCAGAAGATGAGTATCTGGATTTAATTGAGATTGAATGGAGGCGATTTTTTTCTGATAAGCTTCTTTATTCATCGCCTTCAGCGCCCTTGCCTTTTTTCTTTTTCTTCAGACTGATGGTGGCCTTAACTTCAAAGTCATATTTTTCTGCTAATTTATCAATTTCTTTAGAAAGATCAATTTTATCCAAATATGAACGGAGTTCATTTTTTACCGACGCCACAAACTCTGTCTTGGTATTCTTGGCATTATCTACCAATGAACCCACCATATCTTTTGGAAGGGGCAGATCTTTCAAAACAGCACGAACACCCTCTTCAGTCATGAAGGCGGCAGTAACACCAGTAGTGAGAACTTTCTTTAAAAGATCTCCCAGCTTTCCGTCCTTTTCTTTTTGATTTTCATCCATTTTACAGTCCTTGCGCTCTTTTACAGAACGATTTCATGGTCATTGGAAGATTCGTAGTTACTAAAGTTTTTTCAATCATACCTAGACCTGGAAGGAAGCCTTTAAATTCAATCTCGAGATTGTAATTTACTTCAGTCTTACCATTACCAAGATCTTTTAGAGTCCACTTTCCGTTATTAGTTTTCATCATATCACCAGTAACTAAAGTCCAGCTCACCTCTTGATTAGGAACGTGCTTTAAGTTGATGGTATAAGAAATCTCTTTGATAATGCTTAATGTGAATTTTACTACGGCAGCTTCGGAAGATTCTTTTTCGATGACTACAGATTTACAGCCATCCACAAATTGAGGATAGCTTTTGTAATCAATAATTGCCTGATAAAATTTTTCAACAGGGACATCATAAACTTCTGTTTTGTCTGCACGGGCCATTTAAAAATCCTTTTTAATACCTTGGTTTCTTGTCAAAGTGATGTTCAGCTCGAATTTGGCGAATAGTTCCTGATTCGCTTCTCATAACAACCGAATGAGTTAAGCAGCCCCAGGGCTTGAAGATGACGCCATCTAAAAAGTTTCCGGTTGTAACTCCCGTGGCAGAAAACATTAAATTTCCCTTAGCGAGATCTTGGATTTTGAAAACACGGTTGATATCATCAATGCCCATTTTAAGAGCTCGCTCTACTTCACTTTGATTTCTTGGTTTTAAAATTCCCTGAAACTCTCCTCCTAAACACTGAAGAGCAGCAGCGGCAATCACTCCTTCCGGGGCTCCACCAATTCCAAATAAAATATCCACACCAGTATTTGGCGTTGCCGTTGCAATAGCAGCGGCCACATCACCATCACCAATTAATTGGATACGGGCACCAGCGCGTCTTACTTCTTCAATCAATTCTTTATGCCGAGGACGATCTAAGATAATTGCCGTTAAATCTGCCACACGGCATTTTTTCACATCGGCCAGTCGTTTTAAATTTTCTGTTGGAGTCTGGCGAATATCCAGCATGCCTTTGGCCTCACGACCAGCAGCGATTTTTAACATATAAGTATCCGGGGCATGTAGCAGTCCGCCCGCTTCACCAATGGCCATAACTGAAATAGAGTTTGGTCCACCAATAGAACAAACTGTTGTGCCTTCCAGTGGATCAAGAGCAATTTCTAATTTGATTCCTTTTCCGGTTCCTACTTTCTCCCCAATATAAAGCATAGGGGCTTCATCTCTTTCCCCTTCGCCTATTACAACAGTAGCATCACACTCGATTGAATCAAGCATCGCTCTCATGGCGTCAACAGCGGCCTGGTCCGCAGCTTTTTCGTCACCTCGACCCATTAAGCGTGCAGAGGCTATGGCGGCCATTTCTGTTACACGGACAAATTCCATTGCGAGATTTCGATTCATGTTTTAATCCCTGATAGAGTAAATCCAAATCATCATACCTGAATTGGATTGTTCAATGAAGATTTAACTCAATTGACGCACTATAAAGGTGCAAACTTCTGGGGGAAGCTGATCTTTAGGAATGAATTTGATTAATTCTTTTACGCGGTCAAGTTTTTGACCATCAATATCAGCATCCATTTTAAAGACCCATTCATCTTCATTCAGAAGGGGTGAATCAACATTGCGCTTCGACAGAATACGTGCAGTCTTTATTCCTACCCCATCTTCCCATTCAACAAAAACTTCTAAAAAGAGAATCTGAATTTTAGCAATTTCTCCATCCCCGTGCTGCCAAATGAAAAGCTCTACTGGCCCATCGGCACATAACCAATATTTCAAACGCGGGGGAATCTCAAGACCACTATTAACTTTGTGCAATGGTTTAAGATTTTTAACAATTTGTTTGATGTCTAATAAATCCTGAACTTTTTCCAATACTTCTCTTCTCTTATTAAATTCCACACCCAAACGATTATCAGTGGACCACTTCACGATGCCAGCTACGTCAAGATTTTTGCCTAACCAGTGTATGCTTCCTTTTACTTGTGAATCTTCTTCAAAAGCTTGGGAACTCTCTTTCAGTGAGAGCTGCATGCCGGTATGGGAAATATCTTTAATCTCATAAACCCGAGAGTTTTTCTCGGACTTAAACGTTAGATAACAAAAAGGAAAACGAGGGAGAATCCTCGTCTCATGTTTTTCAAAATCAGACTTAATTAAATTAAAACGACGTTCCATTAATCACCTCTTAATTCACTTATTGTAGGTGGTTAGGGTAATTTTATCCAACATGGGAAAAGGTTTCTTTTTTTTGCTGCTTGAAGCGTTACTGTCTGGTAAATTGATGAGAATGGAACGAAATGATTATGATCTTGAAATCGACAATCTTCCCAATCGATTAACCTTCTTCAGAATGTTAATGATTCCAGTGGTAGTGCTGACTCTTTACTTTTGTAAAGATACTCCCACTTTTTTACTTCCTTATGAAGGCTGGTTAGGTCGCATCGCATGCTGGATTTTTGTCATGGCCAGCATTACGGATTTTTTAGATGGATGGATTGCAAGACGAAGAAATATCGTCACTGTCTTTGGGTCTTTTTTAGATCCTATTGCTGATAAATTTTTAGTCGTTTCTGCTTTAATCATGCTTCTAGCTTTGGATCGGGTTCATCCCATTGTGGTGATCATCCTGGTTTTGCGGGAAATGTATATGACATCGTTGAGACTTCTGGCACTGACTGAAGAAGTTGATGTGCCGGTAAGTTCAATGGGAAAATGGAAGACGGGAACTCAAATGGTGGCAACACCTATGCTAATGATTTATGATGATTTTCTGGGAATCAATCTTACACTCATTGGAACAATTCTTATTTATGTATCGGCTTTTCTGTCATTATGGTCTGCTCTTCTCTACTCTATTAGCATGATCAAAAAACTTCAGGAGAAGCGTGCTGAAAAACGTCGTGCCAAGAAAGAACAAAAGCAGCACCGAGATCATACATGATCAATGAATATGTTGTGGTTTGTGTCAGTTCACAGGCCATTCCAGAATCTTTTGAAGTCGCTATTAGAAAAATCTTTCATGATTTTAAAATCGAAATTCAGAACATAAAGAGAAATCAATCATTAAGATATTTCACCCAAAGTTCAGATCTCAATCTTGAACTTTTAAATTCATCCCTCATGTATTTGTCTTCTTTGCACCAAATTGACATTGCCTTTATGCCAAAGTCACTTTTCGAAACGAAAAAGAAATTAGTCGTTTTTGATATGGACTCTACCCTCATTACTGCCGAAGTCATTGATGAAATAGCCCTCAAGCATGGTGTAGGTGATCAGGTAAAACTTATCACTCTCAGGGCCATGAATGGAGAATTGGATTTTACCCAATCATTAACAGAACGAGTCGCCCTACTTAAAGGCTTTCCAGAAAAGTACATGGTGGAAATTCTCAAAAATCTCACTTTCACTCCTGGCACTCAGGAATTTATCCAGAAATTAAAATTAGGGGGAATAAAAACGGCTATCGCATCTGGTGGTTTTGAATATTTTGCCAATGATATTAAAAATAAATTACAGATGGATTATGTATTCGCTAATAAGCTGCAATTTTCTTCCCACATTTTAACTGGAAAAGTTGAAGGAAGCATCATAGATGCTAAGGCCAAAGAAAATATAGTCGTGAAGCTGGCACAATCTGAAAATTTAAACCTAGATCAGGTGGTGGCCATTGGAGATGGTGCGAACGACATTCCCATGCTTTTAAAGGCGGGACTTGGTATTGCGATTCATGCCAAAGAGAAAGTTCAGAAATCGGCTAGATTTCGCATCAATTTTGGTCCAATGACCAGTGCTCTAAGCTATATGAATCTGGATAACTAAAATGAAATTATATAAGAATCTGACTACCGCACTCAAAGAGCGGGACAAAGTGACTGCCATAAAAATTGTAATTAAAGATCAAAAATTCCCTTTAGAACTTTTGGAATTGCCTTATCTAGAAGAAGCTTATCTTGAGGGAGAATGTGAGGATTTTCCCGATCATATAAGTGGTTGGAAAAATCTTAAAATTCTCTCAATCAAATGGGATCATTTCAAAGGGGATCTCTCTGCAATATTTTCTCTGCCTAAAATTGAAAATTTTAAGATAATCGAAACACCTCTAAAGACTTTCCTTTTACCCTTAGGCACTATTGCCGCCCCCCTGAAGCATTTGACCGTGAAAAGTTGTAATCTGGAAAAGCTACCGGAAGAAATTTCCATGTTAGTTCATCTGAATGAAATGCATCTTCCTGGAAATAAGTTAACGGCTTTGCCCTTTTCTTTTCAAGAGTTGAAAAAACTAAAGCGCCTTAATCTTGATAGCAATCAATTCACGCAATTCCCAGATGCCGTAAAAAAAATGCCTCACCTGGGACACCTATCAATTGATGGCAATAATTTCTCTGAAGAGGAGAAAGCTCGGATACAAAGAGAATTTCACATCTCTCCCAATTAAAACTTTTTAGACTCACCATGATCCAGTACTTCAAAATTGGTGACTCCGGTCTTTTTCAATCTTTCCACCGGCTCATTAATTGGTTCATCTGTTAATTGAAAAGTTCCGAAATGCATGCCTAAAGAAAAATTCGATTCTAAGTCTTTATGGGCCAATAAAGCTTCTTCTGGATTCATGTGATCAATTTTCATGAAATATTGTGGTTCATAAGAACCAATTGGCAAAAAGGAGAGAATGCTTTGGCCAAGGGCCGGGTTTAGAGGAAAGTTTCCATTTGAGAAAATCGTAAAGATTATTGGTGTTGTTTTTCTCTGGATTAAAAAACTTCTTACCATCATAGTGATCAGATTTTGGATACTCACTGGCCTGTGTAAGAGAGTTCATGAGTATCCAAACCATAGTTAAATACCACTTCATTACTGATGAAGCTCTACTACCTGCTCAGTACCTGTATCGATTACCATTTCATGACCATTCCAGCTCATAAACAAATCTCCTTCGTGTAGATTCCCTTCAAGGATCTTTTTAGAAAGTGGACGAGTCACTAAGCGCTGAAACACTCCATTAAGTGGACGCGCTCCATAGAGATAATCAAAACCTTGCTCGGAAAGAGTTTCATAAGCATTATGGTCAAGACGCAATTGAACTTTTTTCATTTTCAATCTTTCATTCAAAAACTTCAACTGCTTATCAATCAACTGTTTCATGATAGATTTATCCAATGGATTAAAAGTAAGAACAGCGTCGATTCTTCCCAGTACTTCAGGTTTAAAATCTTCTTTAGGATTTTTGGTATTGGAAGTCATCATGATGATCGTATTTTTGAAATTGATGACTCTTCCCTTATTGTCAGTCAGGCGAGCGTCATCCAGAATCTGAAGGAGTATGTCTGAAAAATCCGGATGCGCTTTTTCGATTTCATCAAACAAAACCACGCTGTAAGGTTTTCTTCTGACAGCTTCAGTTAAGATACCACTCTCTTCATAACCAACGTATCCAGCAGGGGCGCCAATGAGTTTTGCCACTGAATGTTTTTCTGAAAATTCAGAAAGATCGAAGCGCAGAATATTATCTTCATTCTCAAATAAATATTGGGTCAAGGCTTTGGCCGTTTCTGTTTTACCCACGCCGGTTGGACCCAACAGTAGAAAAGATCCCAGAGGACGAGTCTCATCTGAAAGACCTGCATAACTTGCAATGAGAGTTTCTGCAATTTCATGCAAGGCTTCGGGCTGACCGAAGACCCGTTTATTCAAAAAATCTTCAAGATTTAGAATTGCATCTTGTTTTGATTTAAGAATTTTCTCTACAGGGATTCCCGTCTGACGGGAAATGATTTCAGCAATATGTTTTTTACCAAGAACCCAATCATGCTGAAAAGATTCAAGCTCTTTTTGAGTTTGTGGAATTAACATATATTTGATTTTAGAAGCCTCTTCATAGTTTTGATTTCTTTCCGCTGTTTCAAGTTCAAATTGAAGTCGATCAATGCGGTTCTTTATTTCAGAAACTTTTTTAAGTGAGCCAACTTCTTTTTCCCAGTTCTTTTTACCTTCGTTAAAACGAACTTCAAGACCTTCAATTTCTTTTTTTAGATCTTTATTATCTTTTTCCATCTGGGCATAAATTTTCTTCGATCTAAGCTCTGCTTCAAGCTCCACTAATTTGGAAGGCATGGCCTCTGCAGATAGTTTAAGTGCTGAGGAAGCCTCATCCAATAAGTCGATGGCCTTATCTGGAAGATTTTTATCAGTGATGTACTGATCCGATAAGAAGACGGCATTATAAACAGCATCATCTGAGATTTTAATCCCATGATGGGCCTCCATCTTTGATCTCACACCCATGAGAATTTCAACTGCGTCTTCCTTACTCGGCTCATGCACCGGCACACTTCTAAAACGTCGCTCTAATGCAGCATCATTTAAAATATATTTTTGGTACTCATCAAAAGTAGTGGCACCAATGCAGTGGAGTTCTCCACGTGCCAGAGCTGGCTTTAAAAGATTGGCAGCATCCATGGCGCCATCCGTGCGCCCGGCCCCCACAAGCTGGTGTAATTCATCAATGAACAGCACCACTTCTCCAGACTTTGATTTTACAAATTTCAGAAGGTTTTGAATTCTTTCTTCAAAATCTCCCCGGTATTTTGTGCCCGCCATCAAGGATCCCATTTCCAGGGAATAAACGGTCTTATTTTTTAAAACATCCGGCACATTACCTTTAACGATTTGCTCAGCGAGTCCTTCAATAATGGCAGTTTTACCCACACCTGCTGACCCTACAAGAACAGGATTATTTTTTGATCGACGGCCGAGAATTTCAATCACGGAGCGGATCTCTTTAGTTCTTCCAATCACCGGATCTAATTTCCCTTTTTGAGCAAGTTCATTCAGATTGATTAAGAAGGCTGGCACTTCTGTTTCTTCGGCAGGATCAGCAAATTTTTGATAATCCACTTTAAGGAGCGCAAACATTTGCGGCAAATACTTAAGTAGATGTCTTTCACTAACTTCAGCCTTCCCCTGTTGAGCAGAGTCACTCGAAGCAAGTGTAATCCATTCCTGAAATTTTGAAGAAGTTCGGATGTTTTCAATATTGATCTGCCCAGTTGTCTTGGGTAACTTATTAACCAGCTCCTCAACTTCTTTTTGATTTTCCTTCATGGCCTTTGAGGCATAAGAAGACTTATTCATGATGAGTCCCAGAAGCAAATGCTCTGGCGCTAATTCAGTATTTTTTCGCTTAAAAGCTTCGGACTGCGCAATATCCAGAGCTCCTAAAACTACTTGATCGAATTTATTCATTTAATACCTCTTTGAATAAGTCTCTTTAATTTAAAGATGGGAATGGGCCCCACAATGTCAAGATTTGGTCGTCAGTTTTATCTTTACGCGCTTCCTGTTCTCCATCATCTTTTCGACAACTTCTACAAATACAGGGGCCCCTGCTAAAGTCTTCTCAAGAGCGTTTAAGGCAGGCTTATCCAAGCCTCTTTTCATTATCTGATAATGCTCAGCCTTATTCAATTCGCAGGTCTGCCATTCAAAGCTAAATTTTGTTTCCGGCAAGACGCGAATGAGTCTCACCTCAGCATTCTTGGATTTAATTTTTTTACTATAAGCATGAACGATCAATGGGAGAAGACTTCGGTCTTTTTTCGCCATTTGGGACAAGCGCTCTAGTTCTGGGTCTTGCTTTACTTGGATAAATTGATGACACCAATCCTCATCCGATCCCTTCAAGGGACAATCAGAGGCATTGGGACAAGGATACAAAACATTATAATTTTGACTAAGCAGTAAGCTGCGAATTTTAAGCATCTCTGGAAAAAATGTCTTTGTGCCAGGTTCAATAAATAAAATATGATCCGGTTCAATCTCATTAATGTAGCGACTCACAAGTTCTGCACCCATTTCATTCGCTGAATGACCCAATAGCAGGAATTTTTCTTTATGAGGATTGATCCGACTATTAATTGCCTGGATAAGCGGCTCATTGGGATAGAGACCGTCCCAAATTTTTTTTGCCTGCTCTCTCATTAATGTTGATGTTTCAATTTGAATAACTTCTGTAGAATGACCAAGCCATTCTCTGAAGGCAAGAGAAAATGTTCCTGGACCGGCCCCCAGATCAATCAAAGTACAATTTTTTAATTTTTCTAACCACTCACCTGGCATCCACTGAAAAACAGCTTCAAGCTTTGGCATATTTGTTGTGAGATAAAAAGCTGTATAGGCAGAAGTAAGTCTTTCATCTTTTAAGTAATCAGAAAGCCTTTCTCTTTTTTGGGTGAACTTCAGAGAAAGCTCTTCAATTGCCTTGATGAGCTCATGCTCATTTTTAAATTGATAGAGAAGATAAGGCATGAGTGAATGAAGCTGCATGGGTCCCCTGAAAATACATTAATAGAAACATTATCAATGTTTTTCTTCGCCCTGCCTAACCAATATTAAATGAGATTTTAGAGACAGGTTGCTTGAGAATCCAGAACACTTCTATCAAAATCCACTTCCAGGCAGTGTTTTTTCCTACGTGAATGGCTTTTTTTCATGTCTATTATCAATTCTTCACATTCCCACTCCTGGAGCATAATTACCCCTTCTCCAAGTTCACCAAAAAGTAAGCCCTGGATAAAACTCTGACAATCCAATGCCACTTTTTGATTAAAGGACGTTTTTAAGTCATATCTTTTATAGAAATCAGGCGAGCGAGACATGTAAGAAACTTGAATTTGATCAGCGCAAGCTTCATATAGCGTAAAAATTAAAATCATTGCAACTACCACTTTCATAATCATCTCCAGGATGATTATTTATCGGCAGTTGCAGCACCCTTCATCAATGGTCTGTCCTCCTTGAGTCATTTGGCATTTCTTGCCTAGCTTTTTATTTTTTTCCTTACTAACAAGCTCAACTTTGGTGAGTTCAAGGGCGGGAGTCTCCAGCTTGAAGAATAGGCAAGATTTTTAAAATGGACGATGCCCTATCAATAATGATGATGGCCCCACTCTTCAAATTAATAATTCTACCAAAGCGTGAAACTAATGGATGAAGACTCTTACTTAGCGCTTCTGAATTAATGCCCTTCTGAGTCTGATAAATGAGATGAATAGGATCTTGAGTTTTTGGTATCGCCGGTGTTTTCGACTTTGAGGCTTGAAATGTAGGCAAATTAGGATGATCAAGAAGTTCATTCGCTGGAATAATTTTAAACACCTTGCTCACATTGGTAGGGATGATAACAAAATCAAAGACGGCCAGGGCCTCGGACAGAACTTTGCCTGCATCGGATTTATTTAAAATCATTTCGACATTCAATTCATGCTTATCGTTGAACATCTTTTCCGGGTAAATGTACTTCAATCCTGTAAGGGCAGTGGCCTCACTTACACAATCCATCAATCGTTTACACGTATTTGCCCGGGCTTTGAGACTCATCAGCACTATGATTAAACTGAGGTATTTTTTCATTCACACAATTTAAACCCTTGAGTGAGTCTCGGTAAGGAGCATGGCAATTAAGGCAACGCAAATCTTATGTTAAAAAAAGCACCTAGTGGGGCTTTTGAATTAGCGAGATTTGATATCAACATACTTATTGGAAGTATCACCGATGTAAATTTGACGAGGACGACAAATTTTAAATCCTGGCTGCTCAACCATTTCCTTCCACTGCGCCATCCAACCTGGGAGACGACCCATAGCAAACATTACAGTAAACATATTAGTTGGAATTCCCAGGGCACGGTAAATGATCCCTGAGTAGAAATCGACATTGGGATAAAGCTTTCTTGAAACGAAGTATTCATCTTTTAGTGCAACAGCTTCTAAACCTTTTGCAATATCTAAAAGTGGATCTTGTACACCAAGAGTTGCAAGAACAGAATCACAAGCAGTCTTAATGATTTTTGCACGTGGATCAAAGTTTTTATAAACTCGGTGACCAAATCCCATCAGCCTTGAGCCAGAATTCTTATCTTTAACTTCGGCCAGGAAAGCCTCATAGCCTTTACCTGATTCTTTAATTTCCTGAAGCATTTCAAGCACGGCCTGATTAGCACCACCATGAAGAGGTCCCCATAGAGCATCAACACCAGCAGAAATGGTAGCGAAAATATTTGCCTTAGAAGATCCCACCATACGGACTGAAGACGTTGAACAGTTTTGTTCATGATCTACATGAAGGATTAAAAGAATATCGAGAGCCTTGGCAACTTTTGGATCGACTTTATCATTTCCAGTCATCATGTGAATAAAATCGGAACAATAATCAAGATTTTTATTTGATTTTACAAACTCTTTGCCTTGAGAGTGACGGAAAGCATAAGCGGCCATAACTTTTAATTGACCCATCAATTGGGCAATTGCTGTGTCTTTCTGGGCAGGAGTTAAATCCTGTGCACAGAGATCATTATAAAAAGCAGAAAGTGAAACGATGTTTGAAGAAAGAATCGCCATTGGATGAGCATCTTTAGGAAATGCCTTAATCATTGATTTGATCCCTTCTGGAACTTCATCAAAGGAAGCGATTCGTGTTTCAAATGCTTTAAGTTCAGCAACTGTTGGAAGTTTGCCGTAAAAAATCAAATAAGATGATTCAAGAAAAGAAGATTTTTCAGCAATCTCTTCAATCGAGTAACCACGATATTTTAAAATTCCCTTCTCACCATCTAAGAATGTAATGGCAGAGGTACAAGCACCAGTGTCCATATAACCAGAATCGATTGTTACATAACCTGTTTCTGCACGAAGTTTTGTAATATCGATGGCCACTTCACCTTCGGTACCTATGAAAATCGGTAACTCGATGTTTTTATCTTTAACAATAAGTTTTGCCTTTTCAGACATATGAGAACTCCTTAAAAAATGAGAGCATATTAGCTTCAATTACATGTATCTGTCTAAAAATATGGATGTTGTTAATTCGGAAGAATTCCCCCTAAAGTTGAGCTTTGATTCCACCACTCTGGGGCCAAATCGCACTCCCAAATGGTGACAAAAAAACTCCACAATAAGCGTCATCATTCCTAGGGTGCGCCGCGTCTTGTGGCTGATATAAAACAAAATAACCCCTCACTGAGTAATTTCTTACAGTTTGGCTGAATTTTTGCTCTTAGAGTCTTCAAATTCAAACAAGACGTTTGGGTATCAAGGAGAAAGGGCATGAGTAAAGCTTCATCATTATTTGTTTTAATTTTGTTCGCAGCACTGGTCTCTCAAGTGAATGCACAGGTTCGTCCAGGTCCTGGCCCCGTTCAAAGCTACGGTCAGCAGGACCAAGTTATCTCTCAAAGAATTTCTCAAAGTCTTCGTATGAGAGAGGTCCGGCGCATCTCAGAACTCCTGAGGCTCTCAATGTCTGAATCCATGGATCTTCAGGCGAGCTCCCTTACAATATTGGCACAAAGCTTACGAGGAGCGGCCATCATCGAAATCTCTTCCAGGGGAAGGTTGATTTCATCGCAAAGTGTTCGGCGTCAATTAAGTGAAGTCACCATGCTGATCCCGGCAATGACTAGTCTCGATGAATTAGAACTTTCAGTCTCTGATGATGTTATTATCGATACCGTTAGTGCTCTGGTAAGAAGCTCTCGCTCTCAAGGTCCTGGACCCGCTCGGCAAATGCAACCCATGTCTGGTCAAATGCTTCGATTGGATGTGAGGCAAGACATTCGTTACAGTGGAGAAATTCATCTTAAGCAATTAGTGAAGCAGCAACTGGGTTTGAATCTAGAAGGTGCCCAAATTGAAAGAATCGCAGTAGAAGCTCAAGTGACGAGAGGTTTTTCAGCGAGTGTACAAGTTGAATTAAATGGTCGCTTGGTTGGCCCAGTTAAAACCATTAACACTTCTCAAATTGTAACTCCTATTCCTCTAAACAGTATTGAAGAAGTTCGTGGTTCCCTAAGATTATTAGTTCGCGGTGATGTCGTCATTAATCAGGTTCATATCCGCATCGGTCAGGTTCGTCCGATTCAAAGTTACGGTGGTGGCAGACAGGTTGAAAGATTCCAGGTGTTTCAAGAGATTTCGTCTGGTCGTCCTTTAGAATTGTCTCGTCTCTTGCCTTACGATAATCGCCTTGTTTCTTCAATTTCAATCGATGGACGCTCTTCACGAAGTTCATCAGCTGAAGTTGCTCTGGTTGCCATGGGACAGTTAATAGGAAGTGTGATTGTGACCCAAGTTCCTATGCGGCCAATGATTCAGTTGATGAGACCAGCCTCTTTGCGAGAACTTAGTCTTCAATCACTTTCTCCAGTCATTATTGACGCCCTGGAAATAGGCTTCGATGATCATCAAATGTGGTAATATCAGCTGCTCCCCCCTTCTCGGGGGAGCATCTATTTTTTAGCTAGATTGAATGCTTTTTATCTGTTTTCCTTCTCGGGCCCAAAGGCATACATAGTGCCTCATGAAAAACACTCTTATCCTTATATTCTGCCTTTTTGCTTATAATGCTTTTGCTAAAGAAACTGAAGTGGACGTTATATCTGCAGAATTTAATATTGAAGATCATCTTCAGCATAAATCTCTTTGTTTAACGGTCGTTAGAGTGCCTGCCACAGGAGAATTCTTGGGAGTTGTAGAAGGTCTTTACGATTGCTTTTATGCCAGAGCTGCTAAAAGATCAATTGACCACAAAATCAAGATTGATTTAAATATTTTAAGGCACTTCGAGGATCACGACCTTCACAACCATTTACAAATGATGGATGGCCAGCTACAGTTTTTATTCTCTGAAGGGGAATAAAATTGAAATGGTCTGAACCATTAATCCAAGCCACAATTCTCAAACGCTATAAACGTTTTCTTGCCGACATTGATCTAGGCGAAAAAATGATCACGGCCCATGTGCCCAATACTGGGAGCATGACTTCTTGTTGGGAACCCAATTGGAAATGCGCTCTCAGTGTTTCAAAAAATCCTGATCGAAAAATGCCCCATACGCTCGAATTGATACACAATGGAGAAACCTGGATTGGTGTCAACACTATGAATGCCAATAAGTTGGCCAAAATATGGTTAACCAAAAACCTCATCCCAGAACTCTCTGGCTATAAAACAGTGATTCCTGAGAAAAAAATTGGTCTCTCCAGGATGGACTTTTATCTTGATGATCATTCTGATAAACCGGCCTGTTTTGTAGAAGTTAAAAATGTAACACTCAAAAAAGATGGTCTCGCTCAATTTCCAGATTCGGTTTCAGAACGTGGACAAAAACATTTACAGGAATTGATGGAAATCAAGAAAAGTGGCCTTAGGGCCGCCATGCTTTACGTTGTACAACGAGAGGATGTAGAGAAATTCACTGCAGCTGGCTCTATTGATGCCAAATATGCATTCCTTTTAAAAGATGCTCAAGCGGCCGGAGTCGAAATTTATGCTTACCAATGCAATATGGGACTTAAGGAATTGACTCTTGGAAAGCGTTTGCCAGTGGAGTTTAACTAATGGAAAAACTCTATTTGTCAGTGAACAATGAAGTTCTAAGGGCACGTCAAAGTGAAGCTTTTGATAAAGCGGGAAAAGTTATCACTTGGAAAAACCTTCAGTTCGAATATACGACCTCACCGCTTTTGATGATAAACTGGCCCATTATTTTACCGGAATTAGCACCAACCACAGCGCGAAGCTTGTTAGACTTAGTGGGCTCAAGATATCCCTTTTCTCCAAACTATGAAGCCTTAAAAGAGCTCTGCCCGGAATTGATTTTTTCACGAGAAACCAATGAATGGGTCTTTTTTGGAGGAAGCTTTAATCCCTGGCACAAGGGTCATCAGTCATGCCTGAATCTTCTTCTAGAAGATAAGGTCTGTTTTATTCTCCCAGATCGAAATCCCTATAAAGAATTAAAAGTTCTCGAACCTGTCTCAACCATTATTGAACTGGTTTCAAAAATTAAATTTGGCAAAAATCATTTCATTGCTCCCACTTTCCTTTTGGATTTTCAGAAGAATCCAACCATCACTTGGATTGAGAAACTACATAAGGATTTTCCAGATAAAAAACTCTCACTACTTATGGGTTTTGACAGCTTAACCAATGTTCATAATTGGGTTAGGGCCAGCGAATTACTCCCCATGATTAGTACTCTCTATGTTGTTTCAAGATTGGAAGAAGATGAAGAGAGAGCAAAAATTGTTAATCCCTTAATGGAAATGGCTCCTCAACTAAAAGTGGAATTTCTAGGACGACATGACTACGAAACACTTTCATCAACAGAAATTCGAAAAACCATCGATAAAAGATAGCAAAAAAAAAGGGAGCCGAAGCTCCCTCTCATTTTTAGCTTAATAGCAATAATACTGGGGGCTGTAGTAGCAGTCGTCATAACAACTGTAACCATACCAGTAGTCATCATAGCAATATGTGTCACAAACATAAATATCTCTGTAGTAACAGCTATTACCAGAATAACCTGTTGAAACATTACCGCTAGCAAGAGCTACAGCGATGGCAACGATTAATACTCCCACTGCCAGATAGATGAAAACTTCGCCATTCCAACTAGCACCTGATGAATATGATTTCTTCATTGTATCAAGTACATACTTGGATGCTTCGCCAGTAGACATCTTGTTGATTTGAATCATGCTCATAGCAGTCTCAAGATCTTGAGCAGCTTTAGCATCTTTAATTTCTGATTTGGCAAAATCAATTAACTGGGCATTAGTAAGACCTTTTGCCTGAAGATCCCGAACAGTCGCTGCGAATTTCTTCATTTCAGCTTCGTAGAAAGCATTATCTTTCTGGTCCCACTCTGTAGTGAGAGCGTAATTGAGTTCGTTGAAAGCAACTTTCAAACCTTCATTTGTTGCAGCCTGAGCTTGAACAGTAAAAATAGAAAGTACGAGCATCAAACTGATAAATTTCTTAAACACAGGACCTCCGAGAGATTTAAATGAGTAATTCCTGATTTACATATAGCACATTTTTCTGAAGTGAAAAATAAAACAGCGACTGTAAATATTTTACAATATCTTACAAAAGATTTGGTGTCATAAAGACACCAATAATTAGATGCCTCTCTGATTGAGGGCCTTAAGGATGCGAATTTTATCAACAAAAGGGTTAGCGCAATATTCATCGCAAGTCTGAATAATTCCATCTATTAATTCTTTTCTTATCGCTGAATTAGTGGTCACCCTCTTTCTTAGCTCAAACATGAATTTTTCGCCATTCTCTTCACCGAGTAGATTCTTGATTTCCCACAACATCCCAAAGACAAAATCAGTATTGGCGTATTCACCCATTTCAAACTGGATCATATAATCTTGCTTTCGTTTCGCATTCTTTCCATTGAAAGTGTTATATTTTTTGATGTGTTTGGCCAGTTTAGGTGAGCCCGCAATTTGTCCTGCAAAAAAATCCGCCATCCCTTCAATCACCGCAGTAGAGTGAGTTAAAAGTAAATGATCCGATAAAGCAGCATGTGAATATTCATGATAAATAATTTCTGGAATCAAGGCCGTATCAAGCCAATACCACTTGCGTGAAGCGAGCTTAGTAATTGGATCAATGAATTGATAACCAAATTCCATAATGACACTAGAACCAGCTGTGCGAAAAACATTATCAATTGAAAATGGACTACTTTGACGGCTTGTCCCCATCATCACCTGCAATATGTTCACCATAAATTTTTGGAGAGACTGCATATGAATCTGATTTCTGAATCCCCGCATGAGTCCTTTGAATTCTTGATTGGCCAGACCATTAACTTTTAAATCGTCAATGTGAACGCGCTTCTTTGGACGAAACCAAATTTCTGTTTCCCATGGTTGAACTCCTCTGGAGGCCAGCCCTTTACCACCAGGAACAGTCAGAGCATTGTTTGATTGTGGATCAAGATTATCGTGAGCAAAGTGACCGAGTTCAGAAAATTGATTTGTGAGTTCCAGACGTATAATCATTTGAGCTTGATCTGCCACTAAAGCTGATCGAATATGATTTAGAAAGTAATTACGTGCCTTCGTCAAATGATAATAGACAGTGGCAGCCTTAAATATAAGCTCTTCGCTATCATCAAATTTGATGGCCTCGTTACTTTTACCTCTCACTATTCTGAAGTGCTTACCCTCAAAACTTGTTTCAGAAATCAGGTCCTGAAGAACAACATCCTCTTGATGCGCACGATTGCTTTCCGTACGAACGACAGCTTTAAAAACTCTCGCTTGAGCAAAGTTGGTGGCAATTAAAAAAAGAATAATTATGAGGATTAAGTTTTTCATTAAAATAACACCGTTGGATCGTTTTCAGTTGTTTTTTTCCGTTTACCTGCAGTGGCTTCAATCACAACGATCACAAGTGCAGGGATAAACCCATAAGGTGGGGGAATAGCAATTGTTGCTACCGAAGAGAAAGTCTTTATCCAGAGACCAGCTTTGTCCCAAAAAGTTTTTTTCGGGTTCCAGACTTCTTCAAGGGAAGCAACTATTTCAAGCTCAGAAGAAGGAATCACCCCTATTTCATATGAAGCTAGCATCAAATCAACATAATCGGGTGAGCGAGAGTTAAAAAAAGAATTCAAGGTTAAAAGCCCCATTTCTTTTCGCAATATTTTGATAGCGAATCGAAAGCGCTCCATAGGATCAAGAGATATTACCTCTTGCAATACACCCTCTTTATAACCTGAAATATCAACGGCATCATATTCAAGACGACTGCGTAATTTCTTGATTACATTACCCATCATAATAATTTGAAGATCAGTATAATTTTCAAATAATTTCTGACGGCGGCTCAGCTTCATCTTCTTTGCCTTACCAGTGACGAAATTACTTTTCTCCAGAGGGTCTCTTAATGGATATTGAGTACGCAGTGTTTTGATTTTTAATTGATAAGAAGCAAGTGTTAGTATAGTGCTTTCAACTTTATTCAGACGACCTTGTTCAAGTTCAAGATATATCCCAGCACTGATTTTTCCTTCTTTGAAAGCTTTAAGATGAAGAGCTTCCAGTTGATAAGACTCCATTTTTTTATCGTGTTTTAATAGCTCTGAATAATAAGTTGCGTAAACTTCATCGAAACAACCTTTTTTTGAGAAACGTTTTTCATAAGACTCAATCACCATCAGCTGATTTTGAGTTGTTGCATTGTCTTCAGGAAAAAAAATATTTTCTTCGTCCTTTTCAATCAACTGCGTATTTTTAACGGAATGAGCGTTTAAAAGAATCCTGACCACGACATCATCGATACTATTTTCATCACGAAGCAGATAAATTAATCCCTTGAAATCAAGTTTGATTAATCTCTCGTCCAGAATTTCCTGAATCGACTTATTTAATGAATAGGAACAAACTTTTTTTGGATCTTGTTTTTTTAAAGCAGCAGAATAGATTTCCAGGGCATTTTCCCTGGAAATCTTTTTAAGTACTCTTTTAATTTTATACTGGTTTAGTTTGGTGACGTAGACCGATTCCCCTTCTCTCACGTTAATAAAAGAAGTCCCTTCCTCCTGAGCGTGAAGAGCGGATGCAAATAGAGTTAAGGTGAGTAACAACCACCACATAGCTTTAAGTCCTTGATTACGCGACACTAGCACTGCGTTATACCAAAAGGTAGTGACTGAGTAAAAATGAAATGATGTCTTGTTCAGTGTTTTAAATCTGATTCTCCCTTATAATTCGATTACATAGGAGAAAATGGTGGCAAAGATACCTACAGGGTTATGGTCTCGAGGCTCAAAATTAATGGGTCTGGCCTCCAAGCTTGCTATTAATGAACTCTCCTCTCGCCTGAAAGGTTGGGAAGATGAGGCGAGTAAGCTTCAATCCAAAGTGGACTTTGCTCATACCATGGTAAAGACACTCTCTGAGCTCAAGGGCGCCAGTATGAAAATGGGTCAACTCTTGAGCATGGATTTGGGAGAATACCTTCCACCAGAAGTGGTCAAGGTTCTAGAAAGTCTCCATCAAAATTCCACTTTTTTACCGTTTGAAAAAATATCTGAAATTTTGCAGGCCCAATTAGGCGAAAAATATAATAATTTAAAAGAGCTCTCTGCCACACCTTTGGCGGCAGCAAGCATTGGCCAAGTTCATACGGCCATTTTGCATGGTCAATCAGTTGTAATTAAAATCCAATATCCAGGTGTTGCAGCATCTATTCCCTCAGATTTAAGGCTTCTGGAAATTCTTTTAAAAAATCTCAGTATGGTTCAGGGCAAGGACGTAAACTTGAAGCCATTTTTTCAGGAAGTGGAAGAAGTCTTGATAAGAGAAACTGATTATCTGCATGAAGCTCAAATGCTTTCACGTTATAAAGAAGTATTTAAAGCTTCAAACTACATTATTCCCCAGGTCTATCCTGATTACTCCACAGCTACCATCCTGACGATGGAGCGCCTTGTGGGTAAATCTTTGAATGAATGGATTCAAAAATCATTTTTAAGTGAACGGCAAAAAATGGCCCATGAATTAATGAATCTTTACCTTCATGAGTTTTTTCATCATGGTCTCGTTCAGACTGATCCCAATCCGGGTAATTTCATGATCACCAGCGATAATCGGATTGGGCTTTTGGATTTTGGAGCGGTTAAAGAATATTCCAAAGAATTTATCGCAAGCTATAAGACTGTTCTCATAGCGGCTTATCATCGTGACGAAAAAAAACTATTGGAAGTCAGTGAGAAAATCAATTTCATTGATCCGAGAGAAAGTGAAGAAGCAAAAAGAATTTATCTGGATATGATGAATTTACTCGCAGAACCATTCAGACAAGAGGACCCTTTTGACTTCACTGACAAAAAATTTTTTGAGGAATCAAAAAATCTTTCATGGGAAATTACTCGCAAATGCAAATACTCCCCCCCACCAAAAGATCTACTCTTTTTACACCGAAAACTAGTAGGGATTTTTATTCTCATCAGGAAACTAGATGTGAAGATGGCACTTAAAGATTATTGGTATATGGTGGAAAGCTAGCTTTTCTTTAAGTCTTCAATCACAACGCGACAAAGTCTTCTGATGTTCTTTTCTATGTCTGTATCCGTTGTGAAAGGAATATTGGGATTATTTTTAAAGCAGCAGTTATACATAATAGATGTATGGACAACATGACTAAACAGGCACTTCAGCGCCCAATGCATGTCCTCCTCGCTTACTTTTTTCCCAACTTCATTCATGATGGCATCAGCGATGACTTTTCCTCCGGGGGGCCCAAAGAACTCATCCTCAGTACCTTGAGATGTCAAGTGATGAGCGTGTTGAGTAGACATCATGATTTTAGAAATCGTGATGAGGTCGTGAGATTTATTCATGAAATAGCGAAAAAGATAAATCAGTGTGTCTTCCAGATTTGGCCGATCCTGTTCATATTTGAGGCGAAGATTTTGTGAACATTCAATATATCCAGCACGAACAATTTCAGCGAAAAGTTTATCTTTGTTTGAAAAATGATAGTTAACAGATGCCACGTTTACTTCTGCGGCTTTTGCAATATCGCGGATAGAAGTTCCCTCAAACCCATAGTCTGCAAACAGCACTCGGGCAGTAGTGATAATTTTTCCTTTGGTATCGCCTGAATCTTTTTCAATCATTTTAATCTCCTACTCAATGACTTTATTCATTGGTGGTTCAAGATGCTCTTCTTTGCCAATTCCTGTTAAAAATCGATCAACAATCTTAATGCGTTTTAAAAATGCAACCCAATCTTCAACGATGGCATATGCAGGAGGAATAAAAATGAGTGTCAAAATAGTTCCTGAAGTTAACCCCCAGGCCATTGCCAAGGTTATTGGTATCAGCATTTCATCATGACCACCGATTCCATAAGCGGTCGGAAATAATCCTAAAACTGTTGAAAAGGCTGTCGCAACAACGGCCAGCAAGCGCTGACTAGAAGCTTTTACCAGGGCTTCATTTAGACTCATCCCTTCGCGTCTGGCAATTTCGATAAACTCAATAAGTACGATACCTGAGTTTACAATAATTCCTGTCAAACCAATAATTCCAATCAATGCCATAAAGGAAACAGGTCTTCCGTGTAAATAAAAGGCGACCGAAAAACCAACAAGGCCTAATGGGATAGTCATCATAATAATAAATGGTCTTAAGAATGAATGAAACATGAAAACAAGCAGGGCAAAAATTCCAATGAGTGCAAGAATCAAAGCATTAAAAAGAGACTGCATACTTTCTTGAGTACTTTCTTCCACTCCTCCAAAGACCAAAGAAACTTCCGGATATTTCATCCGGATACTTTCCCATTCTCGCTTTAATACAGAATTCACGGCAAATGAAGTCGTTTTAGTTTCATCAATACCACCTACAAGCGACTTTGAACGTTTGAAATCAAACCGTTTAATTTGTGGTGTTCCAGGCTTGCGTTCAAAAGTAGCAATAGTACCAAGTGGAATAAGGTTTTTATTTCCATCCATGATTTTTATACTTTTAAGATCCTGGCCAGCTTGACGATAATCATCCATAAACTTCACATTCAAGTTTACTTCCTTATTATTAAGAGTCACTTCTGAGATATAGATTCCCCCGAGTGCAGTTCTCAAGGTCGTTCCAACATCAGCAACTTTAACTCCCAGTCGATCGGCCATTTCATAATTTAAGTTAACCATGATTTCATCAGCGTCAACAAAGTCATCCACTTTTAAATCGATGACTCCCGGAATTGTTTCTAATTTTGATTTCAATATCTGAAGTGAATTATCCAGTTGAACGGGATCATTCGATCTGAAAGTGGCATTTATAGGTGAACCGACCGGTGGTCCGTTAATCAATTCTTCAAAAACCACAGATCCGTATTTTTGGGTATCTAGTCCTCTTAACTTGGCCAGGAACTGAGTATGAGGAATGTTATATTTAGCTTCATCCGAAGCATAGATGATAACCAATCCCTGGGAATCTCCAGCACCACCCTTGGGATCATCGGGACTAACTTTTGAAGTGCCGGCCTTACCTGTTATGGATTTAATCCATGCTGGGGAGAGATTTTGAATATCCTTAGAGAGTCGTGACACATTTTCAATGGTTGTCTCTAAAGGAGTTCCTTTAACTGATTCAACGCGAGCCAGATAAATTTCTGTTTGTTCTGCGGGGAAAAGCACAAATCTGTTTCCAAAAATCATCATCAAGAAGGCACCAATAATAAGGGCACTTGATCCACCGACTGTGATGTATTTGTGATGAACAACCCATCTCATTAAAACTTCAAATTTAAGTTTCCAACTGTCAAACCAATGTTCTTCACCTGATTTAACTTCCTTCACTCTTTTGCCAACAAAAGCTAATCTCATTGGTAAAAGGAAAAAAGATTCCACCAGAGAAACAAGAAGTGCAAGGGTCACAACCACTGGAATAGGAGCAATAAACTCCCCCATAATTCCCTTGGTAACAAGCATTGGTAGAAAAGAAGCAATGGTGGTTAAAACCGTTGCAGTAATTGGTGCCCAAAGATCCATGACAGATTTTTTTACTGCAGGAATAGTTGCCCATCCCTTACGCTTGAGATCGACGAAGTTATCAGAAATCACAATAGAGTTATCCACCAGATTTCCCATGGCAATAATGAAAGCGAGTATGGAAATTGAATCCAGATTCAGACCAAAGCTAGGCATTAGACCAAAGACAGCTAAAATACCAATCGGAAGTGACAAAGCCGTCATGATTCCAACCCAACCAGGCATAAAGAGCATCAAAAAAACAACTAAAAGCACAAGACCAGAAAGAGCATTGTTACTTAGAGTTGAAAGCTTCTGCTGAACTTTTTCTCCTTCATCATGATAGACGATAACTTTTACCTGCCCCTTCCAGCTTTTTTCAAAACGAGCGACAATGTCCCTCACTTTTGAAGCAAGCTCTAAAGTGTCTTCCCCGCCTTTCTTATTCACAATGACATGAACAGCATCTTCGCCATTATAACTTCCTAGGGTACGGGGATTTTCAGCACCATCGGCAACTTTTGAAATTTCTGCAAGTTTGACTGTCTCACCGGAAAAGTTGGAACGAATGACTAATTCTTTCAAGTCCTCATCATTTTTTACTTTAGCATTTAGTCGTACCAGATCTTTACGCACACCTTTTTCGACGTCCCCTCCAGGCAGAGAAACGTTACGTGACTGCAGTTTGCTCAAAACCTCAGGAACACCAATATGGAAAGCGTCCATTTTTTTTAAATCAAGCTCAATGGTAAACTCTCTTTCCCTATACCCAACGAGCCTCACATCTTTAACAGCATTTAGATCTTCTACTTCACTTTTAAATAGGTCCGCGACCCGGTCTCTCAAACGGTTGTCGCCAGTCCCGACGACAGAGATTTCGATTGCTGGAAACTCATCTGATTTAATCTCTAAAAATGAGGGTTGCTGCTGAAGATCGGCGGGAAGCTTGGAAACTCTCTGCACGGCCTTCTGTAAATCATCCATCACTTCTTTCTCATCCACATTGTCCATGTCAACTCTGACCATGATGGTACTTAGTCCAGTCTGAGAAACTGATTTCACATCTTTTAAACCAGAAACAGTTCTGATTTCATCTTCTATTGGTTTGGTTATGAGAGCTTCAATATCTTCAGGTGAAGCTCCGTTATATTGAGTCACTATCGTAGCAGTGGCAAAATCAACTTGTGGCCATGATTCTGAATTCATTTTATTAAGTCCTTGAAGTCCAAAGACCACCACGAACATAGTTAAAACCAAAGTCAGCTTGTAGTTACGAAGAAAAAAATCTACAAAAAATTTCATATTTAGATCCTATTAAATTCACATGGAGTTTCAGTATA
Source organism: Bacteriovorax stolpii (assembly GCA_945860895.1). GTDB lineage: Bacteria > Bdellovibrionota > Bacteriovoracia > Bacteriovoracales > Bacteriovoracaceae > Peredibacter. The sequence continues at coordinate 39,677 of CAMASK010000011.1, forward strand.
AATGACGAGATAATCAAACAAGACATTCAGAATCTGCAAACGAGTTTCAATGGTAGCTAGTTCTGAATTTAAAAGGGCATCCTGATTCTGGATAAGATCGTTCACAGAAGCTCGAGCTTGCTGGTATTTACGCTGCATAAATTTAAGCTTTTTATCCAGTTGCTGGGAACTCACTTTCTGATTTAGAATCATCTCATTCAAAAGAGTAACAGAACGTACAAGCTGCTGATGCGTGTTGACCATTTGAGCATCATTAGAATTGATAGCTGCCGACAATCTTTTTTCATCATAAACTTCTTTGGTTCTTTGATTGTTTTGCTTAACATCCCCTAAAGGAACTGAGAAACTCAGGCCAACTACATAACCAGCGCGGTTATTTGTTTGCATGTCATCTAGCGCAGAACCATAACTTCCACGAAAGCCACCTCCATTAGCGTCTGAACCTACACCGGTTGATTTAACTGCACCGTAGAGTTTAACGTCCGGATCCGAATACCTAGAATTCAATACAGAAGAATTGGTCCTCATGGCCCTGATCATTTCGGTGGCTTCATCATATTTTGTGAAGTGATAAGGTACTTTCTGTTCTTTTGCTATAGTGGCAGCACACCCCATAACCTGATCAAAGGTTTCATCCAGGCTATATTTACTGAGGACGATTTCTGAGTCACTGAGTTCCGGTAAAAGATTTTTTAACTGCTTAATTAATGTTTCTCTCTGATATTGAAGATAAGTCAGTGTTCCTTTCCTGGAGGCAACTTGCGCTTCATATCCAGCTACTTCATCAGCTTCGGCGACTGAATTTTTAAAGCGTAACCCCGTCTCAATTGCCTGTTGTTTGGCGGTTTTTAACAGTGCCTGAGAAATACCAATGGCTTCCTGATTGGCCACTAGTGACCAATAAATTCTTCTGAGAGAAATATGAAAGGCTTTCATCTGAATATCTCTTTCCAGGGCAGCTCTCTTAGAATCCAACAAAGCATTTTCTATTTTGCTCTTACTTAATCTTCCAAATAAATCTTTCCAAAGATCCATCTGCAAAGTGAAGCTTAAGATCGTGGTAGTTACATTGTTGAATTTTCCGGCCGTGGGCGAATTTGCACTCCTCTGGTCTGCGCTCACAGAAGCTTCAGCACTAAAACCTCCCTGCATATTCTGTCTTACACCCATCTGAACTTGCTTAATTGGTGAGAAGATTGGAATAAACTGGATAATGGGCTTTTCATTGGTCTCAATGTAGGAGGCCTTCCCAAAAAGCTCTGGAGCAAAGGCTTCGTTAACGTCACCTTTTCTTATATCCACGGCCAAGAATGCGGCCTGAATTTGATCCAATTGTGGAGATCCCTTGGCCGAATAATCTTTTAATAAATCTTCTGAAAGACTCACCTGGCTTGAGGAAAAGGTCTGGCCACTAAGACTGAAGATGACAATAAACGGGAATATTTTCAGCATGTTAAGCATGAACTCTCACTTTGATCACTTGTTTCAAACAATTGTTTGAAACAAGTATATAGGGAGGGATTTTTGAGATCAACTCTAAAATGAATAAAACTTTGAGATTAAAAACTAGTAGTAAAGATCACATTGAGAAAGGCATTGAGAATCGGACTTAGCAGCATTTTTACTAACTAAACTTACGCCGAAAGCATCGGCTTTTAGATCCTCTTCACTTGCTTCACCTGGACCGAAGAAATCTTTGATTTCTTTTAATAGTCCAATCATGAGCACTTCATTGTCACTGCATTTAAGGGCCAACATACAGGAGACTGTACAGTGACGATTTTTATCGTAACTCGAATGCTTTTCAGCAATTGAGATCACACGCTTTGAGTTATTTAAAGAGCAGATGAAATTCACCGAAGCAAAGGCTTGGGTTGAGATAGTGGTCAGGACAAAAATTGCAAGAAGTGTATTTTTCATGTTGGATGATCTACCTCAAATCTGAAGAAAATTTTCAGCTGCTGTAAATTATTCATCATTTAAAAGTGTTTTTAGCTTACCAACCACCCCATTCAAAGGATTCACTTCTTTTCTTTATCAGTAATGAGAGAAATGTTTTCTAATTTATTTAACTGCAAAAGATCCAGAACTTTTACCAGTCTCAAATAACGAACCTCTCCATCAACTCTAAGATTGATGAGAGCGTCTTTTTTTAATTCTTTCAATGCCCCTGGAAGGGCTTCGATCGTAGATTTTTTGCCGTTTACGGCAATGTCTTCATTGGATAATTCAATCGTTAGTTGATCTGTTTTTTTCTCGTTCCCGGCACCTTGCTCGGACTTAGGTAGTTTTAACAATAGTGCCAACTCATCTTTTTTAAAAGTGGAGGTAACTAAAAAAAATACCAGAAGCAAGAACACCATATCAATCAATGGTGTCAGGTCCATTGCGAGAGATTCTCGTTTTTGTCTGCGACCCATGGGATTAACCTTTTAGGTAAGGAGAAATTTTCTTTTCTAATTTAATTTCCAGAGCATCTAATTCACCGGACAAATAGTTGTGAGCGATGTAGTGAGGAATTGCTACAATCAAGCCAACAATTGTTGTAATGAGAGCGTAAGAAATCCCCGATGCAAATTGACCGGGATCCTGAAGACCAGTTGCTGAAATAACCTGGAAAGCTTCATAGATACCAATCACGGTTCCAAGAAGACCCAAGAGTGGAGCAGTTGTCGCAACAACTTTAATGGAAGTCATTCCTACTTCAAGTTCATGCACTCTTTGAGAGATCGTATCTTTAACCAATTCAAGATTTGGCAAAAGCTGCTTGATATCAAAGCGCTTAATTAAATCATCGGCCACGGCCCTAGCCTCTAAATCTAAATTTTTATTAAAGTCTCTCATGACAAATAAACGCCAAAGGATGAGAGAAATGCCCACTACATTCATGGCCACCAGGATCCAGGTAATAGATCCACCAGCATTGATGAATTCAATCAGACGCATAAAATTCCTTTTTTTAAAAACTTATCGTCTCAATGATAGTCACTCTTTCGAGTTACGTAAACGAAGTTTGGTGTTTTGACAAGGTTGGCCAAAATAAGTTTGAAGCTTTACGAAAGACGGACCACGTGACAAATTGAGCTAGTACTTTTTGTTTTTGAGGAGCTCCTGTGAATACCAGTCTAAAAGAATCATTAACTACGTTTGGCTTGATTTGGAACCATAAGCTTATCACCATTGCTGGTATAAAATTGGGTCTTGGCAACATGCTGGTGGCCCTTTTCTTACTCCTTTTTGCCTCTCGTCTTTCTAATCTTATGTCTAAACTTATCAATAAGCGTTTGATCATGCGTTTTGTTGAAGATCGAGCTTCCCAGACTACCTATCAAACCTTTGCTTTTTACGGATGCCTTGCATTGTTTGTGACATTGTCCCTTACTATTGCGGGAATTCCCCTGACGGTCTTTACTGTTGTGGGTGGGGCATTGGCCATTGGAGTGGGTTTTGGTTCACAAAATATTGTTAATAATTTTATCTCCGGAGTTATCCTCCTGATAGAACAGCCTATAAAAATTGGTGATGTGGTTGAGGTGGAAAATATAACTGGTACAGTGATTTCGATTGGTACAAGAAGCACTAAAATTAAGAACGCGGATCAAAAAGTATTCATTGTGCCTAATAGTTTCTTTCTTGAGAAAGGAGTAGTGAACTGGAACTATGAAACAACTATTATTCGGACAATTGTAGAATTTGGTGTGGCCTATGGATCAGCTGTGAGACAAGTTGAAAATATCTGTCTGGATATCATGCTCAACCATGAAGGAATTGAGCAAACTCCTCTACCTATTGTTCAATTCACTAATTTTGCAGATTCAAATTTAACTTTCCAGCTCATATTCTTCTGTAACATTGATAAAGTGCCTTCACTAAATCAAGTAAGAAGTGATGTTCGTTTTCTAATGGATGATCGCTTCCGCGAGATGAATATTTCCATGGCATTCCCACAAAGAGAAATGCATTTGAGATTTGATAAACCAATAGGAGTTAAAGTTCTTTCTTAAGTTCTGCATCCAATGAAAGTGCACCTGCAACGACACCCACTAAGCCTTGGCCCGGAAAAGTCGTATCGCCAATTTTGTGGATATGCTTCCATGGGGTCATATGACCTTCAAGCTTCCATGGATTCATTCCAAATAAAAATGGCAAGCCTCCCACAAAACCATATCGTCTGTGCGTAAAACGCTCAAAAGATCTTGGAGTTCCTGCCGTGAGAAATTTGATGTCCTCTAGTTGGAAGCGCTCAAGACAATCTTTTAAAATCAGATTTTGAATTCTTTTTTTATTGGCCTGATAAGTTTCTTTATCCATTTCAAACCAATCTCTTGCTTGAGTGTGCGTTGAAATAGTTACGGCCTGAAAACCGGCCGGAGCGCGGCTGATGTCCTCAGGATGCGAGAAAGAAATAAAATAATTTTTCACGTCTGGATGATTCAAATGAATTTGCTGATAAAGTTCAGCAATTTGTGAGCGACAGCCAAAGTATAATGTGAATGCACCCCAAGCTTCTTTTTTTTCATCCAATTTTTGGTTTATTCTTACCTTGTCCGGGCCCTCAAAAAGATTTGGCAAATTCCAATGATCAACGTTTAAAATAATTTCGTCGCCGTAGAATTCTTCTCCACTCGTGCTGGAGAGCTTGTGCTTACTTATGTTAGAAATTTTTGTTTTTTTAATAATTTCAATACCACTTTCGGTACAACTTGATTCAAAAAAATCCATAAGCCCCTTCATTCCACCAACGGGAACATAGGTATCTTGAGGATACGCCAACCCTAGTGCTCCAATAAGAAATGGCAATTGATCAGCGTGCGCCTGAGCAGAAATAAGAAGAATTCCATTGATAAGTTCAAGATATTCAGGATGTTCAAGACCATATCGCTTCAGCATAAGGTCTGTTGAGATGAATAAATATGGTAGCAGATGAGTGTGGGGAATAAGTTTAAAAACACCTAAAAAGTCTTCGGGTTTTTGAAAAGGGAAATTACTTAGCTTCGAGAGCAATCCCCAGGCTTCATCATTAATTTTATAAACTTTTTTCCAAAAAGGACGATGGTTCAATGAGGGAAAAGCTTTTTCTAGCTCAAACATCCATTTTTCAAAGTCTTGGTAATAAGAAATTTTCTTACCACTTGAAAGATGAAAAACAATTCCCGGATCCTGAGGATAAACCGAAGGCTTCTTACCCATCAGGGAAAACAATTTACCTAAAGGCTGCTGAGATTTAAGTCCACTCAGTGTTGTTGCACCAGCGTCGAAAATAAAACTGCCACGCTTGAACCATGAGGCACAGCCACCCAAATTTTCATGGGCTTCAATTAAACAAACTTCATGGCCTCTTTTTCGCGCCAGGATGGCAGAAGAAATTCCCCCACCACCTGCACCCACGACAATTGTTTTCACTTAAAGTTGAGCTTCAATTTTATTCAGCATTTCCTTATCCAGAGGATCAAGTGAAGATCTCATGCGAGTGATCACAACACCTTTTTTTGAAATGAGAAATTTCTCAAAGTTCCATCCCACTTCACCTTGAAGATTCTTTGGGGTTTGTTCTGTTAGAAATTTATAAAGCGCTCTTTTTTCTTTGCCTTGTACGGTTTTTTTAGAAAGAAGCGGAAAAGTCACGTTGTAATTTTTCTGACAAAACTCTTGCATTCCTTTGTCATCTTGCGGAGTCTGGCCGCCAAAATCATTGGTCGGAACACCTAAAATGACCAGGCCTTTCTCCTTGTATTTTTTGTGAAGAGATTCAAGGTTTTCGAGTTGAGGTGTGTAGCCACATTGAGAAGCAATGTTCACAATCAAAACGACTTTTCCCTTTAATGAATCCATGGAAAATTCTTTTCCATCAATGCCTTTATCTTTGATGCTATAAAAATCAGAAGCTATGGCTTCAGACATCAAAAGAACAAGAAACAGCAGGGAACGCATAAACACTCCATATTAAAAGTTAATTAATCATACTAAAAAATCCAAGCCTTTACGATTCATGAATTGTGAGATTCAACATTTGTATGGCCATGACGCATAATCCTTAAGAATACTAATAGTATGGATGATAATTCGAAATTGATACACGAGTGGCAGGACAAGATTAAAAATAAGTATGGGAATGAAGCCCAACTTTACGAGTATCTTTTTCAAACCATGGATAATTTTTTTTATCGCTATCTAGAAACCACTGAGAATAAAAATCTTAAGGTGATGGAGATTGCTCCCCATATATACGGCGCCGAAAGCTTAGAGAGTTCAATGCTGGAAGCTTTGAAAATTAAAGATCCTACTGCAAAGTCAGGTATCATTGAGCTCGCCAAGACTATTCCCAAAGCCCAAAAGCCATTAGTTAAATATCGACTTCAGACAAAGGTTGAAGAACTAACTCCCGATAAGGGACACTTGATCATTACAGCTTCAATCAATTGGGATTTTCCCTTGTTCTTTGATAAATCAAAGATGACCAAACGAGAGATAATTTTTAAGTACAATGATTTGGGGCAATTTAGAAAAGAGCTCGCATTAAAGCTAGAAGATGTTTGTGGACTATTTCAAACTTAATTCAGCCTTATTTGTGACTCTCTTCAGATAGACTTTACGGATAAGCCAGATAATCACTACCACGGCCAGAATTGCGACAAGAATTAATTTAAATCCTTTGAGATATCTAAGAACCTGACCACCATACTTTGCGACGAAATAAACTTGGGTTGGAACTGATAACAAGGCGGCCAATCCATCAATGGCAAAAAATTTCCACAGGGGGATCCCCAAAAGGCCACAACTTAGATGACCCGGAAAGCGCAGGCCGGGAGTAAAACGAAAAATCCCACAGGCCCATCCCCCATATTTTTGAAACCAAGAATTGATTTTATCAAACCCTGCTCCGGCCACTTGTTTTTGAAAAAATTTAGTCTTGATGATTCGACCACCAAAGATTTTACCTATCAGAAAGACTACTGAGTCGCTACAAATTACTGCCAGAAAAGAGACGATACAAAGAGTAAAAGTATTAACTCCTTCAGCTCCTGGATATGGCGGGGGAAATTCAGCAGGATTTTGGGCCATGTAAGCAACTAGGCCAGCTGAAATCAAAGTTAATTCTTCTGGGATGGGAAGACCAAAGGATGCGGCCAACATGAAACAACAAATGAAAGTATAAACATAAGCAGGCTCATAGGCATACTGACTAAAGAACTGGACCAGGCCTGCTTCTGAAAATTCTATCCCAAACATATGCTGAAAATTTTAATGACTCCTAAGGAGCTTGGAAAGAAAAAAGCAGCAAATTATGAGTCCGACAAAAGTTCTCTTGGTTTTGCCAAGACTGCTTTCCTGGAAGAAAGCAGGATCGTGACTAAACATAGAATGCTTAGAAAAAGTCCAGGGTAAAGAATGCGGCCCCAATCAATACTCCATTCAAGCTTAAAAACTTCTCGTCCAATAATTATTGCCATCAGCCATCCTAGAAAAAAACCAATGCCAGTGGCCAAAAGAAAGAGAAACCCAAATTCTATCAGGAGCTGCTTTCGTAATGAGGCAGATGAAAAACCGAGAGTCTTCATGAGCGCCAGGTCATAATAGCGTCTATAGACCTGGTCATGGGAGAGGCCATAGAGAATGACAAGTCCAACGGCCAAACTCAACCATGAGATCACTTCAATCGCCTGACGCGATTTCTCAAACAACGCAGCAAGCTTACTAATAAGCTCCTCTACGTCGATAAAGGAAATATTTGGAAATTTCGACACAGCTTCTCGCTGAAAAACTCGTTTGATCTCTTTAGGTCCTTGCGGCAATACTGCAAGATAAGTCTTAGGGGCTTCTTCAATGAATCCGGGTTCCACATTAACAAAGAAGTTAGGATAAAAGCTGGTCCACTTCACTTCTCTAAAATTAAGCACTTTCGCTTCAACTTCTACCCCTTGAATATCAAAAGTAATTTTATCTCCGATAGCGAGTCCCATTCGCTGGGCGAACTTTTTTTCCAAAGACACAAAGGCTTCTCTTTGAGTATCAGGGAGTACGGGAAATTCTTTACCCTCAATTAATTTTTCGGCTGGACTCAAATTTTTTCTGTAAGTAAGGTTTATTCCGCGGTTTCTCATGCGCGACTCAATTTCCTCATCCCTAGTTCTAAGAGGGCCATTTTCTTCGGCCCTGGAAAAGTTTTTACCATTCACCTTTTCCAGACGGGCACGAATCATAGGAGTAATTCCTTCAAGCACAACTCCTTGGGCCCTAGCAAACTCCTTCAGTGGATCCATTTGATCTTCCTGGATATCAAATATAAAAAGAGAAGGTTTATGCTCATCCAGAGTAAATTCTTTTTGAATAAGTTGATCAAGTTGCAGAATGAGTGAGATCAATGTGGTACCGATTGCCAAAGATAGAAAGCTGAGGGTTAATTTATGGCCAGAATGGACAATATTTCTAATCGCTACACCCGTTTCAATATTCGGAAACAAAAGAGACTTACCACTGGCATATTTTTTCAGGAACCACTGAACAAATTTAATAAGGACTGTTGAAAAGATAAAAACGATCAACAGTGAACCAAAAAAAAGGCTTCCCGTTTTAAGTGAATGACTTAAATAGACTGCAAAAATCCAAAGAAGAATCACAAAGGGTATAAAGTCTAACAAACGAAAGCGTCCCATTGATAATTTAGGTGCTTTCAATTGAAGACCCATAGGAGTTCGCATTAGTCCAAAGAGAAGTGGAATCAGAATCGTAAGAGTTAATCCATAAAGAAAAGGTAACTGCATCAGCACTGATTTCAAATTCACTTCTGAGGAAAGCTCAATTCCGAGTGCAGTAGAAAGGATGGGATAAAGTACTTTGTATCCAGGAACGATAATCAAGACCTGAAGAATAAGAATAACAAGAAATACCAAGCTAAATTGTAAAATCAAGCCCTGAGTAATGTGTTTTTTATCTAATCCCAAAAGATGAAAAAGGCAAAAGTCCTTTAAGCGTGCGCTAAGATGAGACTGATAAAGATAAAAAACTCCCACCAACGAAAGCACAAGACCAATTAAAGCAGCGAGTGACATGAAATCCGTAAGATAACCTATGACTCTTCCAGTTTGCTCACTACTCTCCTGAGGAAGAGTTACTTTTATCGCTGGATCACTTAAAGAGAGAATAATCATTTTGCGTAATTCTTCAAACTTTTGGGCAGTAAATTCTGGAAGTAGAAAATGACGAGCATAGCTGCCGGTGGCACCGGGCCTTAATAAACCAGTTTGTTCTACCTCACTCAAGGGCAAATAAATTCTTGGCGCCAGTGAAAAACCACGTAGACCCTGAGAACTATCATTATCAACAATTCCTTTAACATCAAATTTCTTTTCACCAACTTTTAATTTTTCGCCCGTGCCAATTCCCCAAAGTTCAGCCAGATCTCTTGATATGTAGAGACCATCTGGCCGAAATTGTCCCTCACGTACAGAAATTTTCCCATAAAAGGGATAACCATCTTCGACTGATCTCACTTCAACGAGTCTTGTCTGAAGTGTTTTTTCCTGTCTAACCATGGAATAGATATCAACGACTTTGTAGGTCTTGTGAGAGAATTTCTTAACGATGATATCTAATTGTTTTTTTTCATCATCTAAAAGATCACGGCGTGCACTCACCACCAAATCTGAAGTGAGTAATTCCCTTGCATTTGCTTCGAGTTTACCTCTCACTTGCTCAGAAACTACATTGATTGTTGTTAAACCCAAGGTGCCCAAGAGAAGTGTTACAACTAGAAGTAGAAAAAACAGAGGGTACTTTTTAATCTCTTTGATTAAAAAGAGTTTAAAGATCACACCAAACTCCCATGTTCCAGATGAATTATCCGTGAACATCTGGCGGCAAGATCAAGATCATGAGTCACTAAAACTAAAGTCGTTCCAGTCTCATGAACCATTTTAAAAAGAAGGTCCATCACTTTGTTACCGGTGTCTTCATCCAGATTACCGCTGGGTTCATCGGCAAATAAAATAGTGGGCCTGGTTGAGAGGGCCCGTGCCAGAGCAACTCTTTGACTTTCTCCCCCACTCAGTTCAGAGGGTAAGTGATGAGCACGATGAGTTAATCCCACTTGATCAATAAGTTTATTTGCAATGACTTCTGCCTGGGGATCTTTCAAAAGATTCAGTGGTAAAAGGACATTTTCAAAAGCCGTCAGGGTGGAGACGAGGTGAAACTGTTGAAAGACAATCCCCATATTTTGGCAACGAAACCGAGTAAGCTCTTTTTCAGGCATTCTGGAAACACAATTTCCCTTGATCCAAATCTCGCCCTCATCAACTGAATCCAGTCCAGACATTAGTGAAAGCAAGGTTGATTTACCAGAACCAGACTTACCTACGAGAGCGAGTGTCTCAGCGGTCTCAATTTTTAAATTGATTCCTTTTAAAACTTCCACTTTTGATGGGCCACTCCCATAACTTTTACGGACATTCAAAAGATTCATCATAATAGGGGTTCCAATACTTTCTCGACAGTTTTCGCCATTATTTTATGACCTTCAGAATTGGGGTGAATTCCATCTGCAAGGTTTAATTTGGGATTAGTGGCAACTCCTTCAAGAAGAAAAGGAACTAAGGGCAGACGATACCTTTTTGCCAATATCGGAAAGATCTTTTCAAAATTTGAGCGATAGGGCTCTCCATAATTTGTAGGCATCTTCATACCAACCATCACAACTTTAATATTCTCTTTTTGTGCGCGCTCAACAAAGGCAATGAGATTTTTTTCAGTCTCTTTAAGATTCATTCCTCTTAGACCATCATTAGAGCCGAGAGCAAGAACGACAATGTCCGGTTTAGCTTTTATATACCAGCCGAGGCGTTTAAGCCCACTGGCCGTAGTTGCTCCACTCACTCCACCATTGATAACTTTTAAATCTGAATGTCTTGGCTTTAAATTTTTTTCAATTAAAGCAGGAAAGGCTTCCTCTTTTGATAACTGATATCCTTCAGTCAGGGAATCTCCCAGGAACAAAACCGTTTCAGCTTGAATTGGAAAACTACACAAAACTGAAACAAGAAACAGGAATTTCATTTATTTTCCTTCAAAAAACTTTTTGTAACGGGACGGGCGAATAGAAAAGCTGCTCCACAGAAATGGACGTAGCAAGCTGTTTAAAATGCTATTTCCGCAATCAAAAGTAATATCATCAATGATCAAGGTAGTATGCTCATCCACAGAAAGAACTTGATGAATATGTTTCCAACTTTTCATTGGCCAGGGAATAGTACGCCCTTCATCAATAAATGACCACTCTGTCTCTTTTAAATTTTCTGCTGTAATGACACTCACCCATTTTTGCTTGAGGCCAAAAGAATTGAGCATTAAATGAACTTCATTGCCTGGGGAACACCCATCAAAGCGCTCAAGCGTCATTCCTACCCAGGGCGGTGCCAATTGCAAAAAAAGTTCTCGATCAAATTTATTCTTTACGCTCAACCAAGGACACTTAACAGTTGTCTCAAATCGTATTTTCATTTATTTCGCTGCTTTTAAAATTTGAATTTCATTTTTTAACTCATTGATTTGTTCTTTCAAAGAAGCAACTTCGCCGTACAGTTTATTAATTTCTTTTACTGTTGAATCAATTCGCTGTAGATCATTTTTACCTTCCATAGCTTGATTCTTATAATATTTTTGATCTTCTTTTTTTAGCGTCTCAGTTTCGGCCGCAAATACAGAAACTGACAAGGTTAGTAACAAACAACCAATAATTTTTTTCATAGAAATCTCCTTAATCTTAATATTTTAACGCTTAAAACCTGAAATGCAGTTATCTTAATAAATTCGAGCCGTTAGAATTTTCCCTTTGCAGCCGTGTCAGGACCAGCTAATACATCTACTTCACTTGGTTCAAAATAGGTAAAGCAATATCGAAATATTTTGAATCCACTGGCGGATGCAAGGAATCGAGACATTTCAATAGCAGTTCTTCCTGACCCTGAGTTATGATTAAAACACTGAATGAAACCACAAGGACCCTTCTTTTGCAGCTATACTTAAATTTTCATAATCATATCATTCTTGTCAGTAGCAATGAAGAGGCGACTTTAAAAAAACTTCAGGAAGAGTTTCATTTTTTTGTCCAAAATGAAGCCGCAAGTGTCCAAACAACTGTAGAGCTGTTTCGAGAAGTTCCACCGGAGCTACCTGCTATGGTGGCGGTGAAAATTCTTGAAACTTGTGCTGTTTACAGAATAGGCTCCAGACAATATATAGATTACTCAGGTAAGGCCCTCACCATTTGGGACCGACTCGAAGAGTCTATAAGAATATATTCTCTAGAAGAAGATCGTCTCTATGAATTGGGTTTTCTAACTATTCATTCTATTCTTGGTGAAAAATTGGATCAACAAGGTCTATGTCGCATTCATGCTTTAGGAGTTTCTCTTTCCAAAGTAAACTCCCTTGTCATGCTTGCCTCCAAAGGTGGAAAAAGTACACTGCTCTCTCACCTGTTGAATAATCCAAAGATAAAAATTATTTCCGATGACATGCCTCTTATAGATACTGCAGGACATGTGCATGTCTTTCCCTCCAATATCAGTATGAATCTTATTCCGGAAGATGGCATTCTTTCAAAACTTAGCTGGACAGAATTTAAGCGAACTCAATACCCCCCAAAATGGATGGCCGGTCTTTCACAATTGAAGGATAGAATTGAAAATGAAAGTCTTCATCAGAAAACGCTATTAGTTGCTGGATACAGATTGTCGCAAGGTCACTCCATTCTAACACGCGTTCCCAAGTGGAAAATGCTGGTGCCTCTTCTTGAACACATGATTATGGGCATTGGTCTTCCCCAGCTCATGGAGATATTTTTTAATTTTA
>CAMASK010000012.1 GCA_945860895.1 Bacteriovorax stolpii
AGATGAAATATGATTTAAAAAATTTAAATCCGAGAGATCAGGAATTGTTTGGAGATCATGCAGACTTCTCGTTCAACCTTCTGAAAGGCAGAGTTCCACTTTCAAAAAATTATTTAAATATTATTAAGCATCACCATTTTTTAAATGACCGTATGAAAAGTCTATTAGTTAAGGATCAAAAGCTAGAAACTAACTCTGAGATGATAATGGGATTTGAAAGTACCTTAGTAGCCGTGTTTGATATTATGGTTGCTATGATCAATGACCGCCCCTATCGTAAAGGCTTGAGTCTTTATAAATCACTTGAAATAATAAAAAAAATGATGGCTGATGATTACCCTCAAGAATTTAGGGCCCTCATTGTGTTCTTAAAGCAGTTTTTCAAAAACTAAGCTTTTCAAAGCGTCATGAGATCATTCAAAATCTTATTATAAGACATTTAAAACCGGTCACAGCATTCTAAGGAGGGAATCATGGCGCAGGAACAAAGTCCACTTACTGGTATTATTGAAGAAGACAGAGTTGTTATTGATTTTGGTGAGTTCGAAGGTAAATCCGTTTTAGAGATTGCTGACACTCGTCCTGAGTATTACCAGTTCCTAATCGAACAGAAAGAAAGTGGTAACTTCGCCATTCGTAGAACTAAAGATAAGATCTTTCGCCTTTATATTCATCAGACTCATTTGAATTAAGTTATTCTTTTTTTCCTCCATGCTTTTGTATGGAGGAAAAAATAAAAAAAATCTTTTAAATCCTTCCTGAAAAAAAATCCCACCATAGGTAGAGTTATGCAATTAATAAAAATCAACATCGCTCAAGAAATTATTTCACAAGGCCTGCAAAACGGGGCTGACTTCGTAGAAGTTTTCGTTGAACGTACCCAAACCGAAGGTGTGGTATTTAAAAATTCACGACCTGAAGATACTCAATCAGGAACAATCTTTGGCATTGGTATCCGACTTATTCACGGTGAGCAGGCGCTCTATGGATATACCAATTCAACTGAGCGTGAAGAACTATTAAGAATCACTAAACTATTGGGCGCACGTATTGGGAAGCCTGGAAAAGAAACTTCGCTTAATTTTGAAACGCTAAAATATCCAAAAATTCCCATCATTAAAGATCTAGAGGTGGATGTTAAACATAAGCTGGCGCATCTAAAAAAGATTGATGACGTATTAAGAAGTGATGCCAGGACAGCACAAGTGATTTTGAATTTTTCTAAGAAAAAACAAATCATCGAGATTTATAACTCTGAAGGTTTGTTTGCCACGGAAGAAAGGCCTTATATCAGACTCTTTCATCATTTAGTGATGAAAGATGGCCAGCTGCAATCTGAGGCTTCACACGGTCCGGGAGCAATTGGTGGATGGGATTACATTGAAAAACAACCATTCGAAGAAGTTTGTCAGACATTATTGAAGCAAGCCTCTACTACTTTATATGCAGCTCCTTGTCCTCCAGGAAAAATGCCAGTGATTATTGATAATGGGTTTGGTGGCGTCATTTTTCACGAAGCTTGTGGTCATCTTTTAGAAACAACGGCAGTAGAAAAAAAAGCCAGTGCCTTCTGGGATAAAATGGGTGAACAGATTGCTCACAGTGCTTTGACCGCTCTAGATGACGGAACTGTACCTGGAGCTTGGGGATCGTTATCTATAGATGACGAAGGTATGCCGACTCAGAAAACGACCCTGATTGAAAATGGTGTACTGAAGCGTTTTATTTGTGACCGCATGGGTGAGATTAAAACTGGCCATAAGCGAACTGGATCTGGACGTCGCCAGTCTTATAGATTTGCTCCAGCCTCGCGCATGCGAAATACATATATTGATAAAGGAAATTATGAACTCGATGATTTAATCGCCAGCGTTCCAGATGGTCTGTACGCAAAAAAAATGGGCGGAGGATCTGTGGACCCTTCAACCGGCCAGTTCAACTTTGCTGTTCAGGAGGCTTACCTCATCAAGGATGGAAAAATTTCAACACCAGTTCGAGGGGCCACCTTAATTGGATCAGGCCCAGAGGTTATGGCGAAAATTTCTATGGTGGGTAAGAATCTTTTAATGATGGCCGGAATGTGCGGTTCAGTCAGTGGGAGTATTCCCACGACAGTGGGACAACCACCAATTAAAGTAGACGAAATTTTGGTAGGAGGTCAGGTATGAAAAACATCATGGAAAAAGTCATCAATCAGGTGACTGATCAGAAGGCTCAATCAGATCTTTTACTATGCAAGTCGAAATCATTAAAGATGAGCTCACAAAATGGGGACATTTCTGAATATAAAGTAGCAAGTACTCAGATCCTTGGAATCAGAGTCATTAAAGATGATAAAATTGGCCTGTCCTATACTGAAACCTTTGATGAAGAATCATTGAAGTTTATGGTCAAACAAGCACTTCAAAATGCTGAGATGAGTTCTCCTAATCCGAATGAAAAACTTATGGATCTCAAAGGTTGTCTCTCTGACCGATTATCAATACCCGAAGAAGAAATAGATATTAAACTTAAAACCGATAGAACGATTGAACTAGAATCACGAGTGAAGCAAGGCGATCAACGAGTCGTTGCGGTTCCTTACAATGGCTATTCGGAAAATGAATATGAATCCATATATTTGAGTTCAAAGGGCCGTGAAGCAAATTATTTTGATAAAAGCTATAACATCGCCACCTCTGCACTTATGGATCAGAATGGTAAAAAATCAAATTTTGATGATTACAGTATTGCCCATACATTTTTGGAACTAGAATGGGACAAAGTGGCAGAGACAGCACTTTTTCATGCAAGAAATATTCTGGAAGAAAAGCCTCTCCCAACTGCCAAGTATTCTGTGATGTTTCATCATGATTGTTTAAAAAGTTTAATGAGCTGCTTCTCCCATTTTTATTCAGCTAAAAGTGCCATCGATAAAATGAATCCATGGGGAACAAAAGTGGGTCAAGAAGTCGCTTCTAGAGATTTAACAATTATAGATCATCCTCTCTTTGAGCGCTCATTTAGAACCTCTGTTTTTGATAGTGAAGGCGTTGAGAGAAAATCACTAACATTAATTGAGAGAGGTGTTCTCAAATCGCTCTATCATAACTCAGTCACTGCCAGGACCTTGAACACAACAACTACGGGACACGCAGTTCAAAATCCTGGGGGTGCCTTGGGCATTGGTGGAACGGATCTCATTATTACCGGACAAAATGTTAAGCCACTTCCTTCTAAATATTTAGAAGTAATCCAGATGGATGGACTCTATTCTGGAGCCAATCGCGTGAATGGAAATTTCTCGGTAGCAGTTAAAGGTTATGTCTGGGATAAAGGTGAAAGGTCCATGACTTTTGGGAATATCACTCTGTCTGGGAATATTATGAATATGTTAAAGAATGTTGATGTGGTGGGTGAAATACTGGTAGCTTCTACTGATAATTCATTTTTTTCAGTACCATTGATATTTCCTGAATTATCAATTGGTGGGACATAAAGGGTTAATGTCAGAATAATTTCAGACATTTAACTATATTGCTCAATATATTTTTTTTACATTTATCCTATTTTTCTTAAATTTTAGCGCTTTTTTTCCGTTAAGGACTAAAAGCTCTAGTTGAGGAACTTATGAAGAAAATAGACCTGTATTTTTTTATCTACAACAATAAATCAGATCGATGTATGGAATTTCTTGAAAATCTCGACTATCCGAAAGATTTATTGAATGTAACTATTTTCAGCGACCGAGTTATTAACCATCCTTATGCCCATCACGTCACTAATGAAAAACAAGCCTACAATTATATCCACATGAATTCGCAAGGTGACTATATTTGGACCATCTATGCTGACTACGTCATCAATATGAAGTCCATTCTAAAAGACTGTCTACAGGAAAACCGCCCAATCATAGCGGGATTGATGATCAAGCCGAAATCAATATTTTCAAACTTCTGGGGAGCTCTCTCCCCTACTGGATGGTATGCACGCTCTGAAGACTATCTGGACATTTTTGAGATGAAAAAAAAGGGCAGCTTCAGAGTCCCCTACATCTGTGGGAACATGTTATTTAAAAGCGAAGTTTTTAAGAGAAATACCAATCTGACTAAAGAACATGATGATTGGGATATCGATATGAATATTTGTTATAATTTGCGAATGAACGGTGAAGCACTTTTTCTTTTAAACAATGAAGTTTACGGATTCATCGAGAAGACTGATGTCACTTCCGGCTTCAACATTCTTGCACCATGGACTGAAGAAACTTATCTCCATAAAGACTTTTGTGATTTTCTAAAACAATATAAAGCCGATCGCGAAAATATTAAAACCGATATTTTTAAACAGATCGGTCCCGACATCTGGCAAATTCCATTTTTTGTGCCTGAATTTTGTGATTATTTAGTCGAATTGGCAGAAAAGAAAAATGAATGGTCTGGCGGTACTTACTCAAAACCCAATGAAATTGATAAACGTATTGGTACTGTGGAAAATTATCCGACTCAGGATATTCACCTCACTCAATTGAATCTCGGACGTTGGTGGTTGAATGTAGTAGTAAAACAATACTTTAAGGCCATGTTGTATCATCTTTATAAATATCATACGAAGGGCTACAACATTTCGTTTATTGTTAAATACAGCGAGAAAGGCCAGACCAGACTATCACCCCATCATGATGCCTCTGCTTATACGACTAACATTGCACTTAATACTTGGAACGTCGATTACACAGGTGGAGGATGCAATTTTGTTCATAAGAATGTGCAGTGTATTGGAAATCCAAAAGGGTTTCTGACAATGCATCCCGGACGAATTACACATTATCATGAGGCACTCCCCATCGATAGTGGTAAGAGATACATCTTAGTATCGTTTAACGACTAAAAAGGCAGGGATAACGATGGAAGATGAATCAATCAACATTGAAAAATTAAAATCAATCTTCGGACTTGCAACGGGTGAAAGAACAATTGAAGTGACCGAAGGTGAATACAAAAAGATCCTGGATGAAGCAACAAAGAAGAAACTAAAAGTGATAAAAGAATCTGATAGCTTTTCATTACTTTTGGGTGAGCTCACCATAAAGATAACCTGTGACTACGATGATGAGGATGAATTCGACGAAGATGAAGATGACTTAGATTAATTTATCCGTTTTCAACTTTTCTAAATGTTTTTGGATATTCTTTCTGGCATAAGGCCAAAGTCTTTGATCAACCTGGGAATAAATCTTTTCCAGCATTTGTTCTTCTGACAAACCTTCCTGATGCAGCTTTAGTATTTGTATTTCCCGCATGCGTCTATGTTCTAAAGTGCTCTGAAGAATATTCACTCCTCCCAGGCCTATGCCGTGAGATGGAAAAAGTACCCGTGGATTAAGTGAGATGACTTTTTGAAGGGTATCAAAGTACTTCGCCATATCTCCTTCATCATCACCAATCACAACCGTACCAACACCCTGAAAAAGATCTCCCGCAATAAACCAGCTCATATCTTCTGATGCCAGAGCAATCTGACCTTCATCATGACCAGGGATAGAATAGACGATAACATTTCGTCCTAACCATTTAGTAACGACATCCCCTTCTTTTAACAAATGAACTTCTACATTTTCAAAATAACCAGGAATTTTAGCGCTAAGACGAGTATGAGTATCACGACTCATTTGCATGGGAACATTAAATTCTTTGGCCAATTTTACAGAATGTTCATGGTGATCAGGATGATGATGCGTGAGGAGAACTTTATCCAGGCCAAAAAGTTTTATGGTATTCACTAATTTTCGGTATTCTTCAGCATCTTTAGGAGATGGGTCCAGTATAATTTTCGGTCCATTGTCCCCGATTAGAAAGGCATTGGTACGAGTGGCCGGAGGAAGAGTATTTGAAAGAGGCATGAGCTGTCGAATTGATTTAAGGGATTCAATCATCGGCACATGATTATCTTTATCATAATCAAAATTTAGATTCTCAATTGATCTTACGTCCGGATTTTGGCCCAGAGTTTCGATGACTTTAATCACCGGAGGAACGGCCAGAATATGCCCATCATGATATTGCTTTAAAAGATCATAGGAACTTATCCACTTGGCAATTTTGGCTTCGTTTCGATCAATGATAAATTCACATTTCTCTTTTAGTTGAAACCGATAAAAATGAGTCGCAAATCGAAAAGGATTAAAGTCCGGAGTTACTGCCAGCCCCAGATAATCAATTCGTTCAACATTGCCGCGAAGAATTTCCAAAGAGAGATCAACTCCGAGTTCTTCTTTTCCTTCACGAAAGGCTGCACCTAGTAATCTCGCCTCTATCCCTTGAGTGATTGGGTGCTGAAGAGAGAGCTGATCGTCACTAACTTCAACTTTTCCGCCAGGAAAAGCCCAGTAACCTGGAAATGCCTTGAGAAAGTTTTGGCGCTGAATAGCGAAGATCTCATTTTGGCAAGTTATCACGATGGAAACAGCATCGATGATCTTACTCATATCTTGCCTTCAAGATATTTTGCAGCGGATTTATAACGATATTGTCGGTAACCTTTTACGGAGTCTAATTTTTTTAGTTCAATCAGGGTTAAAGCAGAGAACAGTTTTTTTCTGATTTCAAAAGATATTTTGCGCTCTTCCTTATGCCATTCAGGCATGAGTTTTCTTAGAATACGCAAATGCCTCATGATTTTAAGCATCCAGGGTCTTGGAGAGAAATCAAATTCAATCTTTTTGCCCATAAGTTCAAAAGCTGGTCGATTGATGTGGATGACTTTATAGGAAGAACCCATCTCTTTATATTTCGTTTCATCCAGCTTTAGTTTAATTGGTGAAATCATGAGATGAGAAACAAACACTTCGTCTTTAATCCAGAAAGTTTTGGCCAAGGTCCTAAGGGCGATGGCGAGAGCTTCTTGTTGATAAAATTTCTTCAGATCAATCGCAGCCTGATAAAAAGCAGGAAGACTTATTCCCTGATCAAAAACAATCAAGTCATGAACATATTGAGCTAAATGGCTTCGAGGAATGTCAGGAAATTGTTCAGCCATGAGTTTCGTGTAACTCGTATGAGTATCTTTGAATCGTTGGTTTGACTGCCAAGGGAAAGCGGCCATGCCAGCACTTTCGTTTATGAGAGCAAGTTCTTCGGCATAATCATGAAAAGAAGCAACCTGAGTTTGGTTTTGCTCTTGTAAGTACCAATCTCTCCCCATCATGAAAGCTTCTAAATTAGGAGACAATTCAGACTTCGGTACTGCTGCTTTCAATGCATTGATTAAATCTTCTAAGGAGAAAGGAAGCTTCCCCGCTTGAAAAGCAATTCCTAGCACCATAGTTGATGAATATACAGGGCGCTGAAAGCGCTCAAAACACATTTTCTTCATTGGTGCCATAATCAAGCGCGATCCAAGTTTTTCTTTTAGTTCTTTCTGAATCGCTTCAGGCGTAACCACTTCATGATCAATTCCACGATCTAAGAGAATAGATAAAGGCACTTGATATTCTGAATCTACAATTAAGATTCCATTGGCAGATAAAAATTCAATGGCCCGAGATCCTTCTAATAAGTCCGGAGAAAGAACCATATCAGCTGAAGCAAGTGGAACTACCTGTCCCTGTGATTTACCTTTTTGATAAATACTTAAATGACTTGTAACTGAACCATTTCTTTGGGCCAAGCCTTTTTGATCGACAAATTTAAAATCGAGATCCTCTCTCCCACCCATTTCAGAAGCGGCTTCTGCAATAACCCGTGAGATAGTTGTCACACCAGAGCCACCTACGCCGATAACAATGGCCCTAAAATCTTTACCTTCAGCAATCGTCTGAAGATTTTTTTGTGAAACTGGAAGTGGAAGATTCCACTCTTTATTAGACTGGATCTCCTTACGATATTTTGTAGGATGGTAATCAGCCACTTGAACCAATTCAAAACTTGGGCAAGCCTTAATCTTGGTGCAATAAGAATCGGATACGCAAATTTGCGGATCAATCATGACTTTTGTGCCGTAAGCATCGTTAGTTTGTGAAAGTCCCGGACATCCGGTCATGTCCACACAGGCACGGCAATCTTCACAGGCAAGAGTGTTGATTTGATAAAACTCTCGTAATTTTTCGGTCTGCCCACTTGAGAATAGCTTTCGATCATCGCGTTTTTTTCGACCATGAAAAGTTAGTCCACATTCTTTGTTGGACACAACCACTTTGACACCTGGACGCTGAATCATCTCAAGTAAAAGATTCTTATAGAAATATCGATCACTCGGATTTACTTCAATGGCTTCTGATACCTGCAGTGATTTTGCAACATCCAGCATATTTTGACGAGGACGTATCGTACCTTCAACCGAAACACCTGTTCTCGGAGTTACCTGATGCCCAGTCATGGCCGTATTATCGTTATCTAAAAGAACGTAGGTAATGTTGTGGTTCATTTGGACGGAATTTGAAATCGATACCATGCCAGAATGGAAGAAAGTTGAATCTCCCATTAATACCACTGAAGGATTGGTAGTAAATAAATCCGTCCCGGCCCCCAATGACCCACCCTGACCCATTGCCGAGAGATCGTGCATTTCCTTGAAGGGCTCAAGAAAGGACAATGAATAACAACCGACATCCCCATGGGAAATTAATTGCACATCTTTATCGGCAAGATTCGAACGAATCTCTTTCATGATACTGAGAGTCTCCCGGTGCGGACACCCCGGACAAAAAGTCGGAAGACGTCGTGGCAATAAGAGATCCATCTTTTGAGATACTGGCAGAGAATTAAAACAAACCTCTCCGTTTTTTTTCCAGTTCAAAAGATCCATGGCATTGTTTAAATTCTTATAAATAATTTCGTAGTTCAAACCACCATGGGCCGGAAAACCTTCCATAAAACCATGATCAGTTTTAAATTCTTTTCCAAAAACCGGAACGCTTAAAGAAAACTTGTTCAGTACTTCTTTTATTTCACTTTCAAGGAATCCACGTTTTTCCTCAACCACAATAAGATTTTTAATAGATTTCAAAAATGGCAGAAGTCTGGCTTCGTTGAATGGATAGGTGGTGGCGGCTTTATAGAGCTTCACTTCATTAATCAGATCCGACTCTTCCAGAACTTGCTTTAGTGTTTCAAAAACTGCTCCGGTTGAAATAATTCCTAACTCAGAAGTTTCCTTCCCGAAAATCTCATCTAAATTTAATTCAGCTAAAATGTTTTTGATCTTAGGAAAACGATTAAGAATCATTTCTTTATCGGCCAGAAGTGAATTAGGTGGCACCATTACGTGTTTTGAAAGATTGAATTCACTCGGATCAAGAGTGACGAGTTCATTACTTAAAACTTTCTCTTCCCCCATTTCAACTCGTCCACCACCTTCGGCCATGAATGTAGTTAGGAGAACGCCGGTATAAACTGAACTTTTTTGAGAGAGCTCCAAGGCCCGAGCCATCCAGTCTTTCAATTCTTGTGGAGTTGAAGGTTCAAGAAATGGCATGTGGAGATGTTTGAATAAATATCGTGAATCAGCTGGAGTTGAAGTTGAAATGGACCAGGGATCATCTCCCACGGCCACCACGACTCCTGAAAGTCCATTACCGGGATTAGCAAAATTTCCTACTGACAATGCATCGGAAGCAACATGCAGTCCCATGGATTTCATCGCCACTAAAACATTTTTGCCAGCCATCTTTGCACCAGAAGCCATAGCGGCAGCATTGGCCTCAGAATTAGCAATAACAACTCGAATACCTTTTTTGTGTAAGGCTTCCTTTTCTTCATAAAGAATATTAAAAAAATCTGCCAAGGGAGATCCTGGATAACCAGTATACAAGTGAAACCCTGCTTCCAGGGCACCTTGAATTAAGAGTTCATTTCCATTAAGTATCTTATGGCCCATCGTTCTATCCCATCTGTTGATCTTTTGGTTATACTCCTCCTTGATCGTATGATCAATTATCAAAAAGTAATATCAAGGACTTAATATGGAAGAAAAAGCGAATATTCACATCGCCCAAACAGTGGCGATCCTAGTAGATGGAAATAACATCGAGAGATCATTAGAGTCTGAACATCGAAGCACCAATATGATGATCAATTTTGATGTTCTTATTCCTCGCCTTTTAGGAGGACGAGGACTTAACCGCCTAATTTATTTTCGTGAAGGAAAAAATATTTCCTCAAAACTGGCCGAAAGACTCCACACTAAATACTTTGGATCCGTCAGACCCTGTCATAAATCAGCTGATATCCCCCTAAGTATTAATGCTACTCAATTGGCAAGTAAGGTAGATGCGATTATTATACTTTCGGGTGATTCAGATTATGTGGAACTTGTACGACACTTGAAATCAGAAGGTGTGCGAGTAGAGATATGTGCAGTAGAGTCAACTACTGCGGGTGTTTTGATAGAAGAAGCTGATTATTTTCAGCCAATTCTCAAAGAAGACTGCTTTACACTTCCACAGAGTGCCATCGCCAAAAAGAAAAGCCGTCGTTAATTTTATTCGGAGAAGAGCATGTCGCAGAATCCAGCAGGTTTAAAAAGTATTGATCACTTAGAGTTCACTGTTGATGACCTCAATTCAGCTACTCTTAAATTATTTTCGACCATGGGCTTTGCCAAAACAGCAGAGACGACGGACTCAAAACTCTACACACAAGGACAAGTGCGCTTTTTGGTCAAGGCTGACCCTGATGTAAACTCACTTTCACGTCGCTATTTAAAAGCTCATGGCGAAGGTGTCAGCAAAATATCTTTTCAAGTTGAAAACGTAGAAAAAGCGCTAGAAATTACCCTTAAAAATGGTGCTAAATTAATTTCTGATTTCAAAGTGGTCGAGACGCAAGCTGGTCTGACTAAAACCGCTTCCATTCAAGGCTTCGGAGATGTGGTGAATGAATTTGTTGAACGTCCAAACAACGAATTTCGTCCGGGCTTTAGAAATCTGGCGAGTGATTCAGATGCTCAGCCATTAAAAACCCGCGTTTCAAGAATTGATCACCTAACCAACAATGTTCCGAAAGGACAAATGGATCACTGGGTTGAATTTTATAAGAGAACTTATGGTTTTTTAGAAACTCGTTACTTCGATATTAAGGGCTCTAAAACAGGACTCAATTCAAAAGTAGTTCAGCTCGCTGATAACTCGATTATTATTCCTATCAATGAGCCAGAACGTGAAGGTGGAAAATCTCAGATTCAGGAATTTTTGGATGTGCATAAAGGTCCTGGTGTTCAGCATATCGCTCTTATGACCCCAGATATTATTTCCACTGTCGGTGAGTTGCGCGAAAGAAATGTTAAATTTTTAAATGTTCCCTCCACCTATTATGAAGCTATTCCCTCTCGACCCTTCAAAGTGACTGAAGATCTCGCCACACTGGAAAAGATCAACATTTTGGTTGATGGAGATGCTGAGGGTTATCTTCTGCAGATTTTTTCGGATACTTACATTGGTCCATTGTTTTTTGAATACATTCAAAGAAAAAATCACTGGGGTTTTGGTAACGGAAATTTTCAGGCCCTCTTCGATGCGATTGAAAGAGATCAAATGAAGCGTGGGTATCTTTAAAAAATATTCATCTCAACCTGATAGGCCCATCCTAGAAAGCAGAAGCTACAAAACAACCCCTAAAAAGGCTAAACAAATAATAATTAGTTAACTGCTAACCATTTGAGAATATGCGCTACTGACCTTGCGCACTATAACTAAGTAAAGTCCAACGTTAAGACTGTGTTAAGAATGCCTACTCCACTCGAAACTTCACTGGGTAACGGCTATTATTTGCCCCTATTAAGGACAAATCATGCACACGCTTCTTTTACTATTTTTAGTATTACTAGGTTGTACCAAACACGAGAACGTTTTGATTATTCAAAATAAAGGCTCTGATACTTTAGTAAACCTCGCTCAGGCGTGGGCAGAAGAATATAAAAAGGTTAATCCCAAAGTTGCCATTGCTGTTTCTGGCGGTGGTTCAGGAACTGGAATCGCGGCTCTTATCAACGGTACTGTGGATATTGCAAATTCTTCAAGGGCCATGAAACCTGAAGAGAAAGAGGAAGCTCTCAAAAATAATGGTAAGCCTGTTAAGGAGTTTATCGTTGGAATGGATGCATTAGCAGTATTTGTTCATCCGGAAAATCCTTTGAACGGAATGAGTCTGGAAGAAATCGCCTGCATTTACGGTGAAGGCGGAAAATGTGTTCTTTGGAGTGACATCAGAGGAACAGTGGTTCCTGGCTGTCAGGGTAATAAAATTATCCGCGTTTCACGTCAGTCTAACTCAGGGACGTATCAATATTTTCGTGAAGCTGTTCTGGGTAAGAAAAAAGACTTAAAACTTGGTTCAATGGATCTTAGTGGTTCAAGAGAATCAATTGATCTGGTTGAGAAAACTCCCTGTGCTATTGGTTACTCAGGAATGGGATATTTATCAAAACACGTAAAAGCATTATGTGTTCAAAAAACTTCCGATTCAACTTGTATCCCTCCAAATCTTATAACGGCGCTGGATAAGTCTTATCCAATTGCTAGAGAGCTTTATATGTACACTTCCGGTGAACCTTCTCAGGAAGTTAAAAATTATATGGACTGGACTCAGAGCGAATTAGCTTCCAAAATTACCATCGGTGCAGGCTATGTTCCTGCGCCAAAAAAGTAGAGCCATGGAAATGAAAATTACAGAAACAAAACCATTGAGCATGGAATGGCGACATAAGAAGAGCAGTAAGCCAAAATCTGAAAAGATTATTGAATCCATAATTAAAGTTGGTGGCTTTAGCTCTATTGTCCTGATCATCGCCATTTTATTTTTCATTGTGAAAGAATCAGCTCCTTTTCTGATAAGTCGTTTTGATTTCAATGAATTCTTTCTATCTACTCAATGGAATCCTGCTTCCGTGGTGGAAGTTAAATACGGTGTTCTTGCTCTTTTGGTGGGAACTCTGATGGTGACCTTCATATCAATGTTAATTGCAGTTCCCTTGGGACTGGCATGTGCCTTCTATATCTCTGAATTTTGCTCTCCTCAATTACGAGAAATCTATAAAATCCTGATTGAATTTTTAGCGGCGATTCCTTCAGTGGTTTGGGGCTTTATTGCCATCATGATGATTAACCCACTTATCATTCATACCTTTGATGTTCCCGTAGGATTGAATATTTTAAATGCTTCTATCATTCTTGCACTTATGTCTTTGCCCCTGATTGTATCCATTGGTGAAGATGCCTTAAGAGCTGTGCCTGAAACTTATCGTGAAGCTGCAGAAGGAATGGGAGCAACAAAGTGGGAAGTTGCCACAAGAGTTCTATTACCAGCTGCTAAAAATGGTTTGATGGCGGCTGCATTATTAGGGGTTGGTCGTGCACTGGGTGAAACCATGGCCGTCCTTATGGCCACAGGACATGCCATTCAAATTCCAAGTAGCATTTTTGAACCAGGCCGAACTTTAACAGCAACTATTGCTGCTGAACTTGGCGAATCTCCGAAGGGCGGAGAGCACTATCAAGCCTTGTTCGCTATTGGTCTTGCCCTATTTATCCTCTCTTTCATTGTAAATCTTTCAGCTGATTATTTGATCCGCGGGAGAAAAAAATAATGTTTAAACCAAGTATTCACCTCCTCAATAAAGAAATCCGCGAAAAGAATTTTAAGAATCTTCTTAGCATGATTACTTTCTTTTTATTTTTGCCGGCCTTAGGAATTATCTTCTGGCTTTTTATTAAAGGTTACCCTGCTCTTAGCTGGGACTTCTTGTTAAATGATCCAATTAAAGGCATGACTGCCGGTGGAATTTTTCCAACGATCGTTGGAACTTTCTGGTTAGTGATCATCAGCGTTTTAGTTTCTTGTCCTTTGGGAGTATTGGCCGCTCTGTATTTATCAGAGTATGCAAAAGAAGGCACATTAACCCGAATTATTCGCCTCGCGATTCTAAATCTAGCGGGAGTTCCAAGTATTGTTCATGCTCTATTTGGATTAGGTGCATTTGTACTATTCATGAAGATGGGAACGAGTATTTTGGCAGCTTCCTTTACCCTTGCTGTGATGAATCTACCAGTTATCATCACCTCTACACTTGAGTCTTTAAAAGCAGTACCTCAATCGTATCGTGAAGCTTCATGGAACGTTGGTGCCAGTAAATTGCAAACCATTCGTCATATCGTTCTTCCTAACTCTTTACCGGGAATTTTAACTGGAATTGTGTTCGCAGTGGGACGCTCTGCCGGTGAAACAGCGGCAATTCTTTTTACAGGTGTTGCCTTCTATCTTCCATTTTTACCTCAAACTGTCTTTGATCAATGTATGTCATTATCAATGCACTTATTTACGATCTCTACACAAGTGGTTGGAGTGCCGGATGCCTATCCATACGCCACGGCTTTAGTCTTAATTCTTCTCATTCTTTCTGTTAACTCCATTGCGGTTGTTTTAAGAACCTACTTCCGTACTAAAAGGAAGTGGTAAGATGAACAAGAAAATCGAAATAAAAAATCTTAAAGTTTTTTATGGCAAAAAAAATGTCATCAAAAATTTAAACTTAGATATTTATACCAATGAAGTACTAGCGATCATCGGTCCTGCAAACTCTGGAAAGAGTTCACTTTTAAGGTGCTTAAACCGCATGACTGATTTTAATAATGAAGTCAGAGTTGAAGGCGATGTTTTATTAGATGGTCAAAGTATTTACGAAGATGATGATTCCACTTTTTTACGTCGCAGAGTTGGAATGGTTTCTCCACTTCCTGTTGGTCTACCAATGAGTATTAAAGAAAACGTAACCTTCGCTCCTCGCATGGCCGGATGTACAGATAAAGCTGAACTTGATTTCATTATGGAAGATTGTCTAAAAAAAGCCGCTTTATGGGATGAAGTAAAAGACCGCTTGAATGGTCTTGCAACCAAACTTTCCGGTGGTCAACAGCAACGTTTAACTATTGCGCGAGCTTTATCCCATCATCCTGAAGTCTTGTGCCTGGATGAATTTTCGATTGCCATTGATCCGGTAACGACCATGAAAATTGAAGCAGTTCTGCATGAATTAAAAAAAGATCTGACTGTCGTCATGGTCACAAACGTCATCAATCAGGCCAAACGTCTGGGAGATAGAACGGCCATGATGTTGAATGGTGAGATTCTGGATTTAGATGAGAATCAAAAACTATTTAACGGTGTAATTAAAGATTCAAGAACTAAAGATTATATCGAAGGTTTATTCGGGTAAAATATGAGAAACCATGTAGTAAATACGAACGAATTTAGTTTTTGGTATGGTGACTTTCAAGCGTTGAAAGATTTAACTTTCAATATTTCTGCTTTTAAAATTACTGCACTTATCGGGCCAAGTGGTTGTGGAAAAAGTACTTTTTTAAAATGCCTGAACAGAATCAATGAACGCAGTGGCGTAGTTTCTCATGATGGAAGTATTCAGGTATTTGGTCATGATATTTATCACCCAACAGTTGCTCTCTCTGAGTTAAGAAGACAAGTTGGAATGGTTTTTCAAAAACCAAATCCTCTTCCCCTCTCAATTTATGAGAACGTAATCTTTGGCGCCAGAACTCACATGCGCAAAGTAACTAATAAACAGCTTGATGAAATGGTTGAGAGTTCACTGAAACGAGTTGGCCTGTGGGAAGATTTAAAAGATCAATTGAACCGTTCAGCACTCACTTTGAGTTTAGAAAAACAGCAGCGACTTTGTATTGCTCGCCTTCTTCCTTTGAAGCCAAAACTTTTACTTTTAGATGAGCCATGTTCAGCCCTTGACCCTGCAGGAATTGAGGCCATTGAAACGCTCATTAAAGATCTAAAAAAAGATTATTCAATTCTTATCGTGACTCATTCCATGAGTCAGGCGAAACGTGTTTCAGATGAAACCATCTTCATGTACATGGGTGAGCTGGTTGAAATGAGTGACACTAAAACACTTTTCGAAAACCCTCAAGAAGCACGTACGGCCGCTTATATTGAAGGGCGCTTCGGTTGATAGTTCACTAAATATCTGACTCAATCAGCACAAAATCATTTAAATGAAAGAACTGAAGATTATTCGTGGGGAAATATGCCTATTTATTTCCCCTTATTTTGACATCTCCCCCTCTCTCTCGTTATGTTTATCCCATCTATTTCAAACTCTTGACGCGCGAGGCAAAAATGTACAAAGTAATCGCAGTTTATCGTGTTCCAACTGATGAAGCGGCTAAGGCCAAATTTGAAGATCATTATAAAAATGTTCACACTCCAATCTGTTTGAAAATTCCTGGAATTAAAGAACTTCGTACTAACAAAATTTTTGGTGGTCCAACAGGTGCTTCGAATCTTTCAATGGTTGCAGAAATGTGTTTTGAAAATAAAGATTCATGGAAAGCGGCGATGAAAACTCCGGAAATGATGGAGTCTGGAAAAGACGCCATGAAATTTGCTGGTGATTTAGTTTCAGTTCATTTCGCTGAAGAAATTATTGTAAAAGCCTAATGAAAACTTTTGAAAACATTTTAGTTACCAAAAATTTTCAAAACCATCCTCATATTGCCTTGATTCAATTGAATCGCCCGAAGGTGCTGAACGCTCTTTCAACTGATCTTATGCGAGATGTGGTTGAGGCAATGTTCACATTGGAAGATGATAAAGATGTACGGGTAATTATTCTTACAGGAAATGATCGCGCTTTCGCAGCTGGTGCCGACATCGGGCAAATGGCCGAAGCCTCTCCTATTGATCAAATTAACGACAATCGCTTCCGTACCTGGAAGCAGCTTTCACTCATGACTAAACCAATAATTGCAGCTGTCAACGGATTCGCTCTGGGTGGTGGTTGTGAACTCGCTATGAGCTGTGATTTTATTATCGCCGGTGATTCAGCGAGATTTGGTCAGCCGGAAATTAAAATCGGAACCATTCCCGGTGCAGGTGGTACTCAGCGCCTGACTCGTGCGATTGGAAAATCCAAGGCGATGCTCGCTGTTTTAACTGGTGAGATGATGGATGCCTATGAAGCTGAGAAATCAGGCTTAGTGGCAAAAGTTGTTCCGAGTGAAACTCTGATGCAGGAAACTTTTGAAATCGCGAAAGTGATTTCAAATCGTGCCCCTGTTGCCGTGAAACTTGCTAAAGAAGCTGTTAACATGGCATTTGAAAGTTCACTCAAAGACGGCATGGAATATGAAAGAAGAAATTTCTATCTGACTTTTTCATCAAAAGATCAAAAAGAAGGTATGAAAGCCTTCATGGAAAAAAGAGAGCCTAAGTATGAAGGTAATTAATCTTCTGTTTTTTTTGGGGGCCTGTGCGACTCCACAACAAAAGTATGATCCAATTACGACACCTCTGGCTTTGAAGCAAGATGAATTTCGTTCATGTTATTTAGAAAGTGATTCTTATCTAGGGAGAAATAAAGTTGAAGTGGGTAAGATCAGTCTCGCCTTCACTATTACTAAAATCGGCAAAGTTAAAAATGCCAAAGTGGCCAGTTCAGAATTTAAAGATGCTAATTTACATGCTTGTCTTTTAGATCAATTAAGAAGAATCGAATTTCCTGCACCAAAAGACGGAAAGGATTTGGAAACTGTTCGATTCATCAACATTTACCCAAGTACAAATTCATGAAAACTTTTGAAACGATCAAATTTGAAATAAAAAACATGACGGCGATCATTACCATCAATCGTCCGCAAGTCTACAATGCTCTCAATATTCAGGGGAAACTGGACATCATTTCTGCTATTCGTGAGGCCAATAAAGATACTAACGTAAGATCAATTGTTCTTGCTGCAGAAGGAAAAGCTTTTTGTTCCGGTCAGGATTTAAACGACCGCACCGTTGATGCTACTCAAGGTCCGGTAGATATTGGTCATACACTTGAAACCGAGTGGAACCCTCTGATCGAAGCGATTAAGGGATCGGATAAACTCATCATTGCTGCTATCCAGGGTGTATGTGCCGGAGCAGGATTATCAGTTGCCTTAGCCGCGGATATGAAAATTGCTGCTCCTGGAGTGCGTTTTA
Source organism: Bacteriovorax stolpii (assembly GCA_945860895.1). Lineage (GTDB taxonomy): Bacteria > Bdellovibrionota > Bacteriovoracia > Bacteriovoracales > Bacteriovoracaceae > Peredibacter. The sequence continues at coordinate 17,970 of CAMASK010000012.1, forward strand.
TCTCCGGCTTTAGCCAGATTGGTCTGGCCCCTGATGCTGGAATGAGTTTTATGCTAGTTAGACAATTGGGCTACACAAAAGCTTTGGAATTCGCGCTCTTAGGTAAGCCTCTTCTCTCAGAGGATATGCTCGGGTATAATTTCATCAATCGTATCGCTGAGAATCCACTCGAGACGGCATTAGATTTGGCAGGGGAAATCAATAATTTGGCACCCCTATCAGTAAAAATGGTTAAGAAGAATTTTCAATATGCTAACGAAAAAGAACTGGGTGAGGTATTAAATCGTGAAAAATATGTTCAACGGTTTTTAGGCTTCTCTCAGGACTATAAAGAAGGCGTAAGTGCTTTCATGGAAAAAAGAAAACCACAATTTAAAGGTCAGTAGCTAGGAGATATACATGCGCGCTTATACTAATGAAGATTTAAAACTGTTTGATGACATAAAAAATGGCAAGACGTTTGATGCTAATTCAGACATGCCAGAGATTTACCGTAAAAATCTCTTAAACCTCCTCTGGATGCAGGCAGATTCTGAATATGCCGGTGGACTGGGTTATATGCCTTGGATTGCCAAAGCTCCAAATGCACACGAGAGAGTTCTAGTGGCCCAGATTGTAAAAGATGAAATGCGCCACGCTCATGTTATTTATAAAATCCTGGATGATTTGGGTGAGAAAACACACGATCACATGCTTAAGCATGAATTTGACTGGAGAATTCCTCAGGATACTGCCAACATCGGTTTCTCTCGTGCCAAACAAGATAAGCGAGTAAATATATTTTACTACCAGATCACTCATTGGGAAGATTTCTGTTTATTTAACTTCCTTATGGACCGTGCTGCTGGACACGTCCTTGAAGACACTTTGAATTCATCATTTCTTCCTTGGAAAAATGCCATTGGAACAATTTGCAAAGAAGAATCTATGCACCTTGCTCATGGGGACAAAACAGTTAAGGCCATGTGCGAAGATCCTGAAAAAAGAAAATTTCTTCAAGAGCGTCTAAATTTATGGTGGCCTCGAGTGATGAACACTTTCGGAAAATCAACCGGTAATGGAAATGACATCTATCAAAAACTTGGTCTTAAAAACCGTTCAAACGCAGACGTTCGTGATGCTTTCGTGAAAGAGATTACAGAGAAATGTGCCGAGTGGGGATTAAAAGTTCCTGAATATAAGGAAACAGAACAGCCGCTTGAATATACCTTTTCTTAAACATGAATTTACAAAGAATAGTTGTCATCGGTGCTGGAACCATGGGTTCTGGCATCGCTCAGTGGTTCGCTCAACAGATGTGCTATGTAGAGTTAGTAGATAATTCCGAAGCTCAGTTAAAAAAAGCACTTACCGATATTCACGCATCCTGGGACAAACTGGTAGAAAAAGAAAAGCTCACAAGCTGCCAGGTAATCCAGATGAAAAAGTTGTTAGAAACAAAATCCTTGAGGAAAGTTTCTAAAGATTCTGACCTTGTCATTGAAGCCATCATTGAAAATCTTGAAATTAAAAGATCACTCTTTCAGGAGTTGGATCAATATTTTTCTTCCAAAACAATCCTCGCCTCTAATACTTCAAGCTTTCCTATTGGATTAATCGCTGAGGCTGTATCAGTTGAAAGGAAAAAGCGCTTTATCGGTCTGCATTTTTTTAATCCGGCCACTATTATGAAATTAGTGGAGATAATTAAGGCAACAGAAACAGAAGCTTCTTTATGTGATGCCCTCTATGAGTGGTTTGATTCCAAAGAGAAAAAACCAGCTTTAAGTAAAGACTCTCCCGGCTTCATTGTGAACCGTGTGGCACGTAATTTTTATGGAGAGCCCCTACGAATCGCAGAAAGAGATGATGAAGAGAGGATGAAGGAAATTGATCGGGTGCTGAAGGAAGTTGGCGGCTTTAAAATGGGTCCTTTTGAGCTTATGGATTTGATTGGTATTGATATAAACTACTCAGTGACCTGCTCGGTTTGGGAAGCCTATAAGCAAGAACCTCGCTTTGCTCCTCACAAGCTTCAAAAACAGATGGTAGATGAAAAACGATTTGGTCGTAAAACCAAACGAGGGTTTTATAAATATGACTAATGTAAAATTTAAAAACCTTCTCATCAATTTTGGATTCGGAACAAAGGCTGAGAAAATCCAGCTTCTAAAGGCCAATCCCGATAAAGAAATTTACATGGATCTGACTTGCTACGATCCTGGTGAATTTTACTTTCAATATCCACAGCTGAAAGGCTGTTTTGCTGCCCTCTTTTGCGATGCCGAAAAAAAGGTAGAAGTTCACCTGAGAGAAAGAAGCGAAGACTTCTTCAAAAAAATGAAAGAGCTGGGTTTCAGACCTGTTGAGACTTCCATCATTTCTTGTGGTTTTATTTTTCCCCGAACGATTGTTCAAATTATCAATGAGGCTCATTTTGCTCTGGAAGAAGAAGTGGCTTCAAAGAAAGACATTGATCGGGCCATGAAGTATGGAGTCAATTATCCCAAAGGCCCGTTCGAATGGTCTAAAGGTCGTGAACTTTATGTGCTCACCCTTTTACAAGAACTCTTTAATAAAACTCAGGATAAACGTTACTTGAGTTCCCGACTAATTCTACCTTGATGGAATAAAAAAGGGCACCCTCAAGAAACCCCTTTCTTTATGGACAGGCCGCTTTATTCAATTTTAAATAAAATCGTTTTTTAGCAACTGGCTTCTTTGAGTCCTGATTAAAAATCTGAATATAGGCATAGTCTTTACAACTACCATCAGGCTGATTAATGGTGTCACACGCCATAGAAGCTTTGAGTGGAATATTTAGCATCTCCTCTTCTGAGCTGATAGTGTAAACTTGAGGGTTTACTTCTTCGCCTTCCCATTTGATCGCTCCTTGAAGAGCACCTTTTTTGTATTCAACTTTTACTGTCGCTGGATAAGTAATAAAATTTGCATCACCTGATTTAAGTTCAACTTTCAGATCATACGAAACTACACCATCAGTCCCACAAGCAGTTAATGGTTTTTCACGGCTGGCAAGAGAAGAATTAGTAAGTTCAACATCACCGAATGTCACTTTCATCTTTGCCGGAACGAATGTGTTCTCAAAAGAAAAATTTCTTTCTGAAAGGGCAGAAAGGATTATTTCTTTGAATTGATTTGGCTCCCTGACTTCGCTTGCAAGCTCATCAGCATAAATCATATGTTCAAACCAACTTCTGGCACTTAGTGCTGGATGGTTACGAGTTAATCGCATGGTCTCAATAGTTAAGTCTGCAAAGTCATATAGCCCTTCACGACCACTCGTTTTAATCACAGTTGTCAGCATATCACTCATGGCTCCACCATAAGATTCACCTTCATCATGAAATTCGTTGGTTAAATAAAAACCAGTCTCATTGATAATTCTGAAATCATTCATCCCTGGAAACTCGGCACCACTCGTTTGATGTTCAATAATAATTTTTGCGACAAAATCGGCCATCCCTTCAGACAACCCTCCATAACCCCCCTTGGAATCAGCAAATCCAAGGTGAGATCCCATCAAGCGCTCCATCACACCGTGCCCAAGCTCGTGCCAGATTGTCGGATTATCACGAGCAAGATTTGGTTGATTTGGATTATAAGTCGTGAAGTTAATAGTGTTATCATAGTAATAAGCATTATCTTTCATGGCTAAATCTGGATCGAATAAGAAAGCATGAAATGGTTTAGTTGAAAGCTCTTTGTCTTCAAAACCCATTTCAGATAAGGCATCCATCAGAACAGTTACACCGTAGTAAACCTGAACTTCATCAAATCCATTATTGATATATGAAACTGGATCGTGATCTGGAAGTCTCTCAGGTAAACGAGCCATTAATTCTTCTTCTGAATTTATCGCCTTACCAAAAAAACCTGCCACTGGTTTTGCTTCATAAGCTCCGTCAACTTCTGACCACGAAACGATGTGATGAACCGAAGATTTCAGTGTGAAATTTAGCTCTTTGAAGTCTTTAACAGCTGGATGAAGATTTATAGTTGCGTATTTACCCTGAAGTAAAAGACCAGAAGCAAGCTCATTTGCCTTTAAAGGAAAAGCCGCGACAGTGGTTTCCACTTTCCGGCGTAGTGAAGCTTCAGACCAGAAGCCATAAATGTCACCTAGTACTGTTTCAGCTAAAATGGGATGGTAACGATTTTCAGGAAATTTCAGTGTCGAAAAAACAGACAGAGGATTTTCTCCGCCATCAGAAATTTGCGAGCTGATAAATTTAAGTTCTTTAACTTCAAAAGGAAGTTTTTCCCCGCTAGATTCCACTTCCTCGTAGATCGGGAAGACATTTGCATAAAGAGTCGTGAATTGTTCACTTTGAGGAAATTCAATATAATCACTACTTACAACAGCATTTTTAAATAATGAAATTGCAATATGATGAACTCCTCGACGAGCGCGAACTTCAACATTTCTTACCAGATCTCCATCAACCCACTGATCATTGAATTTCAAACTAAGAATGCGATTATCGGTGTCGTGTTTAGAAACTTCAGAAGTTATAATTTTAGTAATGGCTTCAGATAATTGCTTAGACTTAATTGCACCCGGTGAAAATTTAGCCTTGTTGTATTTATCAGCAAGAATTTTTGAACTGCGTTTGTTTTTTTCTGACAAATGCATTTCTGCCAAAATCAATTCACCCGAAGTTTTATCACTCCAGATGCGAATTGCCGTTTGAGCGACAGGAATATCCTTACTATGTTGAACGTACATTACGAAGCGACTCGTAGCGAGCTCACGATCTTCAACCAGATAAAAATCAGTTAAGTTAAATTGAGCTCTCGTATCTGCATTGGCCTTGTCTAGCATTGCTTCTATGGTGGCAGGAAGTAAGCCTTTGGTGATTCTAGCCTCATAGCCAAAAGCTGAATACACAAACGTGAGAGTGGCCAAGAGCAGAGTCTTTTTCATGAAACATTCCTTATTCCGACGTTGAGTTAGGGTTTTTAGAATAAATTAGCTTCCAAGCCAAGTATTATTGAGGGTTTCAGAGTATTTTACACTGGGCAATAAGCGGTTTCTTTTTTCCCATACCATGCATTTCTTGTTAGCATGACAGGGTTCAATTTCAAGGAAGCCTATGAAGAAAATCTCGTACTTAATTCATGCACGTCGCACCCCTATTGGTAGCTTTGGGGGAGTTCTATCCGGTATGCGGGTGGATGATATGTTAGCAGAATTATTAAAAGACTTTGCAAGAAGCTCTACCTTCGATCTCAAGGAAATAAGCGACAGCATCATTGGCTGCGCCAATCAGGCAGGCGAGGACAATCGCAATCTTGCCCGTATGTCCTTGATGTTAGCTGGGTATCCATTTGAAGTTCCGGGAACCACCATCAATCGACTCTGCGGCTCTTCTTTAGATGCCGTGATTGATGCTCATTCTAGAATTCAGGCAGGCATTGGTGATTGTTTTATCGCCGGTGGTGCCGAAAGTATGTCCCGAGCACCTTATGTCTTATCCAAAGCAGGCACTGGCTTTGATCGCACTCAAAAAATGTGGGACACCTCCATTGGCTGGCGATTTGAAAATCCTAAAATGGCCCAACTCTTTCCACTTCTCGGAATGGGTGAAACAGCTGAAGAAGTTCAGAAGGTGCACCAGATTTCTCGAGAGGCCCAGGATCAGTTTGCTTTGAATTCTCATCAAAAAGCAGTGGCCGCTCAAAGTAAGGGTGCCTTTAAAAATGAAATTCTTGCCTTAAGTTTAGAAACCAAAAAGGGTATCACCGTCATTGAAAATGATGAAGGCCCCCGAGCGGATACATCACTTGAAAAATTGGCGAAATTAAAACCAGCCTTTAAAAAAGATGGCACAGTCACTGCTGGCAATAGTTCCTCAATCAATGATGGCGCCAGCATGGTAGTCGTTTGTTCAGAAGAATTTTTAAAAAGACATAATCTCAAACCTCTGGCGATGATTACTGGCGGAGCGGTTCATGGACTTCATCCCAACGTAATGGGTCTGGGTCCGGTGAGTGCAGTTAAAAAACTAACTCAAAAGTTTGGTTATAAAATTTCTGATTTTGATTTAATAGAACTTAACGAAGCTTTTGCAGCTCAGGCATTAGGATGTATCAAGGAATTAGAACTTGATCCTTCAAAAATAAATCTTAATGGTGGATCAATTGCACTTGGTCACCCACTTGGTTGTTCAGGCACCAGAATTCTCACCACTCTGGTTCATCAAATGCAAAAAAATCCTTCGTATAAAAAAGGCCTCGCTTCCATGTGCATTGGAGTAGGTCAGGGAATTGCCTTGTCGCTAGAGAATTGTAAATGAAATATTGGTCACTTTTAACCTTACTTCTTTCTTCAAATACCTTCGGATGTTGGAAAATGGAAGCCACCCTATCGGTGAATGAAGACAAGATAGAAATCAATCAAAAGATTGATCACGATAAAAATTATTCGTTTGGAAACGGACAACATTTATTTCATGTAAGAGTTCATGGTCAGGAAATTGAAATTGCAACTCAGGAAAAGAAAGGCGTCACTCTCTCACCTTTTTCAAAGGGATTAATTCAATTTGAAGCAGGAAAGAAGGCTACCATGACAAAAACGAATGATGAAACAAAGGAAGTCAGCACGTTCATCGTGAAACTATCAAAAATATGAAAACCAAAAAAACTTATAAGGAGATGCCATGAAAGAAATAAAACTTTTCATCAACGGCGAGTTCCGCAATTCAATTAAAGAATTCACCACCACCAACCCCGCCAATAATGAAGCGGTTGCGAAGGTATACTTACCAACCGAAAAAGATATTGATGAGGCGGTTGATGCAGCTGAAGCGGCTTTCTATTCTAAAGAATGGCGCGAGATGGATCAAAATAAACGTGCCGATATTCTTGAAGCCATTTCAGAAAAGATGAAAGTGCGACGAAATGAATTAACGGAGCTTGAAATTGCAGATTCAGGATCATGTGTCCGTAAAGCCAAAGCCGATGTTCACAATGCTGCATCTTATTTCAAAGTTCTCGCAGGTCAGCTTCGTAAATTTCAATTCGAAGTCAAAGATGAAAGTGCTTCACGTGCTGGTTTTTCCAATAATTTTAAGATTTATGAGCCGATTGGTGTTTGTGCCCAGATTATTCCATGGAACTTCCCTCTCGTGATGGCGGCCTGGAAAATTGGTCCAGTCATTGCCTCAGGATGTACAACTGTTCTTAAAACAGCCCAGGAAACTCCTGTTACTGCCTTTGTACTCGCCGAAATTTTGAAAGATGTGGGTCTTCCTAAGGGTGTTGTAAATATTATTACTGGAGGAGCTTCAGAAGGTGCTTACCTTTTAAAAAATCCTAAAGTACGTAAAGTGGCTTTCACTGGTTCAACCAATGTTGGCCGCAAAATCATGGAATTAGCAGGAAAAAATCTTCAACGCCTTTCACTAGAGTTGGGTGGAAAATCAGCGAATATCGTATTAGATGATGCTGATCTTTCACTGGCAGTCGACGGAGCTTTATATGCATTCCTGTATCACTCAGGACAAGCATGTGATTCAGGAACAAGATTATTCGTGGAAGAAAAGGTCTATCCAACTTTTAAAGAAGCGTTACTAAAACGAGTGGCCGAAGTAAAAGTAGGCATTCCAACGGACCCAGCTGCGGGCTATGGCCCTGTCATTAATAAAAAACAATTTGAAAGCATCATGGGTTACATCAATACTTCTAAAATTGAAGGCGCAAAACTTCTTTTTGGTGGTGAAAGAGTTACTGGAGGTGAATTTGATAAGGGTTATTATATCAAACCAACCCTCTTTGAAGTGACCCCGGACAATACTATTTTTAATGAAGAAATTTTTGGGCCAGTTGTAGCGATAACACCTGTAAAAAATGATGAAGAAGCTATCAAGCTTGCGAATAAATCAGTTTACGGTTTAGCGGGAGCGGTTTGGTCAAAAAATCCAGAGCGAGCTCGCAATGTGGCCAAGCAACTTGAAACGGGTACAGTTTGGATTAATGAATACCATTTATTAAATCCAGGAATGCCCTTCGGGGGATATAAGCAATCAGGACTTGGTCGTGAAATGGGAGAAGAGGGTCTTAAGGCCTATCTTGAAGTGAAGCATTTATGGATCTCTGATTGTGATGAAAGAGCAAAAAAACCATGGTTTGACGCTATTTTTTAAGGATAAACGTGAACACATTTAACAATTGTATTATTTTATTTGGTGGATCTTCTGAAGAGAGACTGGTTTCTGTAGCATCAGCGCAAAACCTTGCGGCTACGGTACCGGAAGCCACTCTCTGGTTCTGGAGTCAGGACGATAAAATTTTTGAAATTTCAGGGCACGATCTGGCTTCGCATAAAGAAGCATTCGTTAAAGAATTCAAACCAACTTGCGCGGCTAAATTTTCTTCCCTTAAAGATTCACTAAGTGAAATGAAAGGAAAGAGTGTCATTATTGGTTTGCATGGTACAGAAGGTGAAGATGGTGGACTTCAGTCTTTACTGGAAAACCATGGAATTAAATTTACTGGCAGTGATTCAAAAGCAAGTGCTCTTGCTTTTGATAAGATAGCCACTAAAAAACTCGCAAAAGCAAATGGCATTCCTGTAGTAGATGATCTATCAATCTCAGAGTTTGCGAGTCATGAAATTTCTGCTCTTGAAAACTTCTTCAATACACATGGTAAAGTAGTTTTAAAACCACTGGCCAATGGATCAAGTGTTGGCCTTTATATTGTTTCTCACAGAGCTGAACTTGATGAGGCGATAAAGACTATCAAAAGCAAAGATGTTATTTCATACATGTGCGAGCCATTTATTGAAGGTAGAGAAATAACAGTTGGCGTTTGGCAGAAATCTGGCTCTGAAACTATTTCTCTTCCATGCTCTGAAGTGAGAGTGACTCAAGGGGGACAATTTGATTATCTGGGAAAATATCTAGGTAAAGGTGTTGAGGAATTAACGCCTGCTCCTTTGAATGAGGCACAAACAAAAGCTTGCAAGGAACTTGCACTTAAAATGCATCAAATTATTGGCTGCAAGGGCTATTCTCGCACTGATATGATTTTAACTCCAAAAGGTCCCATTGTCCTGGAGATAAATACTTTACCTGGTTTGACCAAAGCTTCCTTTATCCCGCAGCAACTAAATGTTATTCATGTCAATTTACGTGATTTTTTTGCAGCTCAATTATCTCTTTAAGATCCAGTAAAAAAAAGACCCACCATACGGTGGGTCCTCAATCAAAAGATTTTTTAAAATGCAGGGGATTAACCAATAAGCTTAAGTGCGCTCTGACCAGTCATGTTTGCCTGAGCAAGCACCGAAGTACCAGCGGCATTCAAGATGTCATTTTTGGCTTTAGTAGCAGTCGCTTCAGCGTAATCCACATCGCGAATTCGAGAGTTAGCTGCAGAAAGATTTTCTACGTTAACTTGCAAGTTGTTAGATGTAGATACTAATCTGTTTTGGATACCACCTAAGAATGCGCGGAAGCCAGAAACTTTTTCAATTGCAGAATCGATCGAGCTCAAAGACTGTTGTGAACCAGATTTTGTCGAAACATCAAGTTCTGCAATACCTAATGAATCCGTTCTAGAGTTAACTTGCCCAGCATCGAAAGAAATTCTATCCTGGAAATCATCATTGTTAGCACCAATCTGAAAATCAAATTTATCAGCTTCACCATTCAACAGTTTTTTTCCGTTAAATTCTGTAACTTGTGAAATACGCTCAAGCTCCATTTTTAAATTTTGGTACTCCATATTCGACATTCCACGTTCAACATCACCTACAGTGTCTGATGAAGTTTGAATGGCAAGTTCACGCATACGAGTTAAAATTGAAGATGTTTCATTCAATCCACCTTCTGCAGTTTGAACCATTGAAATACCGTCGTTGGCGTTACGGTCAGCTTGTTTCAATGAACGTATATTTCCTTTCATTTTTTCTGAAATCGCTAATCCAGCAGCATCGTCTGCAGCTTTAGTGATACGTGAACCAGATGATAACTTAGATAAGTTACTTTCTGACTCTCTTCCGTTGACGCTTAGCGAGCGCTGAGCTGCAATTGAAGAAACGTTTGTGTTAATACGAAAACCCATGAAATCCTCCTTGGTTTAATCTTCCTCATCAATTCCGTGATGATCAGTTCCCAACCTTGAGAGACTTGATAAGCTTCCATGCTTAAGTGAAATTTAATTTTTGTTCCCACAAAATGTGACAACACCAACCTAATCGGCGCTATAAAAAGCAACTTAAGAGAAAATTGCGGTTATTTTGTGGCTTAATCAATTCGTTAAAAACACTCTCTGTTTGCAAATTTTGAGCATATTCAGGGACTTAAAACTACCCAAGTCAATCCCTGACTGTTATGATTGCACTATGAATCTTTCAATTCCTATTTTAATCTGCGATAAAAATGAAGAAATTCGTCTCCTTTTAAAGGATATGCTTACTAAGCACGGATGTTTTCATTTGATTGAAGCTCATTCTTCAGAGGAGACTCTGCAACTATTGGGCGAAAATCAATTTATTCTTATTCATAAAAATTTAATTAACGATCAAATAAAAAAAGAGCTTTTTAGGAGTCGGAATTTTTTAATTATCACTCAGCCCGAGGACAAAGAAACAATTTCTCTTGCTGCCCATTTTGGAGTGGAGCATTTAATTAGCTTCCCCTACTCTTCCAAGGGACTCATTGGAAAAATGAATCAAATTTTAAATTAGTGATATTCCGAGTAAGGTAGATTATTTATTCCCATCCAGTACTTAAGATCAACTTCAACATTTTTATCGAAATCAACCAGCTCATAATCCGAATTTTTAACCAGTATTTTGGCATAGGTTAAAGCATTTCCATAATTCCGTTGCCCTAGATCCAGATTCACCATTCGTGTCCAGGTACCAGAATTGATAAAAATCTTACCATCGTTAAAAATACGCAGCATAGGATTGTGAGTATGGCCAACAATCAGGACTCGAGAATCCGGACTTTTATCAAAATACTGACGAGTGAGTGTTTCAAAATCCTGAAACAATTCTAGCTCGCGATAAAGATCCTGAAATATTTGTTTAAAGCTTTTTTTCATCATGTAAAAGTGCCAGAAGCGAACCATCACAAAATAATAAATGTTGGAGAGCATGAATCTGAGGGTAAAAAAAGTATCAAAAAGAATACCATGTATCAGAAAATGCTTAATTGGGCGAACGGCATTTATGAATCCACGCTCCTGCTTATACTTATTGATCACATTGGTTACATAATATGATCCCCATGGAGGATTAAAGTATTTTTCAGAATTCAAGGTTTCAATGACGGCGTTCTCCTGATCAAAATCATGGGCGCGTTCATATTGGTGACCATGCTGAATAGAAACTCCTTTAGTAGGTGTATGAGTCGTAATGCTATTTTCCAAGCGAACCTTGTATGCATTATCCTCAAACAAACTCAAAAATTCTTTTTTCATAGACTCAAATACAAACTCAGCATCATGATTACCAATTATGTACACAATTCTTTTTTCAGGATGGGTCACAAAACGTTTAAGAGCTTCTATGACTCCAGTATGAGCATTTATAATTAGTCTTAATTTTTCCAGCGCAGCCTTTTCACTCCAGAATTCATCGTCGTAATATTCAACATAAGGTACGGCCAAAAAATCCAGAAAATCCCCATTAATTACTAACTCAACAGCAATATCTGCATAATCACCTCGAGAATAATAATTCAAAAAATCGATCAGTTCATTATCATAATGAAAGTCCTCAAGAAGATTTCTCTTCCCCTTAATCATTTTTCCTGCACTCAAGTGCAAATCAGAGATGACCAAAATAACTTTTTGAACATTATTTTTTTGATGGGATTTCATAAGCCTTTTTGCCAAAAATTAATTCTGTATCCTGAAAGGCCGGGCTTACTGGCATAAAAACAACATTGGCTTTTGTTTTATTTTCAATTTCTACTGACTCAGTAATTCCTGATTTTACAGATACAAATTTTATGAGTTTACCTTTTACAATAAATTTTCCAATTTGATCAGAGAGTGAGCGATTTTCAACCAACACAGAAAAGATCTCTGTTCTCTTCTGAGGAGAAAGAACAGTCATGCTGCGGTCAAAAATCTGAATAACAAATATTTCTGTTTTTGGTTGCGCTTGCACCAGAAAGGATAACATTAATCCGCACATAAATAGTTTCATAACATAAACCTTAGATCAGTAAGCTTTTTAATCTCATCCCGAAGTTTAGCCGCTTCTTCAAACCTCAGGGCCACGGAAGCTTCTTTCATCATTTGTTTTAACTCTACTATTTTAGCATCAATTGCTTCAGGAGATAGCTTCAGATCTAAAATTTCTTTATTCTGTCCTTTTTTGTCGGAATTCTTGGCTCCTCTCAGAACCTCAATTACTCCGCCACTGACTTTTTTAGAAATAGTTGTTGGGGTAATTCCATGTTCGACATTGTGTTTAATTTGTCGCTCGCGCCTGTCGGCAGTGAGTTTCATGGCTTCCTCAATACTAGGTGTTTTCTTGAAGCCATAAAGAATCACTCTTCCCTCGGAATTTCGTGCTGCCCGGCCTATTGTCTGGACCAGTGAGCGGGTTGATCTCAAGAATCCTTCTTTATCAGCATCCAATATTCCTACCAGTGAGACTTCTGGGATATCGAGCCCCTCGCGAAGTAAGTTGATGCCCACTAAAATATCAAACTCACCTAAACGTAAATCACGGATGATTTCCATTCTTTCCAAAGTATCAATTTCAGAGTGAAGATACTTAATACGCATACCTATACCACGATAAAATGTAGTCAGTTCTTCGGCGAGGCGCTTTGTGAGAGTTGTAATTAAAACTCTATTACCCTTAGCAATGACCTTTTTGGCCTCAACCAACATATCATCCACTTGATTTTTGGCATCTTTAAATTCAATAATTGGATCCAACAATCCTGTAGGACGAATAATTTGTTCAACGTACTCACCACCAGTTCTCTCCAATTCATATTTTGCTGGAGTGGCAGAAACAAACAGAACCTGATCCATCTTTGATTCAAATTCAGTAAAGTTCAGAGGACGATTGTCCAGAGCACTTGGGAGACGAAATCCATAATCCACCAGAGTTTGTTTTCTTGCTCGATCCCCTTTATACATGCCGCCAACTTGAGGAATAGTGACGTGAGATTCGTCTACGATCATCAGAAAATCTTTTTTAAAATAATCAATTAATGTTGGTGGAGCATCACCAGGTTTTCCTCCGGACATGTGACGGGAATAGTTTTCAATTCCCGGACAAAATCCCATTTCTTCCAGCATCTCCAGATCCAGTAAAGTTCTTTGCTGAAGGCGCTGAGTCTCAACCAGCTTAGAGTTTTCTTTTAATTCAATTAAGCGTTCACGCAGCTCAACTTTGATTTCCTCAATTGCCACTTTTAATTTATCTTTACCAACTACGTAGTGAGATTTGGGATAAATATCAACTCGATTTAAATTATCCAAGACCTTCCCACGAATTGGATCAACCAGATAAATGCCATCAATAACATCATCAAAAAATTCGATTCTCACAACATTTGATTCTTCATAGGCCGGAAAGACTTCAACAATGTCACCTCTGACCCTAAAAGTACCACGATGAAAATCCATGTCATTGCGCTGATACTGAATCGCTACCAGACGTCTGAGAAATTCGTCCCGATCAATTTTATCTTGATTAAAGAGAATGATTCTTTGGTTGAAATATTCATCCGGAGCTCCAATTCCGTAAATACAGCTCACAGAGGCCACCACAATGACATCTTCCCGGTCAAATAAGGATCGGGTAGATGAGTGACGAAGCTTGTCGATTTCATCATTAATAGCAGAATCTTTCTCGATGTAAGTATCCGAACCCGGAACATAAGCTTCAGGCTGGTAATAATCATAATAAGAAACGAAGTACTCAACTGCGTTTTCAGGGAAGAATTCCCTAAATTCAGCAAATAACTGGGCAGCCAAAGTTTTATTAGGGGCCAAAATCAAGGTCTTCTTACCTAAATTCTGAATAATATTGGCCATGGCAAAGGTCTTTCCAGAACCGGTCACGCCTAGAAGTGTTTGAAATGGCTGTTTATTGTTGAAAGCCGTGGTAATTTGTTTGATCGCCGTAGGTTGATCTCCCATCGGTTTAAAATTTGAATGTAATTTGAATTTAGATGTCATTATTTTAACTCTTGCAAAATGGTAACGTTTGAAGGAAATTAAGTCTAAAGTTTCAGTCTAGGAATGTCTTTATGGGTATGATGCTTCCTCGCATCACAACAAATTATCACGCCTACAGTTCGCTAGTATACCCTATTCTTTTCTCTATTTCTTTCACCAATATTTCAGTTCCCCAGGAGGATAATGATCAAGCATTTCCTATCACTCTCTAGTTTTTCTAAAGCCGATCTTTTATCCCTAATCCACAGGTCCCATTTCTTTTCTCAAAATCAAAACCGACCAGATCAAATTCATCATCTCTTAAAGCACAGTATTATTGCCAATGTGTTTTATGAGCCTTCGACAAGGACCAGATGTTCGTTTGAAATTGCGGCCAAGCGCTTGGGTGCTGATGTGGTTAATTTTGTGCCTGAACACTCAAGTGTAAAGAAAGGTGAAACTGTTTATGACACCCTTAAAACTCTGGAAAGCTTAGGTGCCGATGCCATAGTCTTCAGGCATTCGGATGATCATATTATTGATTTAATAAAACCGGCCTTAAAAATTTCACTCATCAACGCCGGCGCAGGAAAATATGAGCATCCGACTCAGGGCCTACTTGATTTACTCACTCTCTTTCAGGAGTTTGATAAGCTGGAAGGTCTTAAAGTCGCAGTCTGTGGAGATGTGAAACATTCCAGAGTTGCTGGCTCACTTATAGTCGCTGCCAAAATTTTTGGCATGCAAATTTATCAATGTGGTCCGGAATCTTTACTCCCCGAGATACCTGGAAAGCATGTTGAGAATGCAGACTTTGATAAAATTCTACCAGAAGTTGATGCCGTGATGATGCTTCGGATCCAGCTTGAGCGCCATGAAAATCTTGAGCTTGATTCCAAATCTTATCATCATCAATTCGGCATGAATCATCGTAGACAAGAATTAATGAAGAAAAATGCCATCATTCTTCACCCTGGTCCCTTCAATCGTGGGGTTGAAATAGCTGATGAATTAGTAGAGCATCCACAATCAAGAATCTTTAAACAAATGAGCAATGGTGTGGCCACCAGAATGGCCGTTTTGGAATGGGCCATGAGCGGGAGGATTTAATGAAACAACTGAAACTAGTACTTGAAACTGGTGAAGAGTATCTGGGAGAATCAGTAGGCTTTGATCTCGAAAATATTTTTTCACTTGGTGAATTAGTTTTTAATACCAGTATGACTGGTTATCAGGAAATTCTTTCTGATCCTTCTTACTGTGATCAAATGGTAGTCATGACCTACCCATTAATCGGCAATTATGGTGTCAATAAAGATGACTTTGAATCTCTTACTCCATCACTCAAGGGCATGGTTATGCGAGAGTGCGCTGAAGAAGGATCAAACTGGCGCAATGAATACTCACTCCGAGAACTCCTTGAGCGATTCAAAATTCCCGCCATTGCTGGTATTGATACGCGCGAACTCACAAAAAAGATTCGTGATCGTGGAGTGATGAAAGCAGTGCTTGCACCAGTTAATTATCCCTCTCATAATATTCAACTTGTTTTATCTCGCTCACTTGGAACTGACCAAATTTCCAGAGTTTCAACTAAAAGTCCCATTCATTTTCCTGGAGATGGAAAAAGAATTGTTCTAATGGATTTTGGTTATAAGAAAAACATTCTACGCTCACTTCTCACTAGAAATTGTGATGTCGTAATTGTTCCCTGGAATGCATCACTAGAAACAATTCAAAGCTACCGGCCTCAGGGGATTCTCCTTTCAAATGGTCCAGGTAATCCTAAAGATGTGCCTGAAGTCCTTCCAGTTATTAGAGATTTACAAAAAAAATATCCAATGTTTTCAATTTGCATGGGTCATCAACTTTTTGCTCTGGCCAATGGTGCAGATACAGAAAAATTGAAGTTTGGTCACCGTGGTGCCAATCATCCAGTGAAGGATTTGAAACTGAATAAAGTCTTCATGAGTTCTCAGAATCATGGTTATTCTGTAACCAATGAATCGGTTGAAAAATCAGATCTTGAAGTAACGCAAATTAATATCAACGATAAAACCATTGAAGGCTTGAAGCATAAAACATTTCAGGCTTTCTCAGTTCAGTATCACCCAGAGGCCAGTCCGGGTCCGGAAGATACAGGCTGGTTGTTCGATGAATTCTTAAACAGCATAAGGAATTAATATGGGACTTAATCCAAATCTTAAAAAAATATTAGTTATTGGTTCAGGTCCCATTGTGATCGGACAAGCCGCTGAATTTGATTACTCTGGCACTCAGGCAGTTAAATCATTAATTGAAGAAGGTATGGAAGTTATTCTAGTGAATTCCAATCCAGCGACGATTATGACAGATAAAGAAACTGCTCATAAGGTTTATATTGAGCCTCTGACAGTTGAATTTCTTTTAAAGATCATTCACAAAGAAAAACCCGATGGAATTTTACCGACGCTTGGCGGTCAGACCGCACTAAACCTTGCGGTTAAGCTGGAAGAAGGCGGTCACTTAAAGCGTCTGGGAGTTCAGCTTCTTGGATGTAAAGTCGATACCATTCAAAAAGCAGAAGATAGGAAATTATTTAAAGAACTAATGCAGGAAATTGGTGAGCCTGTTCCTGATAGCCGAATTGTGAATTCTTTGGAAGAATCTTTAGATTTTGCCACTAAAATTGGTTATCCCCTGATTATTCGCCCAGCTTTTACTCTGGGTGGAACTGGTGGAGGAATTGCGGCCAATGAGCAGGAACTAATTCTTTATACCAATTCAGGAATCCAGGCTTCACCTATTGGTCAGTGTCTTATCGAGCGATCAATTGCTGGCTTTAAAGAAGTCGAATATGAAGTTATCAGAGATAGTAAGGATAACTGTATCATCGTTTGTAATATGGAAAATTTCGATCCCGTCGGTATTCATACAGGAGATTCAATCGTAGTAGCTCCCAGCCAGACTTTAAGTGATAAAGAATATCAAATTCTAAGAAGTTCAGCTTTAAAGATTATTCGTTCACTCAAAATAGAAGGTGGTTGTAACGTTCAGTATGCTATGGATCCTCATTCATTTCAATATTACGTTATCGAAGTGAATCCTCGGGTTTCAAGATCATCCGCTCTTGCCTCAAAGGCAACTGGTTACCCTATTGCAAAAATTGCGGCAAAAATTGCTATCGGTTTAACCATGGATGAAATTCTCAATCCTGTGACTAAAAAGACCTACGCTTGTTTTGAACCCGCTCTGGACTATGTGGTTTCAAAAATACCACGCTGGCCTTTTGATAAATTTGTAAACGCCAATCGAAGATTAGGGACTCAGATGAAGGCGACTGGCGAAGTCATGGCGTTGGGAAGAAGTTTTGAAGAATCTATGCTTAAGGCCATCAGGTCTTTAGAGGTGGGGCTTTATCACTTAGAGCTTCCAACATATAAAACAAAAACGTTGCCCGAAATTGTAGAAAAAATTCTGAAGCAAGATGATGAAAGAATGTTTGCTATTTCCGAAGCCATGAGAAAAGGCATGAGCGCCAAAGCAATTAATGAACTGACTAAAATTGACCTATTCTTCTTAAATAAATTTGAAAACATCATTAAGATGGAAAAGATTCTTGCCTCCAAAGGCAAGAGTGTGGAAACCATTCGAAGTGCCAAGCGCCTGGGCTTTTCGGATAGATATCTTTCAACTTTGTTTAAAGAAAAAGAAGCTGATTTTTATCAATGGAGAAAGAGCAATGGTATTATGCCTGTTTTCAAAATGGTTGATACTTGCGCTGGTGAGTTTGAGTCTTCTACTCCTTACTATTATTCCTCCTATGAATCACAAGATGAAGTTCTTGAATCCACTAAGAAGAAAGTTATTATTCTCGGCTCTGGGCCAATCCGAATCGGCCAAGGAATTGAGTTTGATTATGCTACGGTTCATGCCATAGATGCCATTCGCTCTCTTGGTTACGAAGCAATTGTGATCAATAACAATCCAGAAACCGTTTCAACTGATTTTAATATTTCTGACAGACTCTACTTTGAACCACTCACAGTTGAAGACGTTTTCAATGTCATTGAAAGAGAAAATCCAATTGGTGTGATTGTTCAGTTTGGTGGACAGACGGCCATTAACTTAGCTAAACCTCTGGCCGATCGTGGAGTGAAGATTCTCGGAACATCAGTCGATGATATTGATCGCGCTGAAGATAGAAAACGCTTTGAAGAACTCCTTCGTAGCCTGGACATCGCTCAACCACTGGGTATCACCGTTACATCAATAAATGAGGCAGTAGAAAAATCTGCTCACCTGGGTTTTCCAGTGATCGTTCGCCCAAGTTATGTACTGGGTGGAAGGGCGATGGAAATAGTTTACAATGAAGAAGAGCTTTTGGATTACATGAAACGAGCTGTTCAGATAAATCCCGAGCATCCCGTGTTGATTGATCGCTATATGATCGGACGTGAGATGGAAGTAGATGCCATTTGTGATGGCGAAACAGTTTTCATTCCAGGGATCATGGAGCACATTGAAAAAGCCGGAGTTCACTCGGGAGACTCTATTGCAGTTTATCCTCCCCAATCAGTTTCTCAAGACATCCTGGAGCGTTTATCCGCAACGACTCTTTCCATTACTCGTGCTTTAAATATTAAAGGCTTGATCAACCTGCAGTTCGTGATTTATCAGGGAGAAGTATTTGTTCTGGAAGTAAATCCACGCTCTTCGCGAACAGTCCCATTCCTAACGAAAGTAACGGGTGTTCCCATGGCAAAAATCGCTACCAAGGCCCTGATGGGGGTGAGCTTAATTGAACAAGGCTACTTCCATGGAACTCTCCCTCCAAAAGATGAGATTGCAGTGAAAGCTCCTGTGTTCTCTTTCGCTAAATTATCGGATGTCGAAATTGCTCTTGGCCCAGAGATGAAATCAACTGGCGAAGTAATGGGTAAAGATAGAGTTTTTGAAAAAGCCCTGCATAAAGCTTTTGTTGCTGCCGGAGTTGTGATTCCAGATTCAGGAACAATACTTGCCACCATTAATGATTTGGAAAAAGAAGAAGCCTTAAAACTCTTCAAACGTTTCCACAATATTGGTTTTGATTTTGTGGCCACTTCAGGAACAGCAAAACTTCTACGTGATGCCGGTATTCATGTAAGAGTGGTTGATCGCATCGGGCAGTCTGAAAATGATATTATTAAAGAAATCAAATCTGGCCGCATATCTTTGATCATCAATACTATCTCTAAGAGTAAAAACGTGGAGTCCGATGGATTTAAAATGAGAAGATGTGCTGTTGAAAGAGGACTTCTTTGCCTGACTTCACTTGATACCACAGAAGCTCTGCTTAAAACCATCGAACGTAACACTTATACAATGGAGCCTATTTCATGATTCCAGCGGAAAAGATCATTGTCGCTCTTGATACCAATGACGCGGATAAACTTCAGTCGCTCTTTCATGCTTTGAAAGGTGAAAAAATTTGGGTCAAGATTGGAATGGAAGTTTTTTTCGCTTTTGGTCCCGATGTTATTTTCATGGCAAAGGATTTAGGCTTCAAAATCTTTTTAGATTTAAAACTCCATGATATCCCCAATACCGTTTCTCAAGGGTTGAAATCTCTTTCGCGTCTGAATGTGGATATGATGAATATTCACGCTGCCGGTGGAAAAGAGATGATGCTTAAGAGCTACGACGCCCTAAGCTCACTTCAGAATCGTCCCCTTCTAATTGCCGTAACTCAACTGACGAGCACCACTCAAGAACAGATGAATCTTGAGCAACGGATTCCAGGTAAGATTGAAGAATCAGTTCTTCATTTCGCAAAACTTGCTCATGAATGTAAATTAGATGGCGTGGTTTCCTCCCCGCTTGAAGTGAAGGCTATAAAAAATCTTCTGGGTAAAAAATTTTTAACCGTTACACCAGGAATTCGTCCAGCAGGTAAAGATTTGAATGATCAGAAACGAGTAACAACTCCTAAAGAGGCCCTGGATCTAGGGACTGACTATATGGTAATAGGACGTCCAATCACAGGTGCAGCTGATCCCAAGGCAGCTCTTCATGAGATTCTTAAAGGAAAATAAAATGACTGATTCAAATACAGTTGCAAAGTTACTCTTGAAAGAAAAAGCAGTCTTTCTTAGACCCCATGACATGTTCACATGGACATCAGGAATAAAATCGCCGGTCTATTGTGATAATCGACTTTTAATTTCCACAGTCACAACTCGTGAAAAAATCATTCAAGCCTTCACAAAGAAAATAGCTCCACTTAAAGTGGACTGCATTGCTGGAACTGCCACTGCAGGTATTCCCTGGGCCGCCTGGATTGCTCACGAATTAAAACTACCCATGATCTATGTCAGAAGCTCATCCAAAGAACATGGCCGCCAAAACGCCATTGAGGGAGCTGCTAGTGAGGGGGCGAGCTGTATTTTAATAGAAGACCTCATCTCTACGGGCAAAAGCTCTATTGCTGCCGCCCAAAAACTGCAGGAAGCAAAACTTAATGTCTTAAAAGTCATGAGTATCTTTACCTATGGCTTCTCTGAAGTTGACACCCTTTTTCAAAGGGCCAATCTGGATTTTGAGTCACTTTCAAGTTTTGATGTCTTGGCGCAAGTAGCCTATGATGATAAAGTTTTAGACGCTAATACCCTGGATCAAGTCCTTGAATGGAGAAAGAGTGTTGTATTCCCATGAATGAATTAAATTACAAAAATAAAAAACTACATTTTTCTAAAATCGATATTGAATCCCTTGCAAAAAAACATAAGACGCCTTTCTTCCTTTATTCTGAAGAAATCCTGTCTAATAACTATCTGCAATTTGCTGTCGGCGCCGAATCTGCTGGATTAATTGATCCCCTGATTTGTTTTGCCATGAAATCCAATCCCAATAAAGACCTGGTCAAGATCCTTGCAAAACTTGGATCAGGGGCCGACATTGTTTCGGGTGGAGAATTAAAACGTGCGCTGGAAGCGGGAATACCTCCAGAAAAAATTGTTTTTTCAGGAGTTGGTAAGACTGAAGAAGAAATCGTTTACGCCCTTAAATTAAAGGGTCACTTGAATTCTTTTAATGTTGAATCGCTGGAAGAGCTGGAATTGATCAATGCCACAGCAAAAAAATTAAAGAAATCGGCACGGGTTTGCTTTCGTTTGAACCCGGTAGTTAAACCAAAAACTCATAAGTTCATTTCAACTGGAAATAAGACTCATAAATTTGGTCTTTTAGAACAAGATATCCTTCAGAGCATGGGTCAGAATAAATACTGGAGTCACACTCGTTTAGTGGGAATGTCAGTCCATATTGGCAGTCAGCTTTTGGATTTAAATGCAACTAAGCGCGCTCTCGTAAGACTATGTGAAGTAGCGCTTAAAATCCAGGCCCCTCTGGAATTTTTGGATGTAGGCGGCGGTCTTGGAGTTGATTATCATCCGGATGAAACGCACAAACTTCCTCGCATTGATAATTACATGCAAATTATTGCTATGACTTTTGAGAAGCATTTTTATTCGAAATCAAAGCTTCGTCCCAGAGTAGTCTTTGAACCTGGTCGCAGAATAGTGGCGAAGGCGGGAATTTTTGTGATGAAAGTTCTTCGCAATAAAATTTCAGAGAATAATACATTTGTGATCGTAGATGGCGGGATGAATGATTTCATGCGCCCTTCATTATATGGCGCCTATCACGCTCTTATTCCTGTTAAGGAAGCTAAAGCTGAAAAAGAATGTCATGTCGTAGGCCCAATTTGTGAGACCTCAGATTGTTTTGGTTCTAACCGCATGCTTCCTGCACTTAAAACTGGCGACCTTCTTATCCTGAAAGACACCGGTGCTTATGGCTACAGCATGGGTTCCAATTACAACTTAAGAGGCAGACCATTGGAGCTTTTGGTTGAGAAAAAGCAAAAGCTCAAAGTGATCAATAAGGCACAGGATTATTCAGATCTAACATAATCAAAAAAAAGACAAAAAAAAAGGGCCCGTAAAGGGCCCCTTTTTTTTCAATTAACGAATCTTATAAAGAAGTGTTCTTGAAGCTTCTAGCTGATCAGCAAACTGAGATGGATTCATCAAAGTTCCGTTAGCTTTAAAAAAGGCTTTAGCAGTTAAGCTATATTTTCCATCATTTAATTTCACACCAAGTTTTTCAACGTTAACGTCAGCAGCTGAACCAACATTGCTGGCATTAATAATGATTTCTGAAGTATCCAACTCTCTGTTGAATAATACGATGTCAGAACCAATTTTTTTCTGAAGAATATTCAAAGAGAATGCAATATTTGCGCGATTTTCTACCGGGCCCATATCAAAGCTAAGAATATTATTTTCAATTGAAATACTAGTCATCGTTAAAGACTTAAGAATTGGAGTCGCTTCGATTAAATCTATAGCATAAAGAGCATTGATGAATTTTACTGATCCATTCATACTTGCACGATTGCTTTGCTTCGTGAGCATAAGAAGAAATTTCTTTGAACCAACAGTTGTGATTGAAAGATTGTCACCGTCAAGAGTCACAACAAATTTCTCTCCAGGAGTCATGGCAGTTGATAATTTAGTAACATCAACGATAACTCTTGCATCAACATCAAAGTCTTTAACTTCGTAAGGAACGTTAACCGTAATTGTACAAGGGTAATAGACTGTACGATAAACTGGTTGCTGATAACATGAGCGATATCCGCCGCCTGGGTAACCCGGACCAGGACGTGGACCAGGATAACCACCACCGTATCCACCACCATTACAAATGGTCTGATAGCCAGCAATTTCTGTACGCTGACAAGTTGATTGACGATTTTCAACACGGTATTCAGTATGAGTCTTTTCAGTTTTTAAAAGAAGTTCAATAGAGTTCATTGAACCATCGTAATTAAAAACCTTTGAATCACTAGTTGAAGCAAGTGATGCAAATGAAAGAGCGAAAGACAAAAGTCCTACGAGCATTTTCATGGATATCTCCTAATGTTAAACTTAATCGTTTACTATCATCAGGAATATCACGCTGCAAACAGTCTGAGTATAGTGTGTAAGGGATTGTAAATAATACAGGCATTTTGGGTGCCAAAAGGCACCATTCACAAGCCCAATATTTTCCAGGTACTAGAGCCATCCGGGTTATCTTTGAGTTCAATCTTCTTGGCCATGAGCTCTTTTCTAATTTCATCGGCACGGGCCCAATTTTTAGAGGCTTTGGCGACTTTACGCTCTTCAATAAGGCCCTCAATCCACGCAGCATCGACATCCGAATTACTGGTATTCTGCTCTTGTTTTTTAAACTCTGCCATTACACTTTCAGGATCAATATTAACAAAACCTAAAGTCTCCCGCATAAACTCATTCGTCTTGTGGATTTGCTTTAGGGAAGCTTCGCTTAAATTATCTTTTGCATTTTTTGTGTAACGAAGAAAAGTGAAATATTGTCCCAGAGCACCAGCCGAATTAAAGTCATTAGAGAGTTCTTCCATCATTTTTTCAATGCATTTTTCGATTTCAGGATCAATGGGGCCACTCCCATTGGCTTTGTAACGTTTTGTTTCAATCACGAACTCATGAATCCGTTTCACCTCGTCCATAGCACGTTGAAGTACTTCGTCTGTCCACTCCAAACGAGCGCGGTAATGCACTGACAGGAGAACGTGTCTTAAGACTTGACCACCGTAAGCCTCAACAAATTTGCGAATCGTAATAACGTTACCCAGAGACTTACTCATCTTCTCAGTACCGAAATTTAAAAATTCATTATGAGCCCAATAATTACAAAATCCACATTTATTGGCCGCTTCGGATTGAGCAATTTCATTTTCATGATGCGGAAACATCAAATCGATTCCACCATGGTGAAGATCAAGTGTGTTACCAAGAAATTTTTTCGCCATGGCCGAACACTCGATGTGCCAACCTGGTCTTCCTTTACCCCAAGGTGAATCCCACGAGGCTTCACCCTCTTTAGCAGGCTTCCAGAGCACAAAGTCTGTTGGATGTTTTTTATGAGCATCCACTTCAACGCGAATTCCACTTTGAAGACCATCAATATCTTTTTTTGAAAGTTTTCCGTAATCGGGCATTGTCGGAACATTAAATAGCACTTCGCCGTCAACAACATAACCAGAACCATTTTTAATAATATCCTGAATCATCTGGATAATCTCAGGCATCGTCTCACTAACCTTTGGTGTGTGAGTGGCCGGTCTCATTCCAAGAGACTCCATATCTTTTTGAACCTCAGTCACCCAATGGTCGGCAAATTTTATGGCGTCTTGATTCACTTCTTTAGCGCGAGCAATAATTTTGTCATCCACATCGGTGAAGTTACGAACAAAAGTCACATCATAGCCAAAGGCCTTAAGTACCCGGTTGAATAAATCACCCACTACAAATGCTCTGGCATTTCCGATATGCAGAAAATCATAAGTCGTTGGACCGCAAGAATAAAATTTCACCTTACCCGCTTCAATGGTCTGAAACGTTTCTTTTTTTCGCGTTAGATTATTGTGAATTTTAATTTCTCTGGTCATCTTCAACCTTTATTTACTTAACTGATGAACACGTTTTTTTAAAACATTTACCGGAGTAAGTGGAATTAAAAATTTCAAATCAGGGCCATGATCATGACCAGTGAGAGCAGCACGTACACCTTGAAAAAGTGGTTTACCTTTTACACTCAGATCTTTTTTCACAGATTCCATCCATCCATTTAACTCTGCTTCAGTTACGTATTCAGAATTAATCTTATCAACTTCTAAAGAAATGTAACTCAAGATTTTAGGTGTTGTTTCCCATGAGAGAATTTCTCTTAGGGCATCTGTTTTTTCAGGATTATCATTAAGAATTAAATCATTAATGAGTTTTGGAAAGTCTGTAATGAACTGAGCATACTTCTTGAGTAATTCCACACAGCCATTTTTCCACTCAGGAGTTTGCTTGGTAAAAAAACCCGTTTCTGGCTCTTTCTCAATGAGTGTCGTTAAATCAGCATTACTCATTTTTTTTATGTGTTCGCTGTTCACCCATTTTAATTTTTCAATATCATACATCGCAGCTGAAGCTGAGAAACGATCTAGAGTGAAAACACTGAAGAGTTCAGACTTATCGAAAATATCTTTTTCAGTAGGATGAGACCAACCAAGAAGGCAAAGATAGTTGCACATGGCCTCTGGAAGATAGTGCTCATTGCGATAAAGATTTACTGATGTGGCCCCATGACGTTTCGATAATTTCTGACGATCGTGCCCAATAAGTAATGAAACATGAGCAAATACCGGAAGCTTCGCTCCCAGAGCTTCGTAAATCATCAATTGGCGAACAGTATTATTGAGGTGATCTTCTCCACGGATAACGTGAGTGATTTCCATCAAGTGATCATCAATCACGCA
Source organism: Bacteriovorax stolpii (assembly GCA_945860895.1). Classification (GTDB taxonomy): domain Bacteria; phylum Bdellovibrionota; class Bacteriovoracia; order Bacteriovoracales; family Bacteriovoracaceae; genus Peredibacter. Next base: position 43,471 of record CAMASK010000012.1, read on the forward strand.
GCAATAATTATATGTCGGTAGACCATTCGAGCGCATGATCACAAAATCCCCAACCATATTTTCAGGGAAAACGACTTTGCCTTTCACTTTATCATGTAGTTCATAAGATTTTTTTGGAACCTTAAATCGAATGGCCGTCTTCTCTCCGGCAGCTACCCGTGCTTTGGCCTTTGCGAAGTTTTCTGGATTTCTCCACTTACCACTGTAATGAGGATCTGAATTCTCTGCCTCTGCCTTGGCCTTCATGGCTTCTAGTTCTTCATCTGTACAGAAGTCATAGAAAGCTTCACCACTTTCAATCAACTGAAGGGCGTATTTCATGTAGATATCAAGTCGTTCTGATTGACGATAAGGAGCGTATTTAGGATTTGGCTTATCGGGACCTTCATCATGAATGATGCCCAACCATTTTAAGTCATCGATTTGAAGCTTTTCGTATTCAACATTAGAGCGCTCAAGATCGGTATCTTCAATTCGCAGAACAAATGTCCCACCTACTGATTTAGCATAGAGATAGTTATAGAGAGCGGTTCTCGCTCCACCAATATGGAGATATCCCGTTGGAGATGGGGCAAATCTTACTCGGACAGTCATAATGGAAACTCCTCATTTGTAATGAGGAAAGAGGATACACTTGAAGTTAGAATTTGTTAAATTTTAGGTATAAAGAGAGTCAATTTTCTCCGAAATAGAGCCTTCTGGAGAACCAGTTGAAAGAGCAATTTCCTTAACGATGAGATCCTTACATTGATCCAACATTTTACGCTCTCCGAAAGATAACTTTTTAGTCATTTTCAGAAGCAAAAGCTGGCGAAGAACATCAGCAATCTCTAACAAAGAGCCAGTTTTAACTTTAATCGTGTATTCACGGTGACGACGATTCCAAGTGGACATATCTACTTTTACGTCTTTATCTTGCAATAGTTCAAAGACTCCATTTATTTCAGTTGAAGGCATAAGAGCTCTTACGCCGTCTTTGCTATCGACGGGGATCATGACTTTCATGCCATTGGAAACAACTTTTATGATGTAGAAACTCTTCGGCTCACCATTCAATTCTTTAGTTTCAACACTGCAGATCTGACCAACACCGTGGCCTGGACATACAACGTGGTCGCCTAGATTAAACATTGAGAACTCCTCTAAAAATCATTGATCACTTCATTTATAACGCAATGACCCCAAGAGTTCTAGAGATTTGAATTTTTTACATAGCATTCAATAAGTTAGAGACTTTTTAAAGGCAAAATACCTGTAAAAAATACCCCATTCTGGCAGGCAAGTACTTAAATTCAATGCCCCCTAAATAGGGGGCGTTGAAAGATCTAGAAGAAAACTGAAAATTGAAGAAATCGAAGTTGGAGCGATTGAGCATAATCAATCGATTCATCAGTAGTGGAATTAGTCATTTTTAAGGCAATTTCTGGTGTATAAGTCACGTGCTTGATTCCCCAGCGCTCAAGTGGGATACGCTTACCAACTGACAAAGTAGCAAATCGCAAATCATCGCGAGATGCATCGTTACCGAATTGTTGCGCCCAACCAGCACCAACATAAAGGGCCACGAAAGCGGCATTTGAAAAATCCTCTGAACTATTAAGAATTCCACCAACCGAGAAATCCATATCTTCTTCATCTTCAGTCCCATTCACACCGGTAAAATAATTGAAGCGCATGCCGACCTGAACAAAGCGATGAACACCATAGGCATAGTTAAAAGAAAGATTTGAATTGGTATTGTTGTCTGAAGATGCTCCCTTGGTTTTAATTTTATCAAAGGAAATGGCTGCTCTCAAAGCTGAATCCACATTGAACTCAAACATGTGCCTCATACCTGGCTGAGCAAGCTCCATTCGCTGAGATCCAACATCTTGCTGGTATTGAGCATCCCCGCTGTTATAAGAATTGTCGTAATTCTGGTAGTTCTGGGCGAGTGCCACTCCCGTCATCAGTGAAAGAGCGAGAGCTAAAATTATCTTCATATTGTCCCCTTTTGTTTCGGTTCCTAACTAAACCTTGATCACAAAATCTTAGAGACTCCTAATTCAGAAGTCATAACGTGAGAGTGAAACATTATGAAGTTTTGGAATAAATTGCGGACTGCTTAGCAGTGATTCGGCAACGACAGTTATTTGGTCTTGATACTTTGCCCAAAAAAAAGGCCCCGCTTTCGCGAGGCCCATTTGATTTTTTCTTAATTTATAAAATTAGAAAAGAACGTCAAACTTAACGAAGTTTACAGAAACGTTAGTTGTTGAACTATCGTCATTGTCGTTAAGGTCAGTTGTTGTTTTAGCAACAGAAACTGTAGCAGATGGAGAATAGTTGAAGTTCATACCCCAGATATTACCAATGCTGAAACGGTGACCGAACTCTAGACCCCAAGTATTAGTCTTAGTTTCATCATCACCAGCTTCAGATTCATCAAGTTTGCTTACGTCATAATGAAGAGCTAGGTAATTTGTATCAGTTAACTGATGAGCGAAGTTGTAGATAACTTGAACACCCATAGATGTACTCTTGTCACCAAGCTCAGCAACATCACCACTAGTTTTAACATCATTCATTTTGTAATTAACACCAACTTGAAAATCACTAGTAACTGCGTAAGCGTAGTTAAGGGCCAATCTTCTTGTAGATTGATTTTGGTTAGCACCAGAATCATTAATAACAGTACCAGTTGAATTAGCGAAATCCAAAGATCTGTCCTGAGCATCACCAGTCTCATAACCAGAAAGAGTTACCATGTGCTTGTTATCGGCCATAGCAGATAGAGACAAAGAGGCGATTGCAATTGCAATAATCTTTTTCATTTTTTCATCCTTTGAAAATGAAGTTAATAGAACCAAAAAACAATGTATTAGAAAAATGTTACGGTACAATACTTCGAAATGGAATAAAAAAAGCCCCAACAAAGTGGGGCTTGTAAGAAAATGTAAGTTCAATAAAAATTAATTAGAAACGATTGATAACTTCATTTCTCTCAAAGAAGTAAGCAATTTCTCTCTCTGCAGCTGTTGCTGAATCTGAACCGTGAACTGAATTCTCGCCTACAGACTTAGCATAAAGCTTACGAATTGTACCTTCAGCAGCGTTAGCTGGATTAGTAGCACCCATGATCTCGCGGTTTTTTAGAACAGCGTTTTCACCTTCAAGAATCATCAACAGAACTGGACCTGAAGTCATGAAGTTTACTAGTTCACCAAAGAAAGGACGCTCTTTGTGCTCGATGTAGAAACCTTCAGCTTTTTCTTTTGAAAGTTTAGTAAGTTTTGCACCAGCGATGCGAAGACCATTTTTCTCGAAAACAGCAATGATGTTTCCGATATTATTATCTAGAGTTGAGTTAGGTTTAATGATTGAAAGCGTTTTTTCGTTGGCCATTGTTAGCTCCTTATAAATTGAATATTACTTCTTTAATACTTCTTGGACCTTTTGTCCAAGTTCTGCTGGAGATCTGGCGATAGTTACGCCACATTCTTGTAGAACCTTGAATTTAGACTCGGCTGAATCGTCTTCGCCAGAGATGATGGCACCTGCGTGACCCATTCTCTTGCCTTTTGGAGCAGCCGCACCAGCAATAAAACTTACTACTGGTTTAGTCATATGTTTTCTGATCCAGCGAGCTGCATCAGTTTCAGCTGTTCCACCAATCTCACCAATCATAATGACGGCTTTAGTCTCAGGATCTTTTTCGAACATTTCAAGAATGTCGATAAAGTTAGTTCCGTTAACTGGATCGCCACCAATACCTACACAAGTTGATTGTCCAATTTCACGTTGAGTTAATTGAAAAACTGCTTCGTAAGTAAGAGTTCCGGAACGAGAAATTACTCCAACGTTACCGGGCATATGAATGTGGCCTGGCATAATTCCGATTTTACATTCCCCTGGAGTGATCACTCCGGGACAGTTTGGACCGATCAAGCGGGATTTAGATCCCTTTAGAGCAGCTTTCACTTTAATCATATCAAGGACAGGAATTCCTTCTGTGATCGCAATGATCAAAGGAATTTCAGCGTCGATGCATTCAAGAATTGAATCAGCTGCAAAGGGAGGTGGCACGAAAACCATTGCGGCGTTTGCACCAGTTTCTTTTACGGCTTCATAAGTTGTGTTGAAAACAGGAATGCCTTCGTGAATGGTGCCGCCCTTACCAGGAGTCACTCCACCCACAACGTTTGTTCCGTAATCACGAGATTGCAATGTATGAAAACTCCCCTGCTTACCAGTCAAACCGATAGTGATGAGTTTTGTATTTCTATTAATTAAAATGGCCATATTATTTTGCTCCTTTAGCAGCTGCAACGGCTTTTTGAGCAGCATCAGCAAGGTCACCGGCGGCAGTAATCTTCAATCCAGATTCACTGAGAATTTTTTTACCTAAAGCAACGTTCGTTCCCTCAAGTCTTACGACTAAAGGAACTTTTAATCCCATCTCTCTGGCAGCATCAACCACACCTCTAGCAATAATGTCACACTTCATGATTCCACCAAAGATGTTCACTAAAATGGCCTTAACGTTTTTATCCTCAAGAATAATAGAGAAAGCTTTTTCAACTGTTTCTTTAGTAGCTCCACCCCCTACGTCAAGGAAGTTGGCGGGAGTTCCGCCATGAAGTTTCAAAATATCCAGAGTTCCCATGGCAAGACCAGCACCATTCACAAGGCACCCGATATTGCCATCAAGCGAAATATAAGAAAGACCAAATTTACCGGCTTCAAGTTCTTGAGCTGACTCTTCGGTGATGTCTCTCATCGCTTCAATTTCCGGGTGACGAAAAAGAGCGTTGTCATCAAAGTTAAGTTTTCCATCAAGAGCTAGAACATCACCTGCTTTAGTTGTAACTAAAGGATTGATTTCAGCAATTGAGCAATCTTTTTCAGTGTAGAGTTTATAAAGACCTTCGAAAAACTTCATGGCCTTATTCAGAGTTTCGCCTTTAAGTCCAAGAGCGTATCCAAGCTTGCGTCCAACTGCTGAGGTGTATCCAGCACAAGGTTCGATGTGGGCCTTAATGATTTTTTCTGGAGTATCATGCGCCACTTTTTCAATGTCCATCCCGCCTTCAGTAGAAACCATGAAGGCCAGTTTTCCAACTGTACGATCCAAGACAATACCACAGTAGTACTCGTGATCAATATCGCATCCCTGCTCGATCAAAACTTTTAAAACTTTTTTACCTTCAGGTCCTGTCTGATGAGTCACAAGTTGCATGCCTAAAATTTCTTTAGAAATTTTTTCAACTTCCTCAAGGGATTTGGCAAGCTTGACACCTCCACCTTTTCCTCGTCCGCCAGCATGAATCTGTGCCTTAACAACCCAAACTTTAGTGTCTAGTGTTTTTGCGACTTCAACTGCTTGCGCAGCAGTTTCAGCGACACCGCCCTTCAAGACACTGATGCCGAATTGTCGCATTAGTTCTTTGGCCTGGTATTCATGCACGTTCATTGGCTCTCCTTAAAAACTACATATAAAAGATATGTCGGCTATTATAGTCATTTTACTTGCCCTATCAATCAAAACTGCTCGAAAATAAGGGTGCGAGGTGTTATGAAAAAATATTTTGTACTTCATCCGGCGGTTTTCAAATTAGACGGCGGTGCCATGTTTGGAATTATTCCCAAACCCTTATGGACAAAGGCCATCGCTGCCGATGAATTAAATAGAATCCAACTGAGTTTACGTGTCATGTTAATTCAAACGCCCCATAAAAATATTTTAATCGATACAGGGATTGGAGATTATCACGGCGATAAGTTTGATGATCGTTTTGGTGTAGTGGGAGATAAAAATCCTTTAATTAGTATTCTGAAAGAAAATTTTAATCTTAATCCCTCTGATATTACTGATTTGATTATATCGCATTTGCACTTCGATCACATTGGCGGCTTAGGATACGATAATCCACATAAACTTTTATTCCCCGATGCAACTCTTCATTTGCACCGTCAACATTATGACTACGCTTTAAATCCAACGCAAAGAGATGCTGGTTCGTTTCATGCTCAATACTTTAAGGATATTCTGGAAGCGGCAAGAAAAAATGGAAAAGTGCATTGGCTTGAAGGTTTGGATGGAGTTATTTTAAAAGATGGAGAAGATGTAATTAACTTTAAATGCTCTTTTGGTCATACTCCTTATTTAGTGCATGCTTGGGATGAAAAATTTATTTATATGGCAGACCTAGTTCCAACTTCCCATCACATTCCGATCCCATGGGTAATGGGTTATGATATTTCCCCTGGTCAGACGACGATTGATAAACAAACTTTTTATGAATTCATTGCGGCTTGCGAAAAGACCATGATCTTTGAGCACGATATGAAATATTGGGGAGGTAAAATTTCATTGGATAAAGAGGGTCCTAAACTAGTAGAAAAGTTTCCAGTGAGTGAAGAAAAGTATAAACAGATTTTTATTTAGTCCGATCTTCTGTGACTTGAATAATCTTGTTGTTTATGAGCTCTTTTATTTCCTGAAATCTCTTCTTAACTTTTATGTCCATTTGATCGAGACTTTGAGGAGTAGGTTTTTTGAGGGTTTGAAGCTCTTCAATGATTCTCATCGACTCAAAACCTATCTTCTTAGTGGTAAGTTTAACCATGGTTTCATAGCTTCTTTTTTTACTTAAATCCGACAGGTCAGATTTACTTAGCACTTTAAAGTATTCTTCATTGGACACTACAAACTGAGTTAAAAAATGTCCAAAGTTACTGGTGTATTTATCCACTGTAGGCTTTAATTTTTTTTTATAGTTGGCCGGTTGTTCAGCAAGAAAATCAATTAATAACTGCTCAATCTGAAGACTAACGGCGAGTAAAGTTTGAAGTTTTTGTTGTAAATCCTGCCAAAAAAGTTCTTCCTGATTTTTATTTTTCAACTCCTGATCTATTTTTTTACGGATCAATTGATCGAGAAGTGAATTGAATTCCGCGCTCCCTCTATTGTAAAGCACGACTTTCATTCTGGTGATGTAAGATTCTTCAGGCGCCATAAAACTATTGCCTATTTTAGCTGCCAGACCATCCCATTTACAATCAGTTGCTTTGAGATCCATCTCATAAAGGCCAGGAATTATTTTGTTTCCAGTTAAAAAATCAAAATGAGAGAATTCTGCAATGTGATCTTTAAGTTTTCCAATTGATTTAAAGCTCACCCGATTTGAATTTTTTGAAAGAAGCCTTCCCTCTACGGACGAGAACTGGGCTTCCACCTCACAAGTATGGTAACTGGAGGTGACTAGCCAAATATGTGACATGTCCATTGGGACGTATTCTTTGAAAAAGATTTTCTTATTCCAATTTTCAAATTTAAAATCGTCATTGATCTTTTTATAAAGATCAGGGCTCATTTTTGTCATCCGAACGATCTTGAATTCCTCTTGTGACCTGGTCCATTCCCTTAATCCAAGAAATAAAATGACCATAAGGCCAAAGGCCATTCCCGCTAATTTTTTGAAGCGATTATCTTCACGCTGTGATGATTCATATGCTTCGAAAGGCAAGGGTGGAACTGAATCCTCGTGGATGTCTTGCTCTGTAGGCAAAAGGGGAAGATCCGGGAGCAAATCATTGTTTGCTTTATCTGTCTGAGAATTTTGTATCGCGATTTTTAAAATAACCGGCGAAGAAAGA
>CAMASK010000013.1 GCA_945860895.1 Bacteriovorax stolpii
TTAATAAAGATTACTGTACAGTTAGAGCGAGAGATTGAGCCAGTAAGTTTACGAAGCGCTTGAGACATAAGTCTTGCTTGAAGCCCCATGTGTGAATCACCCATATCACCTTCAAGCTCTGCTTTCGGTGTAAGAGCAGCAACTGAATCTATGATCAAAAGATTAACTGCGCCTGAACGAACAAGCATATCTGTGATTTCTAAAGCCTGCTCACCAGAATCTGGCTGAGAGATAAGTGTATTTGGAATATCAACACCAAGTTTAGCAGCGTAAACAGTATCAAGTGCATGTTCTGCATCGATGAAAGCTACAGTGCCGCCAGCTTTTTGGCATTCAGCTGCAATGTGAAGAGTAAGAGTTGTTTTACCAGAAGATTCAGGTCCGTAGATTTCAATGATACGGCCCTGAGGAATACCACCTACACCTAGAGCAAGATCAATTCCGAGTGATCCAGTCGAGATTGCTGGAATTTTTTCAGCAGCATGAGTTGAGTCGAGGCGCATGATCGCACCTTTACCGAATTGCTTTTCAATCGTAGATAACGCTAGATCGAGAGCTTTTTTCTTGTTAGAAGCATCGATCGTGTTCGGGTGGTTTAGTGACATGTGTTTCTCCTTATATCTGCAATTTAAAATGTTATGAAGTTGTGTGTTATACATTGACGCTAACATTGCACCTCGTTTTCGACAATGCCTTTTCATGCAATTTTACGGAAAATTTACGGAAAGCTAAAGATTTGAATTATTTAGATAATTGCAGCTAAGCATTAAAAAAAAAGGCACCCAGTTTAGGGAAAAATAGGTTTTAAGGAGCTAGACTCGTCATTATTTTTACCAAAATTCCCGCATAGAGTGCACTGAAAACATCATCAGTAATTGTGCCTATACCATGGTGAAGACGATCAAAATAGGAAGCGGGCCAGATTTTAATAATGTCGAAAAAACGAAAAAGAGTGAAGACTAAAAATAAATGATGAAGCTGGGTTGTCATAATAAATGCCCAAGTAATGAGCATGCCAATAACTTCATCAATTACGATCCATTGAGGATCATGCAAGTTATATTTCTTTTGCACATTTTGTGTGACCATAACCGCTGCCACATAAAGTGCAATAATGATCCCGATTAAATTATAAATATTTACGTGAAGATAATCTAAAAGATAAATCAAAGGCAAAGCCGCTAGACTTCCAAATGTTCCCGGTGCTTTGGGTGCTTTCCCACTATAAAACCAGGAGAGAAATATAACGCTCGGAATTGAGGGACTTTGAATTTTTTGATCTTTCATAGAATTTACGATAATTTGCCTCCCATTAACTCTAAACCTGAATCAAGCGATTGGCAAAATATGTCCCAGCGTCCAAGATATCTTGGTGAATATGCCTTTAATTGGGAAACATTCGATGTCGTTTGTAGCGGAAAATCGTCACTTGATGCCAAAAACTACCTCACCGAACTTTACGATAAGAATCAGGTTACCAATTTTCTAAATGGTTACGGATTCAATATTACTGATCCAGTAGAGAATGCTGAACTCTTTGGCATTTTTCAAGAAGCCCTTCAATTTATCAAACGCTATTTTCTAATTGAAGGTAACCCTGAAGGATTAGATTTAAAAGTTCCCAATTATCTTTATAGTATTACGAATATTTCTGAGTTGTTTTTATCAGCCACTGGAAACTCACAATTCAAATTAAAAACAGAAGAGTCGCTTTGGGCCGGAGTCATCCTTAAAGTTATGCATACTATCTTGCATGCAGACAAGGATCTCAGGGCTCGGTATTTTTCGACAGTTCAGCAGCAGATTTTTGATCGTTTTTATAAATTTATTCATCGTGATAACGAGAACCGTCTCTTTTTGAGAAATGATGCTGGAATATCAATTCCACTTTATGATTTTCAGACTAAAGCAAAAAAGACTCGTGATTCAATTATCATTAAACTCCTCCATAAACAGGAGAATGTCGCCGAAGAGCTCTTTGATAGAATTGGTGTTCGGATTATTACTTATAATAAGTTGGATGCTTTAAGAGTAATTAAGTTTTTACATACTAATTATGTGATCATGATTAATAATATTAAACCAAGTCGTTCGCAGAATACTTTGGTGGATTTAAATCTACTGAGAAGAAAAGTTCAGAGTTTATATAAAGAAGCTATCAGAAAAAATCTGGATGAAGATGATTTTTATCAAAAGCTAAACAACCTGATTGGTGAATCCTCACCCGGAAATGCCCAAATGGATAAAAATATTCATACGTCTGAAGAATATCGGGCTATTCATTTTACCGGACGACAATTGATTAAATATCGAAATCCCTTCATGTCTTCTTTTAATGAAGTAAGGAAACAGGCTTTAAAAGATAAGGAGAATCCTCTTTCACAAAGCCTCTTGGGGCTGGATACGTCTGCTATTTCCCGAGACATTCGATTTTTTTATCCCTTTGAAGTCCAAATTACTGATTATGAAAGTCACATGAAAAATACTCAAGGCGAGGCTTCTCATAATGAGTATAAGAAATCCCAACGTCGTTCAGCTATGAAAAGAATTTTTAAACCTATCTTAGATCTAAAAGGCCTCAAGATAGAGGGTTAAGCAATCTTCGAAAAATGTTGATTCAAAAATAAATCAATTCTTTCATTAATAAGTTCTGGGAAGTCCGCTTGAGGTACGTGGGAGCCATCTATAATAAAGTAAGTTTCCGAATGCGCAAGAATACTCGCAAGACCCCGTTGCATGTGATTTGGGATGACATTATCTTTATGACCCCCAATAACAAGGGAAGGCATCTTCATACGATCCAGACTTGAAGTGATATTTTGCTTTGTCATTTCAGTGATCAATTGAAAAAATAACTCTGGTCCAAGTTGACTCACACGATTCAAATAAATTTCAATAAATTCTTTGGAAACTTTCGCCTTATTAAAACCAGTTGAATGAATGATGTTCCTGATGAGTGGGTTCATACCAGAGGAGTTCCAGATTTTATTTACTACTTCGGGATATTTTTGCATTCCCGCCAGGCAAAACGGAGTGATAAATTCCATAATATTTGAATCAAACATCACATCGTTGAGTTGCATGAAAGTTCCTGATATCAGGACCATTCCTTGAACTAGATTTGGATAATCCTTTGCCAATTGGAGTGAGACATTCACACCCATACTATGGCCTAGCATAATCGCTTTTTTGATACCCAAAAATTGGCAGAGATCGTGAACGTCTTTGGATAATTGTTGAAAGGTGATTTTACTAATGTCATTCTTTCCAGAGGATTGAAAGTGTCCTCGGTAATCATGCATCACAATCTGGTAACCTTTACTATCAAAAAAATCTGCCTGATATTTCCAGTGGTGATTACTGCAAACGAGACCATAATTGAAAACCAGAATAGGTTTTTTTTTATCTAATGTGGTGAAGTTTTTTAGATAAAAAATCTGTTCAAAATCTTCAGTTTTAAAAAAGTTTGCTTCATTAGTCTTAAACATATTACTTGATCATCCTCGCCAATTTTTCAATCACTGTTAGTCGTGATGAATTACCTTCGACGAAGGTGCCAAGTTTTTCATCCAGGATATTTTTTTTAGTTTTTATGATAGTTTCTTCAAAAGCGATTATTTTAAATTTGGTCTGACCAATGCTGATAATCTGGCCAATTTTAATTTTGCGAGGAGTGGAAGCTCTTTTTCCTTCAATCAAATAGGACTCAACATTTTTTTGAGGATGAACAATTAAGTCTTTTTCTACAACTTCGATCATTAAGTGAGACGGAAGTAGCGAAGAATCTTTTATGAACAGATTTCCAAAAGAGTATCCAATATAAATCTCGTTTTTAAAAAATTGAAATGAAGTCAGAACATTTTGATCCGGGCTATCAATAATTTCTAAATGGACCATTTGGATTCTCCTGTTTAGATAGTATCTAGGATTTTTTGATCTTTTGCGAGTTTTTCGAAAAGTGGATCAAGTAAACTAGGCTTCTGCTGTTTTAATTTTTCCACATCCTTCACCACCTGTTCCAAGATATCCGAATGAGTAATGAAATTGGCCAGCTTCTTACTGCTCACGCTACCTGATTGATCTACTCCAAATAAGTCGCCTTCCCCCCTGAACTTGAGATCTTCTTCAGCAATTACAAATCCATCGAGATTTTTTTCTATCACTTCCAGACGGTGATAAGACTCTGGTGTTAGCTCTTTATCCAGCACTAAAAAACAAAATCCAGGCTTATCTCCACGGCCAACCCTACCGCGCAACTGGTGGAGCGAACTTAAGCCAAAGCGTTCTGGATTATAGATGCTCATAACAGTAGCATTTGGAATATTTATCCCCACTTCTATGACTGAGGTTGAAATGAGAATATGAATTTTCTGATCTCTGAAATCCTGAACAACCTTTTCTTTTTCTTCGGCTTTCATCTGGCCATGAAGCATTTCAACTTTAAATGCACGAAATGAAGCCTGATATTTTTTCAGGCTTTCTTTTACGTTCTGAAGATCAACTGTTTCACTTTCATCAATTGCTGGAAAAACGAAATAAGCCTGTTCTCTTTGCATCAGACGGGCCTTTACAAACTCTACGTACTTATCGTAGTTGGCCTTCTCAGTGATACGCGTTTTTATCCCCTTTCTTCCGGCCGGCATGGTTTTAATGGTAGAAATATCTAAATCTCCGTATTGGGCGAGACTTAAAGTGCGGGGAATTGGGGTTGCAGTCATGATTAAGCTATGAGTTCCTTCACCCTTGGAGACTAATCGTAGGCGTTGCTCAACTCCAAATTTATGTTGTTCGTCGATGATTGCAAGCCCTAGTTTATGAAAGTGAACAGTGTCTTGAAAAAGAGCATGAGTTCCAATGACAATGTGGATATCTCCATTTTTTAATTTATTTAGAATTGCTTTTTTTTCTTTGACCTTAGTGGATCCTAGAAGAAGTTCAATGGGAGAATCCGGCGAAAGCTGTTTAAAGGATTCATAATGCTGTTGAGCTAATGCTTCCGTTGGGCACATTAAAGCCACCTGATGGCCATTATTGTTCGTCACTTTGGCTGCCAGATAGGCGACAATAGTTTTTCCGCAACCCACGTCACCCTGAACCATTCTCATCATGGGATGGCCAGAAGTGAAATCCTTGAGAAGTTCTTCAAAAACCTTTTCCTGATCATCAGTTAGCTTGAAGGGTAGAGAAGATTTTAGTTGGGTCGCAACTTTAGCATCGGTCTTGAAAACTGGAGCAGCTTTTCTTTTGATGTATTTGCGACGAGTTTGAATTTTAAGCTGATCAATTAAAAATTCTTCGTAGATCAGTCGTTCTTCGGCTTGATCTTTAAGCTTAGACGAAAAATCTTCTGGAGGAATTTTTCCATGGATGATTTTAAAAGCTTCACCGAGAGATAATTTTTTATCATAGCCTAACTCTGGCAGAAGCTGGGGAACATTATTCCATAAACTGGCCGGAATTAAATCGATGGATTTTTTAAAAGTGGAACCAGGTAATTTATTAACAGTAGGATATTCTATGATGTAAGGAGAAATTTGTTCTGTAGAAAGAATCTGAGGATTAATAATTTGTTTTTGTGCCTTAAATTCCTGGACTTGTCCCATGAAACTTATTCGTTCTAAACTTTCTATTTGTTTTTTCTGATTGGGATAAAGATTAAACCAGCGCAGACTTAAGGACTCAGCGGACAAATCATCTTTTAAAACCACAAAACCATTATAAAGCAGAATATTACCCTTGCCCCGTCGTCCAAAAGCAGGTCTGATTTCTACATGGATGACTTTACCAGATCCACGAAAATATTGATCGATTAGAGCTTCACGAAAAGGTGAAGGCGCAGGACTTTTATGAATCCTAAGTGGTAATATCCAGAGTAAATCTTCAATTTCTCTAATACCTGCTTCGGAGAGCTTTTCTAAAGTAGGTGAGGGTCTTTTAGCTCTGGCCAAAGAGGTAATGGGAGATCCCCAATTTAAATCAATTGTATCTGAAGGAGATGACTTCATAGATTAAATCACCTTTTGGAGCTTTAACGACAACTTCATCACCCTCTTCTTTTCCAATAAGAGATTTTCCTAAGGGTGCACTGAAAGAAATTTTACCGGGATCATTCATCGCCTCATCTTCGCCTACAATTTGGTAAGTGACGGTAATGTCCTTTTTTTTGTCGAGAATTGTGACAATAGCGCCAAAAACAATTTTATCTGATTGCATATTACTAACATTAATCACGCGCGCTCGAGCAAGCTTACTTTGAAGATCCATAATTCGGCCTTCAATAATAGATTGCCTTTCTTTAGCTGCGTGATACTCAGCATTTTCTTTCAAATCGCCCAAGTCTCTGGCTTCAGAAATTGCTTTTTTAATATATTCACGATCAACTTTAATTAACTGGGAGAGTTCATCTTCCAGCATTTTCTTCCCTAAAGTTGTCATTGGGCAATCACTCATAAAATTCCTTCATTACTTCTTAAATAGAGCTGCAGCTTTGGCCAGAGCATCCTGCCGTTGTTTATTGGCATCGTCAGCGCTACCACCAAATTTATAATAGTCACAAAAGTTGGCTTTCTCTTTTTCAACTATTCTATCAGCATTTGACTCCCGACATTCATTGTAGGCATTGGGATCATAAAACTGACACATCTTACAACAACGAAGATCTGCCATGCAATGATGACATGTATCTGAACGACTGATCATCACCTTAAATGCATCTGAAAGGGGCTTTCTACACTTATAACATTGAGCTGACATTAAAACTCCTGACCCAAACCAATTCCCAAGCCATTTCCATCATTAGTAGGAGCAAAGAAAATTCGAGGAGTATTTCTTTTATTATATTCCTCAATGGATTTTAAAAGTAAATACTCATTACTATACTGATTAGTCTTGGAAACAAGATAACTAATACCGATTAAACTGATCCCCCCCAAGAGCAGAAAATTGCGACTGGTTAAAGTCTCGCTATCACCGGAGCTTGTTCGCAGAAGGCTACCTAAAAGCATTCCTGTTCCCAGAGTACTCATGGCTGCACTTTTCCAGGTAAGGCGATTGTTTTCCTGATATTCATTCAGCAATTCTTTAGCGAACTGATCTTTTTGAAGATAATAACGAAGTCCTTCACCGCGATTTACACTACTCACATCTACCAATACTTCCTGGTAGTTAATCGTTGCGACCCGGCTACAAGTTTCCACCGACCAGGCAGAGATTGAAAGCAAAGTTGATAATATTACTAAGATATGTAGACCCATAAGCGGTAAATATTTCTTCTAAGTTATGGTTTTCACTAATATAGCTTTCTATCTTACCATTAAATAATTAAAAGCCAGAGCGATAATTATGGATTTGATTAAAACAGGCATTGGAATTTCCAAAACAATAAAGAACGTCTCACGATTTCGCGAGATTCTCACTGTATTGAGTCGTCATGGATTCTCGGAACTAATTGTAAAATCTGGATTGGACAAAATTATTCCTGGGTTTGTACTTCCTTCAAGAGTTTCTGAATTAAAGCGCGAAGATCTTTCAATTGAGGAATGGTGGCAGGTTTTTGGCTCTCAAATAAGATTGAGCTTCGAAGAACTAGGTCCGAGCTTCATAAAGCTTGGGCAATTGCTTGCGACTCGCGAGGATATATTAGATCCTGCCATGATTAAGGAGCTTAAATTTCTTCAAAATAAAGTAAAAGGCATTCCTTTTAGTGTCGCTAAATCTACGATTGAAAATAGTCTTGGAAAAAAAGTCGAAGAAGTATTTTTAAGTATCGATGAACATGCTATTGGCACAGCCTCTATAGGAGTCGTTTACAAGGCTCAACTTCTTAGTGGTAAAAAAGTTGTTATAAAAGTTCGTCGTCCAGGAATCGCCAAAACTATAAATACTGATTTTGAAATTCTGCTATTTATTGTAAAGCGTCTGGAAAAAGCCTCGGACGAAATAAAATATCTTGGTCTTTCCAAGATGATCAATGATTTTTTTAAATCCACTAAGAATGAATTAAATTTTCAAGTGGAAGCTCAGAACTGTGAAAGACTTAAAAAGAATCTTGAAGTTATAGATAAAGATGGATTTCTGATCGTTCCACATGTGTATCGAGAATACTCAAGTCAGGAAGTTTTGGTATTGGAATTTCTTGATGGTATTCCCTTTAATGAGTTTCATTCACTAGAGCAGTTGGGTCCAGTTGTCGTAGAAAGACTCTTGAAAAGTGTCGAATTGTTCACTCATACCCTCTTGTCAGACGGTTTTTTTCATGCTGATTTACATGGTGGTAACTTTTTTGTTTTATCTGATCAAAAAATTGGATTGATTGATTTTGGCTTAATGGGAACCTTGAGCAAAAAAAATCGTACCAATCTAGTAGCGATTCTCTATTCTCTGGTTTCTCATAATTTTGAAAATCTTGTTTATGAATTTCTGGATGTTGCAGAGTATGAAACTATTCCGGATCATGAAGAATTAATCAGAGATATCAAAGATGCTATTTCTCCCTATGTTGGTTTAAGTATCAAAGAAACCAATATGTCTGAGCTGGTAAGGAATTTAATTAAGACTCTCAGTAAACATGAATTATATTTGCCCAGAGAATGGTTTATTATCTTTCGCGCTTTAATAACATTGGATGGGGTTGGTAAATCAATAGGTCTTGATTTGAATATTTTTAATATTTTGGAGAAAGATCTTGATAAATTAATGGGTGAATTACTATCCAAGAAAAATGCCCAGGAAGAATTAATGTGGTTGGGTAAGGATGTTCTCAGCTCCATGAGAATAGTCCCTAAGCATATTAAGTGGTTTCTTAAAGAATTTTCAAAAAATAATTATTCCTTTGAACTAAGAATTAAGGACATAGATAGCCTTTCACGCGGTATAAATCGTTCATTCTTTCTTTTAGGTTTGGCGATGCTCGCGTGTGTATTTATTCTGTGCGGTTCACTTTTCGTGAGAAATATTAACGTTACATCGGTTTATGATATTCCCATATTAAGCTGGATCTTCTGGTCTTTTGCAGCTTATCTGCTTATACGCATAACCACCTTGAGAAAGTATTAAATACTTACTAATCCGCTAATAAAAAGTGGTTTGACTACTGTCTCGATTTCTTCAAAAATCCCTGGTCCAAAAACTCCACGTAAAAAATCTTCAGATTCAAGTGAAAGAAGCTCTTCGTTAAAGTAAAAGAAAATCTCTTGTTTTATTTGATTTATATCCCGAATGACCATTTTGTCTTTAGTATATATTTTGATGAAATCTGCAAAAAGACGTGTATCTCCAGGTGCCATAAAAAATTGATACTGCAATTCTTGCGGATCAACCAAGTCTGAACCTAACCAGACTCTACCATAGCTGGAAATTTCCTGGATTAAATGCTTGATATCACCCGCTGTAGCATATTCATAAATAATCTGATTCAGGTCCTGCCCTTTATTCATAAAGAAATAAGCTTCGATTTTATCGTTTTCTCCTCTGATAAAGAGATCCGCTGAGGTTATTTTTTCAATTTCCTTCCAATCCGGTTCATTTCTTTCTGGAGTGGTGTAAGTGACAGCAAATGAATTTTTAAAAAGCTGTTGTATTTCTTTTTTCTGGGTTTGATTTAACAAATGATACTTGGTTTTAAAAAATGTTTGATGCGAAGGAGTTTGCATCATTTCAATCTGCGTTCCACATAGATAAAATCCATATTTCCCATATAAAGATTCTTGATCACTCCACAATAAAAAGAATGCTACTTCACTTTTTTTCTCTGCAAGCACATCTTGCATAAGGGTATTAAAAAAACCTTCGCCTCTTCTTGCTTCATCAACGGCAATTCCACCAAGCATGGCAATTGATGATCCTAAAATTTTTCTTTCACACACACCGATGTGGGCGATCACTTTTTCATTCTCGACTAACACAAAACAATTATGATGATTGCTTTCATTTATGAGAGGAGTGAAATCTACTGAGAATTTATTAGGAGTTTGATAATGAAATGATCTTTCGATGAGCTCCAAAGTCGCTTCTAATAGATGGGGAGCCGCTTTTAAGGTCGTTATAGTCATGCCATATTATGGCTGCTTAAAATTTTTTTGGCTCGGCATAATTTTCCTTAATTGCAAAAAGTTAATTAAAATCAGGTACTTGGCTGCTGTTTTTTAGGCTATGTAAAATATTTATACAAAAAACTAAAGTCCTTTTGTGCATTGTCGAAAAGTTATGCATGAAGGCCACAAATGGTTTTCATCGCTCTTCTCATGGATTGAGAATGAGTGAAACCCGATCAAGGAGGATTTATGGGTTTGCGTATTAACACTAACGTTGCTTCGCTAAATGCGCAGAGAAACTTAGGCTTAGCTAAACTGGCTCAACACAAAGTTTTGGAACAGTTGTCATCAGGCCAGCGCATTAACCGTGGAGGCGATGATGCTGCAGGACTCGCGATCTCGGAGAACTTAAAAGCACAAATTCGCGGCTTAGGTCAGGCAGAAAGAAACGCCCAAGACGGTGTGTCTCTCGTGCAGATTGCTGAAGGTGCATTAGCAGAAGTCGGAACCATTATGATTCGTCTTCGTGAACTAGCAGTTCAGGCAGCTTCTGATACTATCGGGCCAGCAGAAAGAAAATTCCTTAATGTTGAATTTGAACAGTTAACTTCTGAAATTGATCGTATTGCGAACTCTACTGAATTTAACCAAGTTCCACTTATTAATGGTACAGGTTCAGTCTTAGACATTCAGATCGGTACTAGAAATGACCCTATGTCTGATCGTTTGACCTTCGACGCTTCAAGTGCCGATGTTAACATTGCAGCTTTAGGACTTAATGTGGCTTCCGTGGCTGACAAAGTTTCAGCACAGAATTCATTGTCCTATATTGATCAGGCGATTCAATCCGTCTCTGGAATTCGAGCAGACTTTGGTGCTCTTCAGAACCGTCTCCAATCAACGATAAATAGCCTTCAGGTAAGTAACGAGAATTTATCTGCGGCTAATTCACGTATTAGAGATACTGATATTGCTTCGGCAACTTCAGAATTAACTAGAACTAACATCTTGATGCAAGCGGGTACTTCAGTATTGGCTCAAGCGAATCAGTCTACAACGAACGCTATCAGCCTTATTAATGCTGCTTCTCAGGGGTAAGTAAGTCACAGAGACTTAAGAGGCTAAAGCCTCAATCTACTGATGTAAAACGAATCCTGCAAAACTTGTAGTGGGTGTACTAGCGAGTTGATTTTTTAGGGTAGACGTTTTTTAAACAAACCACGGGTGACAAGAAGTCCCCAACTGAACATGGAGGTTCACAATGCTAACAGGAGATTAAATTATGGGTATGAGAATTAATACGAACATTTCGAGCATTGCTGCTCAACGTGCTCTAGGTGTAACTAAGAATAACTTGGACAATAACTTTAGGAAGTTGTCCACTGGTGAGCGGATAACTCGCTCGTCTGATGATGCGGCTGGATTGGCGATAAGTGAAAAACTTAAAGGCCACATCCGAGGACTTAGACAAGCAAAAAGGAACTCAGATGACGGTATATCGCTTATACAAACAGCTGAAGGTGGCCTTAACGAGGTATCAAGTCTCGTCATTAGACTCAGGGAACTTGCAGTACAAGCTGCCTCTGATACTGTCGGCGACACTGAACGAGGTTTTTCAGACATCGAATTCCAGAATCTTAAAGATGAGATTCAACGAATCGCAAAAGGTTCTGAATTCAATGGAAGAAAACTTCTGGATGGATCAGGCGGTTTGGTCGAAATCCAAGTCGGCATTCATAACGATGCTATTAACGACAGGATTAAATACGACTCTTCCGAAACTGATGCCTCTCTTCAATCGCTTGGGATCAACTATGAGACCATCGAGAACAAAGAAGGCGCCCAGTTATCATTGTCAAAACTTGATGATGCATTATTGCGGATTAATGGAGTCCGTGCAAACCTGGGAGCGCTACAGAACCGTCTTCAATCGACCAGTAATAACCTTATGGTCACAGAAGAGAACTATAGTGCAGCTAACTCACGGATTCGCGATGTAGACGTTGCGGCAGAAACCGCTGAACTGGCCAAGAATAACATTCTAACCCAGGCAGGTGTTTCGGTCCTTTCTCAAGCGAATCAGAATTCGAATGCAGCCCTAAAGTTGCTTGGCTAAATCACACCCACTAACCTTCCCCCGAATGGGGGAAGGTTTTTTTCATTTTATATTCAGCAAGCTCGAAGGAGGATGAACGGTATGTCGAACCTCTGGCAAAAAATCTATTCTCTGCTAAACTATCCAAATGAAAAAGACCGTCCTTATTTTCGGCGCATCCTCATTCGTAGGTTCAAACCTCGCTATGATGTTGAAAGATGACTATCGCGTGGTCGGAACTTACTTTAGGACTCCAATTGAAATTCCCGGCGTGACTTGCTATCCATGTGATATTTTAAAAAAAGAATATGTAACTAGCCTTACTGCTTTATTTAAGCCTGATTTTACAATCTATGCCATAGGGATGAGTTCTCTGACTGATTGTAAATTAAATCCTGAAATGGCTGATGCTCTCAATACAACAGGTGCTGTAAATGCTTGTACTGCCTCTGAAAGACATGGTTCAAAATTTATTTACATTTCTTCAGGCTATGTCTTAGGTGGAGAAGATCAACTTTATAAAGAGGGCGATACACCTTTTCCAAATAGTACTTATGGAAACTCTCTCTCATCTACTGAGTTTTGGATCCAGCGCTCCTGCTTAAACTATTTGATTTTACGAACATGCCCATTATATGGCCATGGCTATGGACCCAAACATCCAAATTGGTTTGAAACCATACAGTCGGCATTAGTCCAGAATCGACCTTTACCAACTGATGATTCAGTCATAACTGGATTTATGGACATTGTTATTCTCGCAAAAATACTAAAAGCTTTTCTTGAATCTAAGGTAACTAATAGATTATTTCAAATTTCATCGCGCGATTATATGACCAGATATAAATTTGCCCGATTAGTAGCTAAGATTTTCAAGAAAGATGAAAATCTAATTCAACGAATGACATTGCCTTTTCCAATTGAGCTTTCATCATCAAAGATTGGACCTAATTCAACAGCAGCAACATACATGTTTAAACTTGATACGATGAATGCTGAAGGCTTTTTAGGCGTAGTTATGCCAACAATTGAAGAGTCCCTCCAACTTACATTCAAAAGGATGTTGTAGTAATTATCGGGATGAATTTTTAATAAATTCTGTGAGGTAATATTTTACCAGGGGTTCAATTTCTACCGGCTCACCCTGAAATCTCCAGGTGATATTATTAAATGGACCGACGTGAGCTTTAATTTCATGAATAGCATGAACAGATTGATTTTCATTGGCAAGTCTAGCAGTAAACAAGCCGCCATTGTTTGATAAAAAACCAATGCTGATAACATCTGGAGAACGGCGGGCGACAATTAATTTCAAAGAATTTCTGAAAAGAATGAAGTCATTAACAGTATTAGAGATTCTAAAAACTTTAATGGCACGATTATTTTCGCGACTGCTGCGATATTGATTGAATAAAGAAACATAAAACTCGAAACGATCCTTTAATTTATTAACGAAATTAAGAGATGATTCTTCTAATAATGCCTGCGTATTGAGATGATCATTGAATCGGATGATTCCAGATTCTTCCATATTCACTTCTTCAAGTGCCAAAGATTCAATCCAAGAAACATTCTGATAATCATTTACGTTTATGAATTCCATACTTTTATTGTTTGAGTTTGGACTTATAACGTCAAGAGAAATGAAAAGAAGAGCTAATTACTCGGTAAGAGTGAGAATATTAAAAAGGTCCGAGAGAAGACTTAAAACGGTTTCGCGCCCCTAGAAAACTAGGTGGGCGCAATTAGTAATCACTTTAGGCTTCTCACAATCTGGCTTAATACTAAGCCAGGCAAGCTTGCACACCGTGACCAGGGACCGCTCCCGAAAAAAAAATCGTAGGGGCGAAACTTTATGGCTTCGTCCCGGACCCATAATCATGATATCGCATTTTTGTGCCCATGAAGAGAGGCAAATTTAGACAAAACTCTGGCGGTTTAGATTTATTATTTCAATAAATTCAATGAATTGCAAAGGCAAGCAGAAAAATTCAATTACTTGAGCTGCCTCGTGTTATAATACTTACAGTACGATAGATTGGAATTAAAGTTTTTCGGGCCACTGGACGATAAAGCTCTAAGCATCCTTTCGGGAGGGAAATTTATGAAGCAGTTAATTGCTTACTTTAAGGACGAGAGCGGTCAGACGTCTACTGAGTATATTCTACTTGTGGCCGTGGCAGCAGCTATCGTTATTAAGTTTAAGGAAAAGATCGAAGACAAGCTTCTTGGTGAAAATGGAGTCCTTGGTACTGTTATGAACGGTACGACTTCCAAAATTAAATCAAGCTTCGAATAGTAGGTAGGTTTTCAAAAACTTGCCTACTGTTTAGATCGTGCTAACATCGGTGGATGAGATTATTTCATAGCGGTCAAGCGACTGTAGAGTACATATTCATTTTGGCGTTTGTCTTAATTCTTGGCTTCAAGATTACCAATCTATTTACTTCATTCTTTCGCGATTCCATGGGTGGCGTAGGTCATGTCCTTTCTACCAACGTTACCGTTGGTGTTTGTCCTAAAGATTGTTTTTTTGAAGGCTATGTAAACGGATTTCAGGGGACCTCTCAATGAGTTTGTGGGTCTTTTTTTTAATTCTGACTCAGTTAATTTTAGTTTCCTGGATTGATATAAAAATTAAAAAAATTTCCAATTTGTGGCTTTTGCTAAATACATTGCTGGCCTTGAGCTTACATTTCCTTTTCCCCGAATCTTATCCATGGGACTGGGCGAGCTTAATTTTCCCTATTGGCTGGATTGTTTTGGGCTTTTTTCTCTTCCTCATTAAAGTGATGGGCGCTGGTGATAGTAAGTACCTTGCTTCTTTATTTTTAATTATTCCCCTCGAACTCCAGGGGCCGATGTTTGAAAAAATAATTTACTCAACTTTAGTCGTAGGTATGGTCACGCTGTTGTTCAAAATTGCTAAGGACTTTCAAAAAATTAGGGCTTATGCTTTTATTAGTAACTGGAAAGGTTTAATCGAAAATATTCGTTCGGAATTTAGTTATGCGCCGGTAATTTTAATCGCATGGATTTTGCTGGGAGCTCAGCGATGGTTTTAAGAAATCAATTTGGTCAAACTGTTGTAGAATATATTTTGCTTTTGGCAGTCTCTGTTTCACTTATTACAACGTTTTATAATAGTGATACCTTCCAAAATCTTTTTGGTTCACAAGGTAGTGTTGGTAAGCTTTATAAGTGGGAATCCGAGTGGGGATATCGTCACGCTTTTACTGAAGGTAAGGATCAGGGTGATCAAATTCCCATTATTAACAGTGCTGAAAATCATCCATCATATTTTAGCCAATCCAGAGGTCAAACCCGATTCTTTGGTGCGAGTGATCCATACGGCCAATGAAAAATAATCAAGCCGGTCAATCGACCATAGAATTTATTTTTTGCTTCATTTTTGCTGTCAGTTTAATTCTGATGGTCTTCAATACTTCATTGAACTATGCAGCTGGTTATGTCTCTCACTATGCAACTTTTATGGCAAGCAGGGTATATTTAACTTATGACAGTAACCAGGCAGACTGGAATGGCGGATCTAACAATAATGCTGTCCAAGCCGCAACCGAAGTTTACTCAAAATTTAAGCTCGACTTATTTGGCATTGAAACATCAGCTTTGACGATACAGGATTTTGGTCCATCAGTTTCTGCGGGAGAATTCTTAATGATTGGAGCAATTACTAGATTTGAACGTAAGATGGACATGGTGGGAAAAATTACCGGCGAAACAAAACTAGAATTGATTTCAGAATCTTTTTTAGGCCGAGAAATGACGAGAGGTGTTTGTGGTGGACGAACATGCTATGCAATTACTGGTAAGGATTCTTGCAGTGAAGCAAGCATGGATATTACCTTATATGATGATGGCTGCTAATGATTAAAAATCAAAAAGGTCAGGCTCTGATCGAGCTCATTATTTTTCTTCCACTAATGCTCATGTTTTATACTATGATTGCTGGCTTTGCGAATGCCATAAATGGCTCCATTAACCAGCAAAAAATTACCCGTGGGTATTTTTACTACCGAGCTCAGGCAAATTCAACTTTACCAAAGCCTTCGGTAACAGACTCTGGTGGCTTTTCCCATGATTCTTGGAAAAGATTTGGTATGTTTATTATAGGTTGGAGTGATCACCTTGAAAATTTCAGACCGGTAGCTCCCTGTTACAAGATCACCGTTCCTTTAGGCCAAAATCAAAACGACTCCTGTGCCACTAAATATACCAATACCTCAACCCAATATATTCGGGTTCAAACGGTATACGGTATTTGCGGCGCCACTTATGAAAACATCGGAGGGGAAATTTTTTCAATGCCTGATCATGATGGTATGGATTTTTCATACCTGATCGGAGCAGGCAGTTGTTTGATTCAGTAGGTAAAAACCTCTTTCTGCTATAAGCAATCAAAAATCTGTTATAATTAAGTAAGCGAAACTTCATTCAAGTTCAGGGAAGAATAATGAATACCAGGGCGTTTACCACCTCATTAATCCTAGCTGCATTAGCAGTTGCGATGGTTTTATCTTATATCTCTAGTCGAGAAACAGAACTTATAAGTGAGTACGGAAATTCAACTCCAGTAGTTGTAGCGAAAGAAGATATTAAAGAACTTGAAGTTATCGATGATAGAAAAGTCCAGTTAGTAAACGTACCCGCAAAATTTCAAATGCCGGGACATTTTAAATCAGTAGAAGATTTATATAACACAATAGCAGCAGTTCCTATTAAGGCCGGTGAACAGATAACTGCTCCAAGAGTCACTTATCCTGGTGCTCAGTCTGGCTTATCGAGACAAATTTCTATTGGTAAAAGAGCACTTTCTATTCAAGTAACTGAAGGTCAGTCAGTGAGCCGATTACTAAAACCGGGTGATCGCGTGGATGTATTGGCATTGGTGGATTATGCTGCTGGTAAAAAAGAAAAATTGAAGGTTAAAACTGTTCTGCAGGACGTTCTAATTTTATCAACTGGTCTATATGTTACGAACTCAATTCCACTTGTGAATTTAAAAAGCGAAAATGATTCGCGTCAGATGAAGCTTAATAACTACACCAACTACAACACGGTAACTCTTGAGCTAACTCCATTTGAAGTACAGAACATGGTATTTATGATGTCTGCTGGTAATGGTATCTATCTTTCATTAAGAAATAATGATGACAAAAATATTGAACGCATAAAAGCGACCAGATTGTTTGACGTATTAGGTGAAGATGCAGCTGAAGCAAAAACATATTTTGCTGAGCAAGGAGCACAAAATACCAGACGAGGAGCGGCCAGCGGTGGCAATTAGACTTTTCTTTTTTCTTTTATTCCTACTTACATACAATGTGGTGATCGCTCAGGATGCAGTACCTGCATCTTCAGGTACCGACACTTTAGTTGAAAAAGAATTAGAAGTAGCGATGGGTATTGATGCTATTGAAAAAGTGGACTTTGATTACAGTCCCAAAATGATTATTGGATCTGATAATTTATTAAAATTAATTGTGGTTCCACAGAAAAGAGAAATCATATTCAAAGGTCTAAAACCTGGACGGACGACTGTTACCATTCGGGACAATATGGGTGATGTTCGATTAAGATATACTGTGGTGATAACAGCATCTGGTAAATCAAATATCGTTGCTGAATTACGTGAGTTAATTGGCGATATTGAAGGAATTGATATTAGTATTAAAGGTGGAAAAGTTATTGTTGGTGGAGAAATCGTTGTACCCGATGACATCGGAAGAATTGCTGCAATTAAACCTAGCTACGGTGACGTTTTGTTTTTAGTTGAACTTAGCCCACAAACTCAGAGAATAATTGCTAAAAAAATGAGTGATGAATTAGCACGTAATAATCTTAAAGATGTTACTGTTAGAATCGTTAATAAGACTTATTGGCTTGAAGGGGTAGTGAGCTCTAAAGGTAAAAAAGACCTTGCGATGGACATCTCCAAAGCTTACTTACCTCCTAAGATTGCTTCTTTAGCCTCAACAGGAGAGAGTCGCTATGCCTCTTCTGAGCAACCAGTTATTATTGACTTTATAGCTGTCAATGAAAAGAAAGAGCCACAGCCTGCTCCGAAGATGGTCAAGATCACAGCACAGTTTGTGGAACTTTCAAAAAATTATGGAAAGATTTTTGCATTCAAGTGGGCCCCACTGATGGGTGAAGATAGTTCTCAGATTCAATTTGGGCAAACGGCCAGTGGCAATGTGACTTCTACTTCCAGTGGGACATTAAGTGCGACTATTTCTAATCTTTTTCCAAAAATCAATGCAGCCAAAAGCGCTGGATATGCACGGGTTATTCAATCCGGGATGGTTATTACCCGTGATACGAAGCCGGCTACTCTTAAAAGAACGACGACAATTCCATATAGCGTGGGAAGTGGTGATTTTACACAAGGACAAAATGCTATAGTAGGGATGCAGTTAGATACGACACCTAAAATATTAGAACAGGAAAAAATCGAATTAGGAGTCAGTTTATCAGTAACTTTAACCGTAGGTAATAGTACCTCCACCAGAACTGAAAACTCCATAAACACTAATATAGTGATTAAGTCAAAAGAATCAGCAGCTATTGGTGGTGTTGTTCAGAACCAATCTGTCACAGATTATGACAGGTCGGATCCAGCTCCATCTTCTGCTACTGCAGGTGGTGGTACTCCAGCATCTCCATTATTTCGTCTTCTACGCTCAAAAGACTATTCAAGTATCAAAAACCAATATGTGATGTTTATAACTCCTGAAATTATTGAATCGGCCTCTGTTGGTACAGAGGAGATCAGGAAAAAATTCAGGAGAAGAGAATAAAATGGCCGGAAATATAATTACCATTATTGGCGGCAAAGGTGGAGTTGGGAAATCGCAAGTTGCGGCCAATTTGGCATTTGCCTATGCTGCTGAAATACGTGCTAAAACATTGTTGTTGGACTTTGATCAAAAAGCCTGCGGTGATCAGAACATTATTACAGGATTGAAGTCTAAGAAAAATCTTAAAGAGTTGGCAGAGTTTTCTGGAGCCATCGATCCTCGTTCTATTCAACTTTTCACTACTGATCATAAAAATGGAGTTTCATTTATTGGAATGCCAACTGAGCCCATTGCTGCCAATCAGATTAATGAAGAAGGTTTGGGTAAAGCACTCAAAGCTATGACCAATCTTTATCCGGTAATTATTATAGATGGAGGCAGTGATTTAACTCCATTAACACTTAAAGCTTTGGAATTTTCCACTCTTATTTTTATTGTAGCTTCACCTGATTTATTGGCAGTGAACCAATGTAAGCGCATGTACACTGATTTAATCACCATGCTTTTTCCAAAAGATATGGTTCAAATTTTAGTGAACCTGGCGGTTAATGGTCATCCGGTAAGTCCAGATGTGATAGGTAAACAAATTGGTAAACCAGTCTTCCATGCTATCCCCCGCGATGAGGCTAACTGCATTGCCGCCCTTTCGCGTTCTATACCAGTAATGGTTGGTGGTAAGGGGCCTTTCTCAGCTGGTATTACTGATTGCGTTCGTAAATTAATTCAGAAGAATGTGCTTAAGACTTTAGAGAAAATTGCCAAACCTCAAGATCCGGCTGCATCTGCTCTCGCTGCAAATTCAGGTGTCCCAGTAGATGAAAAAAAAGCCAAGGATATGTGGACCGATCTTAAGAGTCGTATTCACAAAGCCCTTGTTGAAGAAATGGATTTGAAGAAGCAGGACGAAAACGATCCTAAAGCAAAGATCATTTTAAGAGAACAAACTAAAAAAATGGTGGTTGAGCTATTGGGGAAAGAAGACATCAAAAATATTCTTCCTACTCGTGATGATATGAATAAGATCGTTAAAGAGATTTTAGATGAGGCACTTGGCCTCGGTCCTTTGGAAGATTTATTATCTGATAAATCTATTTCCGAGATCATGGTGGTAGGACCGAAGAAAATTTACTATGAACAGAAAGGTAAAGTTCGAAAATCAGAAGTGACTTTCACAAACGATCGACAAGTGATGAATGTAATCGAACGTATTGTGGCACCTATTGGTCGTCGTATTGATGAAAAAACTCCATACGTAGATGCTCGGTTAGCGGATGGTTCACGAGTGCATGCTATTATTCCGCCTTGTGCGATTGATGGGTGTGTAATAACGATTAGAAAATTTCCAGATAAGCGTCTTGATTATAAAGATCTGATTAAGTTCGGTGCAATCACTGAAGAAATGGCAGACTTTATGCGGATATCGGTTGAAGCCCACAGGAACATTGTAGTTTCGGGTGGTACAGGTTCTGGTAAAACCACATTAATTAATATGCTGGGTGGATTTATTCAGTCCAATGAGCGAATCATTACCTGCGAAGATTCCGCTGAACTTAATTTTCCACAAGATCACGTGGTTCGTTTAGAAACACGTCCACCTTCCCTGGAAGGTGATGGTGAAATTGATATTCGTTGTTTAGTTAAACAAACTTTACGAATGCGTCCTGATCGTATTGTGGTAGGTGAGTGTCGTGGAGGAGAAACTTTAGATATGCTGCAAGCGATGAACACTGGTCATGATGGTTCAATGACCACAGTTCACTCAAATACACCAAGGGATGCGGTGTCTCGTCTTGAAACTCTAGTAAACTATTCAGGTGCTGGGCTTCCTCAGAAAACGATCAAGGAAATGATTGCCTCTGCAGTCCATATGATAATTCAACAGTCTCGTTTGGATGATGGATCTCGTAAGTGTCTCTACATCACTGAAATCGGCGGTATGCAGGGAGAAGTTGTAACCTTGCAGGATATTTTTACTTTTAAGCAAGAGGGTATGGGAAAAGACGGAAAAATTATCGGGAAATTCATGGCTTCAGGATTTATTCCTAAATTCATCGAAAAACTTGAACAGAAAGGCTACAAAGTTCCTCGCGGACTCTTTGTTAATAAATAATGATGAGTAAACTTTTTATTCTTCTAACATTTTTTCTTAGTAGTCCATTATGGGCACAAGAAGCGAAGAAAGCGAAGCAAATCGATTTCTTTCTGGATGTATTGGGTAAGAATGGGGTTCTGGGAGTTATTGGTCTTGGTTTTTTTATCTTTTCTTATGTAAATAGTATCAAGATCTTTGCATGGGTTGATGATCAAACCTCTGGAACTCGTGAATATATTCTGAAAAAATTTGAAATTCTTTTTATTGAAGTTGATCCTAATAAAGTGACTTGGGCGCTGCTAATAATGTCTCTAGGCTCTGGAATCTTCGTTTTTTGTGTACTGGCTTTCCTTGGAAAAATGACTCTTGCTGTTGTTGCTGGGATTGCTGCCACCATTATTGGCTGGAAAGTACCTCGTCCATTAGTCGATTTTTTTGAAAATAAACGGAAGAAGAAATATCAGTTACAGATGGTGGATGCTCTGAACCTTCTAGCCAATGGCATTCGAGCCGGTTTGACTATGCCCCAAGCAATCGGGATGGTAGTGGATGAGCTACCGGCACCTGTAAGTCAGGAGTTTAATCTTATCCTACAGCAGGCTAAAATCGGTGTCCCATTGGATGAGGCACTTGAGAATTTAAAGAAAAGACTTTATACAGAAGACAACGAGATGTTCGTCACAAGTGTCAATATTTTACGCGAAACCGGTGGTAATCTTGCCGAAGTTTTTGACACTATTACTTTGGTCATTCGTGAACGTGTTCGTCTTCAACTAAAAATTGATACTTATATTGCCTCTGGTAAAATCCAGGCCTACATCATTGGTTGTATGCCTTTTGCTATGATTGGAATGTTTGGAAGCGGTGATCCCGAGTACTTTCCACTCTTATTTGGAACAGTTCTGGGGATTATTGCCCTAGTGGTGATTTGTGGAATGGTTGGGCTTGGTATGTTTGTTATTTTAAAGATCATTGATATTAAAGTTTGAGTTAACTCCAGCCGATAAAATATCTGGATTTAACTATCTGTAAAAAGGTGGAATTATGAAGTTTTTGAGTCGTTTATTTTATGTTGTTTTGACAATGTTGATTAGCACCTTTGCTCTGGCAGGAGTTAATCTTAAGAATGGAAATTTTTATATTTCATACACTGATATAGTTGTTCCTGGTGGTGGTAAGAAATTAGAAATAACACGTACATATAATTCTAAAGCAACTGAGATTGGTTGGTTTGGTTTTGGTTGGGGTAGCGAGTTTGAAACCAGACTTGAAGCTTCTGCTGATGGCTCGGTCATTATTCATGAACATGGTACAGGAGCTAAAACTCGTTTTACTCCAAAGACGGCAATTGATCCGGTTGCAGCATCAACTAAGATCGTAAGCGAAATGAAAAAGAAAACTGCACTTTCTGAAAAAGCTGCAAGTGAACTTATTCAGAAACTTGCTGGTAATGCAGAATTAAGACATACCTACGCTATGAATTTCGGCATTCGGGCAGTTGTTGCTCCAGGTACAGTTCTTTTCTCTCATGACTTGGGACCGCAGACTTTGAATGTGACTAAAGAAGGTTATCGTCGTGATCATTCAGATGGTCGACAAGATTTTTTCAATGCTGAAGGTCAGATGGTTAAGGTTTCTGATAAATCTGGATACTTCATCGGTTTTACTTATAAGAACGGCCAGCTTGAGTCTTTAAAAGATTCTCAGGCAAAACAGATCTTTTTCTCATGGTACCCAGACGGTTTAGTTAAAGAAATTTGGTCTGCTGGTGATAAGAAAGCAGTTTTTAAATATCAGGAAACAGATTTGGTTTTTTCTAAAGATGTTGGAGACCATTTGTATGAATATATTTTCGACAAATCTCATAACCTTACTGAGATCAAATACTCTGATAAAACAAAACTTGGAATTAGCTATGATCCACAAACATTCTTTGTTTCAGAAGTTGCAGATCGTAACGGTGAATTAACTAAATACCAATATGGTTCCAATCCTAAAAATCCAGAAGATCATTACTGGACAATTGTAACTAAGCCTGGATTTGATGGAAAACCAGTTTCCAATCGTTATGAATATGAAATTAAAACTAAACCAGATGGTGCTCAATATACTTATCGTATTCTTACTGAGATCAATGGTATTAAGACTGACACAATTTACAATGACAATTCTCTTCCTATTAAAATTGCTCGTGGTAACCACGTTACAAATTTTGAATACAATTCGAATGGACTACTAGTTAAGAAGTCTTCTACCAAGGGTGATTTTGTTAATATTGAGTACGATGATGTACTTAATAAAATTAAAAAAGTGGTGAATAACGAGGGGACAACTAGCTTTGAGTATGATCCTAAAGGCAACCTTATTAAAGCTGCAAACGACACTGGTAAGATTGTTTTCCTGATCTATGACTCAAAAGGCAAGATCTCTAAAATGGTTGATCAAGAATCACCAACTCAGCGTCGAGTCTTAGCTTTCAAATATAATGCTCTTGGAAAGCCAGTTGAAATTGAAATGGAAAAAATTGGTAAAATTAACGTAGCTTACGATAACTATGGTGAGATTAAAAAAGTTGAATCAAGTGCTGGCCATAAAATGGCACTTCAAGTGACTCAAGCTTTCCAAAACTTACTACAAATCGTGAAACCTGCTGGCGTAAATTTGAACATATAAGAGGTACTTATGAAAAATATAATTTTTGCAGCTCTAATGGCTATGACAAGTTTTACTGTCAATAGCCAGGAACATTCTCAAGATTGTTACTGCCCCACATGTCCTAATCACGTTAGAAAATGTGCTAATACAGGTAATAACTATAAGAGAGCGCCAACCAAATATAAGCTGGAAAGTAAGCCAAGTAAGTCTCCGGCTAGCGCTAAAGGTGCCAAGGCCCAAAATACTTAAATTTGATCGATTCTTTAAAGCCCTCTTCGGAGGGCTTTTTTTTGTCCCTCTCGTGTCTAAGTTTTAGACAGTCCTGTAAAAATGTCTATATTTTGATCATGTGCTTTACCCATTCTCTAGTACTTACCTGCGTTCTATATTGGCATCACCGTTGCAAGTAACTTGATATAAGATTTACCAGGGAGATTTATGAGACATTTATTAATTATCACAATTTTGGCTTCTTTGTTTTCAGGTATGGCTTTTGCCGCTGAATCAAAAACAGACTGTCCAATGATGAGAGAAATGAATAGAAGAAATAATCCTAAGGCCAACCTTAAAGACGCTCCTTCTAAGCAGCGTAAGTCAAATTCAAGCAATGCTATAAGTGTATAATTTCATTTAATTTAAAATTCAAAACAGAGGTAAGCAATTGCTTTCCTCTGTTTCAATTTTAGGCAATGACTGAATTCTTTACAATATTTCCAATGCAATTCACCTGTTTCTAGCTCCTTAAATCGCTGGTTTTTGGCATTGTAATTGAAGTAGTAAGAGTAAGATTAACGAGGGAGATTTATGAAACATTTAATGATTATCACAATTTTGGCTTCTTTGTTTTCAGGTATGGCTTTTGCCGCTGAATCTAAAACTGAATGTCCTTGGATGAAAGAACAAAATCGAAGAGGTAATCCAAAAGCTAACTTAGCAAATGTATCCAAAGTAAAAATACAATCAAAATCAGTAATCAACCAATAAGTATTTGTACAGGGCTCCCTATTAGGGAGCCCTGTTTTAATTATGTGACTTTATTAATTCGTCCAATTCTTCTTTTTCTAAATGTGTAATCTCCTCCAAAGGTTTCCCTACTTTTTTAGAAGAAGACATTTTGGATTTTATAGAATCTTTAGCTTTTGGTATTGAATTATCAAAAAGCCTTTTTGAATAGCTATGGGTATTGTCAACTGAACGATTAAAAAAACTAGCAATAGCATTCTGAGCTGCTCTGGTAGATGGTGAAATCATTGTATGAATATGCCCAAAGATGGTTTTATCTTTTATCTCTATTGAGAGGAAGAGGACTGTTGCAAAAAATAATCCTAGAAATTGAAAGATTTTTTTCATTAGTTCAATGCCTCTATGCTGTATTCAATTATTACTGGACAGATGTAACCGTCGAATTCTAAGTCGTATTTCTGGATTGTAGATTTTAAAGTACTGTTTATTTCTTTAGAAATCATTGAAAGCGTGGGAGGAGATAGCTTAATTTTTAAAGTACCAAGTTCAGGATCTGTGCTGATTTGCTTGCCTATTAAAATATTCATAGACTCTGTAAAAAGAGGATAGATAAAGTTTTTTTCAACAGGGCTCAATTCTAATCCATCAAGACATAAATAACAGATAATTCCTCCGCGGACTTGACCGCTAAGAACAAACTTAACGTGTAAGTTTTCTTTGCTATATATGGGATTCAGATCTCCACTATAAATGAGTCTGACGTTCGATAATATTTTGATTTCTTTTATGTTTTTCACAGACATTTCATGAGAAACTTCCATGTTTACTCCTGTTTAAAGATTTTTCTTTACCTGAACCATGATCTTTTCCATAGAATCTATTAATTGTTGCTGATTGATAGGCTTAGATAAAAAATCAGCAGCTCCAGCCCCAATTGCTTCCAGCACCACGTGTTCCTGCGATAAACTGGATATTACGATTACAAAAACATCATTGAAGTTTTTATTAATATTTTCAGTTAATTCTATTCCACTAATTTCCGGCATCACAATGTCTGTGATAACAACGTGTGGTTTTTTGTCTGAAATAATTTGTAGTGCATGCGTTGCATTGGCAGCATCACCCACAACATTAAATCCAGCATCCCTCAACATTTTAATAATCAATGTTCGGGAAAAATCGGAATCATCTACTACGACTACATTTAATTCTGCATGATTTTCATTCATGGATTAAGAATAACAAATTTAAGGAATAATAGAAGAAAAGATAAAAAAAAGCCCCAAAAAGGGGCCTCTTTTTAAGCGGCGACTTGGCCGGTTTTGTCTTTTGGTTTCTTCGGTTCTTCTTTTGTTGTCTTACGCTTATTCTGGTCCATGTCAAGTTGACCTTTCCAGTCTACTAAAGCAATACTTAAAACTTCTTGAATATTCTTCACTGGAATGAAGGTCAGCTTTTTGCGGTATTGCGCGGGAATTTCCAGAACATCCTTTTGGTTTTTCCAAGGAATAATAATGGTGTCTATTCCAGCTCGCATTGCTGCTAAAGCCTTCTCTTTAATTCCACCTACTGGAAGCACTTTACCAGTTAGAGTCATTTCACCCGTCATGGCGATGTCTTTACTGATATGACTCCCAGTCAAAAGTGAAGTGATTACAGTTGCCAGGGTAATTCCTGCTGAAGGACCATCTTTAGGGATAGCTCCTGCAGGTAAATGAATGTGAATTTCATTCTCTTCAAATACTTTTTCATCGATGCCTAATTCAGCTGCATGACTTCTAATGAAACCGAATGCTGCATGAGCAGATTCTTTCATCACATCACCCAACTGACCAGTCAGTGTAATGCCACGGCCCTTCATCTTGGTGGCTTCAATATGAAGTATTTCTCCACCACCAGCAGTCCAGGCAAGGCCAGTTGCGACTCCGATTTCATCAAACTCATTAGAATCTTCTCTTGAGTACAGAGGAGGTCCAAGCAGTTCTTCAGCAGTTGAAGAGATGATGTGTGTTTTACCGGCATGACCTGAAGCAATTTTTCTGGCGACTTTTCTACAAAGCGCACCAACATGTCTTTCAAGATTACGAAGACCTGCTTCGCGTGTGTAACCAGCAATAACAAACTCAACCCCTTCATCATGGAATTCAATATGTTCGTCAGTGACCCCGTGCTCATCCATTTGTTTTGGAATGAGAAATTTCTTAGAAATTTGAACTTTTTCTTCCTGAGAATATCCAGCAAGATTGATGATTTCCATACGATCACGAAGTGGACCTGGGATCTGATCGAGCATGTTGGCAGTAGCAATGAACATGATTTTTGAAAGATCATAGTTCATATTCAAATAGTTATCGCGAAATGTGCAGTTCTGTTCAGGATCTAAAACTTCCAGCATCGCTGATGCAGGATCACCTTTGAAATCAGAACCCAATTTATCAATCTCATCTAAGAGAATGAGAGGATTGATGGTTTTACATTGCTTCATCGCCTGGATAAATCTTCCCGGCATCGCACCTACATAAGTACGGCGATGACCACGAATTTCTGATTCATCTTTTACACCACCCAGTGAAATTCTTACGAATTCACGACCGGTAGCTTTTGCTATTGATTTACCAAGAGAAGTTTTACCAACACCTGGAGGACCAGAGAAGCAAAGGATAGGACCTTTAGCTGATCCACCTTTGAGTGAACGTACTGCTAGATATTCAAGAATACGTTCTTTAACTTTTTCTAGATCGAAGTGATCTTCATCTAAAACTGCTTTTGCATATTGAAGATCAGTTACTTCTTTTGACTCTTCTGACCAAGGTAAATCAACAACCCATTCAAGGTATGAACGAAGGATAGATGCTTCGGAAGAATCAGGATGCATTCTTTCAAGACGACTAAGTTGTTTGAGTGCTTCTTTTTCAGCGTCAGCAGGAAGTGCCTTGGCCACAAGCTTCTCACGAATTTCGGTAAACTCATTATTCTTGTCTGATGAATCTTCAGAAAGTTCTTGTTTCATTGCTTTAATCTGTTCACGTAAGAAGAATTCTTTTTGATTTTTCGCCAGGTCATCTTTCGAGCTATTCTTTAATTTAGCTTGTTGAGTAAGGACTTCTAATTCTAAAGTCAGAACTTGATTGATGTAGCCTAAGCGCTCAACCGGATCAATGATTTCTAGAATTTTCTGTGCTTCAGTTACTTTCAAATTTAAGTTTGATGCAATTAAATCCGCCAATCGACCTGGATCTTGAATGTCTTCCAGTACCATTAAAATATCTGGTGAAAGAATTTTTCCAAGGGAAATAACTTTTTCAAGATTTTCTTTTACAGTTCTGGCTACTGCTTCAATCGTTGCAGCATTAGCTGTCACTGGTTGAGTTTCTACTTTCTCAACTTTGACTTGATAAAATGGCTCTGTACCAACGAACTCTTTAATACGAGCTTTGGACAATCCTTGAATAAGAATTTTTACTCTTCCATCTGGAAGCTTTCTCATTCTCATAATCATAGCGACTGTACCCATTTCGTAAATTTCTGATGGGGACGGACTTTCTGCAGTAATATCTTTCTGCGAAGCTAGAAGAATAAGACGATCAGTCTTGTTCAGAGACTCTTCAACAGCCTTAATCGATGTTTCGCGTCCAACGAATAAAGGCAAGATCATGAACGGGTATACAACAAGGTCTCGAACCGGTAGCAAAGGGAGCGTTTCCTTGAAATCAATCGCTTCTCCCTCATAATTAGTCACCATAGATAATCTCCTCTAGTCTCGTATGTCTCTTCCATGTAGAACATTGTTAAAACCTGAATCGGGAGATTTATGCGCCTGCTTTAAAGTTATTTGCTGTTTTTTAAAGTTTTTTTTACTTAAAAAAGCTGAGAAAGTTGGTTTTGAGTGTTAAGATTTCTAAGAGGATTTGTCTCTATAAGTCATAGAATCAGTCACTTATAATTTATAAACTAAAGGGCTCAGATATATGTCTCACTCGATTGGTATAGTAATTCTTGCTGCAGGTAAGGGAACTCGCATGAAAACTGATATTCCAAAAGCGTTAGCAATCTGTGCCGGCTATTCTTTATTGGATTATGTAGTTGAAGCTTCCCTTAGTTTTGCTAAGCATTCCTCTCTAAAAGCACAGATTGGTATCGTAGTTGGTCATAGAAAAGAAATGCTCGAAAAGTGGTGGCAATCCCATTCTAAAAAAGACCATATTAAGTTAGCTCACCAGAAGGAACAGAATGGAACGGCCGATGCATTAAAAGCATGTTTTAATGATCTTCCACATTTTTGGGATTTTGATTACACACTAGTCGCCTGTGCAGATACACCTTTAATTACTGAGAATGAATTTAATGAACTATTCAAAGTCTTACAAAAGAATGCTCAATTAGTTGGTGTTGCTGCAACATTCGAAACTTCTGATCCAACTGGTTATGGTCGCATTGTAAATGGCTCAAACGGTTTCAGAATTATTGAAGAAAAAGATACCAATGAAGATCAGAAAAAGATTAAAGAAGTAAATTCTGCTTTTTATATTTTAAAGACCTCACACGTTAAAGCTGTTTTGGGACAAATAGATAATAAAAATAAATCGGGAGAGTTTTATTTAACAGATTTATTTCAGGACAATTTTCAAGTAAAAGCTGTTAAATTTCCCTCAGAAACTCCTTTTTTAGGCATTAACACTTTGGAACAACTGGCCAATGTTGATAGAATAATTCGTCAAAAAAAAGTTAAAAAACTGATGCTCGATGGAGTACGTTTTTTGAATCCTGATTCAGTTTATCTTGATTCAAAAGTTGAAATAGGGAATGGTACAATCATTTATCCTGGCTGTACTATCATTGGTAACACTAAAATTGCAGAATCTGTTCTCATCGAATCCAATTGTTTTATAAAAGATAGTTTGATTGAAGAAAATGTTAAAATTTTTGCCGGAAGTTATCTGGAAGAATCTAAAGTTCAAAAAAATGCATCCGTGGGCCCTATGGCCAGATTGCGTCCAGGTACAGATTTAGGTCAAGAAACAAAAGTAGGAAACTTTGTCGAAATTAAAAAATCAGTACTTGCCCGTGGAGCAAAAGTTTCGCATCTGAGTTATATTGGTGACGCGGAAATTGGAGAAAATTCTAATATTGGATGTGGTTTTATTACTTGTAATTATGATGGTGTAAATAAACATAAAACGAAAATAGGATCAAATACCTTTGTTGGATCTGATTGTCAGGCGGTCGCACCTATTGAAATAGGTAATGACGCGTTTGTAGCAGCTGGGTCAACTATTACGAAAAGTATACCGAATGGTGGATTTGCCATTGCTCGCACTCAACAAGTGACCAAAGAGGGGAAGGCCAAGAACTTTCTCAAACCCAAAAAGGCGTAAACGCGCCTTGCGTAAACCTAGCAAGTCTTCTCTCAAAATGTTAGATTGAAGCCCTAAGTTTCACTCTGATTTTGGGAGTTTTTATGTGCGGTATCGTTGGATACACTGGTCCTGGCAATTCTGTTCATTCAATTATTGAAGGTCTCTCACGCTTAGAGTACCGCGGATATGACTCTGCTGGTATTTGTTTAAAAATTGATAACGAACTTCAAATTCTCAAAAAAGAAGGGAAGCTCGAAAATTTAAAAAAATTAATAAACGAACAAAAGCCATTTTCTCACACCGGTATTGGTCATACTCGTTGGGCCACTCATGGGGCCGTAACTACTGACAATGCTCATCCACATGGAAATGAACTTTTTGCCGTAGTTCATAATGGGATCATTGAAAATGCAGGTGCTCTTAAAAAAGAATTACTCGCCGAAGGTTTTCTTTTTAAATCTCAAACGGATTCAGAAGTATTCTTAGTCTTGTTAACGAAGTTTTTTAAACAGTCCAATAACGTTCTTCAATCAATCTCAAAAGCCTTTTCAACAATCACTGGAAATTCTGCTTTTGTGATCATCGAAAAAGCCTCTGATAAACTTTATTGTATCAAACGTTCTGCTCCCCTGGTGGTCGGTGATAATAAAGAGACCAGAGAGGCTTTTGTTTCTTCTGATCCATTTGCCTTAATTGGATTTGCTCCCTGTATTTATTTTCCACAAGACTCAGTTATTTGCGTTAGTAGTGTAAGTGATGCAGAAGTGTCCGTTAATTTTTATGAATTGGATCTTAAGCCATCGACTCGTTATAAATTGCAAAGTAATGCTATGACGATGGATACTACGACGAAAGGTTCTTATGAACACTTTATGCTCAAAGAAATTCATGAACAAGCAAGCTTGATTGATCATCTTGCTGCTTATTATATTAAAAATGAAGGCCGCAAGATTCTCGACGAATTAAAAAATTTAAAAACAGCTGGCTGGCATCTCACTGCTTGTGGAACAGCTTGGCACGCTGGTTTAGTCATTAAAAATTATTTTGAACAAATAAACCGTCAACCAGCTTCCGTTGATATTGCCTCCGAATTTAGATATAAAAATCCTATTTTAAATAAAGATGAAATTGGTTTATTTATTTCTCAATCGGGCGAGACTGCTGATACTTTGGCATGTCAGGAATTATGTAAAGAAAGAGGGATACCTGCTTTTTCTATTGTTAACGTTGAAGGCTCTACGCTCTTTAGAAATTCAGATAAAAATTTCCTCATTCATGCTGGTGTTGAAATTGGTGTCGCTTCCACAAAAGCTTTTACACTTCAGGTTCTAACCGGTTTTTTAATGAGTCGCTCGATTCAGGCAACTCTGGATGATTCTAATTTATTTACTGAAATTCAGCTCCTCTCTGCTCGCATAGCTGAGCTTTGTTCAGATACTAAATTGATAAAAGAAATTGCCCAGAAAATTTATAACAAAAAAGGTTTTATATTCACGGGCAGGGGAAAATATTTTCCTATAGCTCTCGAGGGAGCTCTCAAGTTAAAAGAAATTGCCTATGTTCATGCTGAAGGGTATGCCGCCGGAGAGCTTAAGCATGGACCTATTGCACTCATTGACGAACACATTGTAAATATTGCCATTGTTGGCCCAGAGCTACTTGAAAAAACCGTTTCTAATATTGAAGAAGTTAAGGCTCGTCGTGGAAGAATGGTAGTGGTTGGACCACAAAATTCACCAGAGATCGAGCAGCTTTCAGATCATTACATTCCGCTTAATTTTGAAGGTCTTCCAAATCTTAGTCCGATCTATGTCAATGTGGCCCTTCAGTTTCTGGCTTATCATATTGCAAAACTCAAAGGCACTGATATCGATAAGCCACGAAACCTTGCTAAATCAGTGACGGTCGAATAATGAATTTGAACTTCCTGAATGAAACTCAGAAGCAAGCTGTACTTATGACAGATGGTCCTGTCATGATTCTGGCCGGTGCAGGCTCAGGGAAAACCAGAACGTTGGTAGCTCGTATTCAATATCTGCTGGAAGATAAAAACATCAGCCCTTTTCAGATTCTTGCTGTTACTTTTTCTAATAAAGCTTCTCGAGAAATGCGCGAACGACTGGCAGTTAATACCCAAATAAATGTGGGCGCTCTGCAAGTAACAACCTTTCACGCTTTTTGCGCGAAGGTCCTGCGTATGGAAGCAACTTATCTTGGCTTAAGTAAAAATTTTACTATTTACGATGATGGAGAGTCTCAAGCTATTATTAAGTCTATTCTCGCCAAACGTGGCATTAATCAAAAAGAATTATCTCCTTATACCGTCGCAGCTTATATAGACGGGTTAAAAAACCTTGGTTATTACATGGGTCTGGCCCGAACAGAGGAAATTGACAAGTTTGCCGAAGATAAACGACTTTGGGATATTTTTATTGATTTTGAAGGTGAGCTTCATCGAAGTAATGCCGTAGATTTTGGCGGTCTAATTACTGGTGTATTAAATTTATTCAGCTCTTTTCCTGAAGTCTTAAGAAAATATCAGCAAAAATATAAATATGTTTTAGTCGATGAGTATCAGGATACTAACCGTGCCCAATTTTTACTCATACAGCAATTAAGTGAACTTCATCGAAATATTTGTGTAGTTGGTGATGAAGACCAGTCCATTTATTCATGGCGTGGAGCGGATATTAGAAATATTTTGAATTACGAAAATGTTTTTCCCGAAGCTAAGTTAATTAAGTTAGAGCAAAATTACCGTTCATCTAAAAAAATTATTGAAGCAGCTTCCGAAGTTATTGCCCGAA
This sequence comes from Bacteriovorax stolpii, assembly GCA_945860895.1. Lineage (GTDB taxonomy): Bacteria > Bdellovibrionota > Bacteriovoracia > Bacteriovoracales > Bacteriovoracaceae > Peredibacter. Next base: position 32,822 of record CAMASK010000013.1, read on the forward strand.
ACATTGCCCGGAAAGGTAAAAGTATGTGGACCAATAATGATGAGGGGGATGAAATCCGAATTGTAGAATGCCGGGATGATCGTGCTGAAGCAGAATACATCGGTCAGCAAATCAAGGCTCTTCATAACGAGGGAGTTTCGCTAAAAGACATAGCTGTTTTTTATCGCAACAACGCTCATTCCCGCACCATCGAAGACGCCCTAAGAAAAGAAAAGTTCGCTTACCGGGTAGTGGCGGGAATTAAATTTTATGATCGAAAAGAAGTTAAGGACATGCTCTCTTACATGAGAGTCGTTGTGAATAAAAAGGATTCTTTGGCGTTAACTCGGATTATAAACACACCTGCTCGCGGAGTTGGTGCGACATCTTTAAGGAAACTAGAAGATGAAGCTGTTCGCTTGCAACTTTCCTTGTTTGAATTAATTGAAAAGATATCAGATGCTCCCTCAGAATTTAAGCACCTGGCCTTATCTGGGAAGGTCCAAAGCGCCATTAATCAAATGGTCCACTTAATTCAGGAAGTCCAGATCTTGGAGTCCAAAAATCACCCACCTACTTTTAGTTACGAAAAACTTCTAAATGAATCAGGTTATCTTGAATTTTTACGTGCCGATAAAAGCTATGAAGGTGCTGCTAGATTAGAAAACCTTGAAGAATTAATGAGTGCAATTAAACAGTTTGAAGAATCTGAAACAGAACCAACCTTAGTTAAATTTCTTGAGACGATTACTCTGGACTCTTCAAGTGAAGAATCTACAGGAGAACTCATCTCTTTAATGACTGTTCATGGGTCAAAAGGTCTTGAATATCCTTACGTCTTTTTAATCGGAGCAGAGGACAATATTTTCCCTTCTTATAAAAGTCTTGAAATTGGACCTACTGCCATTGAAGAAGAGCGAAGACTGTTTTATGTGGCAATGACTCGCGCAATGAAGCAATTAACAATCACCTTCGCCCAAGGAAGAATGTTGTGGGGAAGTTTAAAATTTAATGGTCCAAGCCAGTTCTTACATGAAATTCCTTCCAAATATTATAGATGGATTAATTTTCAATCAAGTCCTAGGCGAACTGATTTCGACTCAAAGTCTTACGATGATTTTGATCAACGCTCTCAATCTTCAAGTAATGATAGTTATGATGGCGAGAAGGTTTATCACACAAAACGTGCCATATCGGCAGCAAACTATCCATCGGGATCGAAAATTATCCACGCACTATATGGCGAAGGAACAGTTTTGGATTCGGAAGGTCTGGGACAAGATGAAAAAGTTACAATTCAATTTAGAGATGGGGTCCGCAAAAAGTTTATGGTTAAATTTGCTCCCCTTCAAAAGCTCTAAGGAAAATTAAGATGAGATTAACTAATAAAGTATTAATTTGGTCTTGGTTGTTTTTTTTGCTTGTGTTTGGTGCATTGGTTTATGGTGCCTATTCTAAGTTAAAGCCAGCTTCATTAGTGTCTCTACTTAATGAACAAATACGAATAAGTTATCCAGGATCCAATCTAATGATTGGTGACATAGATTATGGATTCTCAATTGATTTTTCTCTTCGTCTATCACAACTCACCATTGAACATAATAAAAAAACCATCGCGAGAGCTAAAGAAGTCCAGTTAGTCATCCCATGGTGGTTGATTCTCTTTAATCGTGGAAATGCCCATTTAAATATTACTTCTCTTGATATTTTTGTTTCTCCTGGCGTTTCGGATTCCATGAATAATTCAAAATCTGTCATAACAAAAATAAATCCTAATATTCAAGTTAACCTTCCTAAATACTTACTGGATGCGCACTACACTTTACGTGCTAAAGATGTTTCCGTTAAAGAGTTAAATACGGATAGAAGACTTTTTACTCTTTCTAAATTACTTATTCGTGAATTTCAATACGGTAAAAATTCAGCTTTTGAGTTGAATTTTCCTATTAGTATTACTCGTAACAAAAAGAAAATTTCATCTAATTTATGGCTCTTCGGGGATTTAACCCCTGAAATAAAAACTTGGACTCTAAATTATAGAGGCGAATTTAAAACAAAAGACACCTTTGATAATTTTCAGTTTGATGACTTAGTCATTCATGGAAAATCGATTTTTAATCCTCATCAAGTCGATCTTGTATCAACGATTGATCTATTAATTGATAGAAAGAATATCGGGACTGGCAAAATCAATGCTAGGTATGATGAATTACTTCTCTTTGTAAAAGTAGACGAATTTCCTTTAGACTTTTTAACTATTTTCGGTGAAGAAATAAAAAATCCTTTCTGGTCTAAGCTTGAGGGTGATGCTCAAGGTGAAATAAGATTTCAGCGCAGCTTTGGCAAAAATACTTCCTTTTTGTCTGCAAAATTACATTTTCCTGGTGATTTTATTTTAGGTACTGATTCTAAAGTTGCTGGTAAATGGCAGTTAAGTTTTGAGAATGAAAAATGGGAAACGTCATTTTTTACACCCAATGGAGAAATAAGTTTTTTTCGAAGGACGGTATTGGACTTTGATAAGAATAAAATAAGTCAATATAGCCAGGAGATTGGTTTTAACGGTTTTAGTTTAAAAGAAGCCATGCTTGCGGTTGATCCTTTATCTAAAACATTAAATTCTAAATCCGAACAATATTATTCAACCTTTATTTCACTTAAAAAGTGTCTTGATGGTGACCGAGTCATAGATGGATCAATCCGTTACGGTTCTACACCTTTTCAGACTTTCTATTTAGTTCAGTTGAAGGAAGGACAGAGTGCTTTAAATCTGGATTACCTTAACAAGTCTGCCAATCAACAAATTAAAATTGATTTTACTGATTTCTTTTGGCACTCATCTTATCATTTTTTTGATCCATTTTTCTATTCTGCAGAGGGTACCATTAATGGCAGCATTGAGGGAAAATGGAGTCAACACTGGAGTTCGGGAAAATGGCTCTTCAACTTTAAAGCTCAGGGCTTAAAAAACTTAGAGGGTGAGTTTATGGATTTAAATCATAATTTGTGGAGCTATTTTAATATTGATCCACTAATTTTTGAAAATCAAAAATGGAAAGGTAGTATTGTAAATTCTGCCATTAAATTGAGTGCTGTAATACTTGAAGGTAAGGATATTTCTTTGATTTCAGGAAGTTTAACTACAACACCCAAATTGAAGTCTTATTTGACGCTAACTCATCCAAAAAATAAAAAGTGGAAACCAGTTAAAAAAGAAGTCACTGAAGTTTTTTGGAAAAAGGAAAATCCGTGACAACAGATAATTACCGTCCAATTGTTTGGCGTGATAATAAATTATATCTTTTAGACCAACGTTTGTTACCTCATATAGAGAGCTTCATTGAGGTTGTTGATCTTAAGGGATGTGCTGCCGCAATTAAAGATATGGTAGTTAGAGGCGCTCCATGTATTGGTTTTACCGCCATTTATGGAATGGCCCTTTGGGTAGGTGCTCATAAAAGCTTAACTACAGAGAGCTGTCGTCTTGCCTGCGATGAAATGATTAATGCCAGACCTACAGCCGTTAATCTTTCTTTTGAAGTCAACCGCTGTTACTCATTAATGATGGAATCAATTAGGGCAGATGAAACACCAGCAAAGCTTTTTAGAGATTTGGTTAAATTTGGCGATCTGCAAATTAAAGAATCGCATGAGAAGAATACGCGCATGGCAGAGATTGGCGTTAAAGAATTAATGAGCAAAGTAGGAGATCGTAAATGGAAACTCATGACCCATTGTAATACGGGTTTTCTTGCTTGCGGGAGTCTAGGGACTGCTTTAGGTGTGATTTCTCATGCAAACTCTCTAGGTAAGGTTGAACATGTTTATGCAGATGAAACAAGACCTTACATGCAAGGAACTCGGTTAACAGCTTTTGAATTGAGTAAAGAGAACATACCTTATAGTATCGTGGTTGAAGGAGCTGCTTCATATTTGTTATCAGGCGCAAATGTGGATGCAATCTTTGTAGGTGCTGATAGAATAGCAGCAAATGGTGATACGGCCAATAAAGTTGGAACAGCTACACTAGCTATCGTGGCGAAACATTATAATGTTCCATTTTATGTTGTTGCACCAATTAGTTCTTTTGATACGACAATTCCAAATGGCAAACATATTGAAATTGAAATGCGTGCAATGAATGAAATTACAGAACTCAAAGGTATCAAGCTTGCTCCAGTTGGTGCCTTGTCTGTAAATCCTAGTTTTGATGTCACTGATCATCAATTTATCACCGGTATTATTTGTGAAAAAGGATTTATCAATCCGGCTCATCACGGGGAACTTTTAAAGGTGGTTAACTCATGAAAACCGATCTTCGTGCATCCATAGACATTGGCTCAAACAGTGTTCTTTTGCTTATTGCTGATTTAACTAACAATAAATTTAACGAAATCTCCAAAAGAAGCTACATCACTTCTCTTGGAAAAGATCTGGATAAGAACCAAGCCTTTCATCCAGAATCAATGCAAGCTACTTATGATGCGATTAAAGATTATGCTGAAGAGTGTGATACTCATAATATTCCCAGAGAACTAATTATCGCTACTGCTACAGAAGCATCTAGGGTTGCTCAGAATTCGACTGACTTTTTTATAAAAATTAAAAATGATTTAGGTGTGAATATCCAAACAATTACCACTCAAGCAGAAGCTTACTTCTCGACTAAGGGTATTCTTTTTAATAGTAAGTTTAATTCAGAAATCATAACGATTATGGATATCGGCGGAGCCTCTACTGAGTTGATAAAAGTAAATACTAAAAACTTTAACATCCTTGAAATGATAAGTTTGCCCATTGGCGCTGTTCGAGCCAGTCAATGGTTGGAAGATGGTTTGTTTGTTCAAAAACTTCAAAAGACTCTGATAGATTTTCGTGGTGAGATTGACAAATTTCAATCTCAAGAACTTTTCTGTGTTGCAGGTACTGTAACTTCACTAGGTAATATGCATTTACAGCATAAAGAATTTATTGAAGATGATGTCCATGGTTTGGTTTTAAAATCAGAAGATATTGATAATCTCTTTAAAAAATATTCTGACTATTTTCCTGCTGACTTCATGGGGAATTTCCCTTTTCTTCAAAAACGCTCTAATAGCATTAAAGGTGGTTTGCATTTAGTTTATCACCTAGTTCATCGCCTTCTGGTAAAAGAAATAACCATTTCAACTTATGGTCTTCGTTTCGGTACGATACTTGAAGGTAAGATAAAGAAGGATTTTTTGCACGTCAGATGATGCCATGCTTAGGGAAACCGAGTCATTCATCCATCAAAATTTAGTGAAGAGGATTTTCCCCTTCACTGGAAATTGAATACAAAAAAATTAATTATATTAGTAAAACTGAATAATACGATTGCGGTGAAGGCTCATCGCAAGATCAAGAATTTTTTGTTGAGCTTTGAAGCATTCATTTCTATTTGAAGTTAAATCTTTTTGCATAATATCGAAAGCCTTAATCGCCATATCTCGAGAGATCAGTGATAAAGCTCTTCTTTGATTTTTTACATGCACCAAGCTTAGTGCCAGGCCTAGAATGGCTGGCTGAACTTGAGAGACAACAGTCTTTAAGCATTCATCCTTTAAATCCCAGATACTTTCAAATGATAAACACGATTCTGTGAGTTCTTTTGCCAGAGTAGGGTTTCTGAATCTTAGATTCTTTAGTAGTTTAGCTTTGTCAGATGCATCCATCTTTTGTAACAATTCAATAACCTGCTTTTTACCATTAATAAATACTCCACCATTCTCTAGATTCTTCTGACTCATCTGCATCTCCTTTCTAGATCGGACGACAAATTAGGATTCTCGATTCGTTTTTTATCTTTCTCTGCTTTTTTTATTTCATGTAATGTTCTATGAATTTTTTAGACATGACTAAAATCCTTTAATGAAAGGTAATGCCTTTCATGGCATTATTAATTATGATACAGAGATAGTTATTGACCTCACAAGGCAGGCAAAAAATGATGGGTCAAAAGGCGCGAGTTTTCATTATTAATGGTAAACGTACTCCATTTGGTAAGTTCGGTGGAAGTTTAGCCGGAATTACCCCTGTAAATTTAGCCGTCTATGCGACTAAAGCTTTAATTGAAGAGAATAAAATTAAAGTAGATACTATCGATCAAGTAATCTTTGCCAACGTTATACCTTCGTCAGCGGATACCCTATATGCAGGCAGACATCTTGCATTGAAGTCTGGACTTAAAATTACGACTCCTGGAACTAATGTTAACCGATTATGTGGATCTGGAATTCAAGCTATCATCGATGCAGCCCGCTTAATCAGAAGTCAGGAGGCACACGCTTTAATCGTAGCTGGCGCAGAGACTATGTCAATGGTTCCTCATTTAGTTTATGGCAGTCGCTTTGGAACAAAATATGGCAACCTTCAAACCCAAGATCTATTACTCGATACTCTCTATGATAAATTTGCGGAACTTCCAATGGGCATTACTGCTGAAAACTTGGCGGAGGAATTCAAAGTTACAAAAGCGGAAGCAGACGATTATTCTTATAGATCTCATTGTAAGGCCAATCAGGCATATGAAGCTGGCTTAATTCAGCCTGAGATTACACCAATAAATTTTGATCGAGTTGAGTGCTTGAAAGATGAACATCTTAGAGAAGATGTCACTTTAGAACAAATTAAAAAATTAAGATCAACTTTTAAAAAAGATGGAACTGTATCTGCAGGTTCGGCGTCTGGAATAGTTGATGGGGCTTGTGCTCTACTAATTGCCAGCGAAGATTATGTCAAAAAAAATAATCTGAACCCAATTGCTGAAATTATTGATGGACAGGTTGTTGGAGTAGATCCTTCAAAAATGGGAATAGGTCCTGTTCCTGCTATTACTCAATTACTTGAAAAACAAAATAAAAAAATTTCAGATATTGATTTTTTTGAAATTAATGAGGCCTTTGCGTCTCAAGTAATATCCTGTCAGCGAGCCCTTGAAATTCCCTCTGAAAAATTAAACGTCTGGGGGGGAGCAATAGCACTTGGTCATCCATTAGGAGCCACTGGACTAAAAATAACGCTAACTCTTGCTCGACAATTGCAGCATTTTCAAAAAGATGTTGGTATATCCAGCGCTTGTATCGGTGGTGGACAGGGTATTGCTCTATTAATTAAGAGAGTCTCATGTTAATTAAAAGTGACTTTGAAGATTTTAAACTTTGGCTTGATCTTGATATCAATTCAATTGCTTGGGAAGGTCGTTTCGCTGAATCATTTAGTGGTTTTTGGGAATCTTTTTTTAAAGATCAAACTGAGCCTAAGGAATTGGGCGAACGTTTTGAATATGCTAAAAAAATTGCTAAATCCGGGCCTTTAATTTCCTGGCTAACTTGGTTGTTTGAAAAATTTATTGCTTTTATTTTTATTAATAAAGATCTTTCGGTAAGAGAGATCTCGATTCTTTATGATCTGCCAGAAAGATACATTGCAACTATTCTTAGAGATCATTTGATAAAAGTTTATCCCACCTATGAGGATCTAATAAACGATAGATTTCAAATCGGGAATGTGAGTTCTCAAAACCTCTTCATCACATTTAAGGAAATTGAAGAAGTAATGGGCAGTGATGCCAGAGTTAAGGGTACTTTTGAAGATGATATTCTCGCTCATATGGAAGTCACCCTTTATCCAGACTGGCCGAACCTGGTAAAAGAATTAAGGAAAGATATTCTTTTGTTAAAAGTTGATTTCAAAAATTTAACTAAACGTACAGCTTTTAAAAAACAAATAAGATTCATGCAAGAAATCATTGTGTTGTTACTTATCTTGAGTGCCATTGTTTTTGCATTAAAGAATTCTAATAAGTGGTATGAGGATTATTTGGTCAACAAGATTACATTGTTTGAACCAAATTTTTTCTGGCTGGACAAATCAATTACTTATCAAGAACAGGATTTGCTTGCCCGACAAACTATAGATCTATCAAATAAAGAATTAGAGGAGCTAGAAAAGATTGAAGCTCAACAGGTTTTTTCTGATGAAAAAATCGGTTCTCGATACGATCCCGAATCAGATGTAACCGTGCTCGATTCCGTTGAAGATGTTCCAAAAAGTTTTGGTGAAGCTGAAACTGAGCAGTCTGCTTACGAAGAAAATAAAAAGGGTGGATACCGCGATAGCTCTTACGGCTCAAGCACTAAGAAAGCTTACCGCATTCTAATGGCTTCAGTTGAGCCGGTCATGATAAAGTCTAAAATTTTGCCATTAATTTCTAAATATGGAATTTCACAGGTTGATAACGTTAAGCCTGGAACGCAGATTCCCGGTGGACTTTATTTCAATTTAAATGTTCCCTCTAAAAATTTAAAAGATTTTATCTCTAAGGTAAGTGGTTTTGCAGAAGCCACTATATTTGAAAGTAGTTCTCAGGGCGGGGATATAGCAGGTAAGAACAGAGTTTTTATCTGGGTTAAATCAATCTAAGGTTTTTTATCTTCTTTTTTTCCCAAGATCATATCAATAATCCCTCCGCCAGCAATTGAAGTGTCGTCCATTTTATTACCATTTTTCTCAGCGTCGTCCTGAATTCCTGTAAAGAGCGTAGTATCCACTTTATTGCTATCAAAACCTTTCAATTCTTTATTCCAGCCACTTAAGTTTCGACCTACTTCTTTACCACTGCTATCAACTAGGTTGAGCTGACTTGTAATGATATTATTGAACATCATTACTTGTGCCATACGAGCACGTTCTTCTTTTGAATCTTTAATGTTGTTGAGTTTCATTTCATTAATGGCATTCGGATCACTCGCCAGCGCCTTCTTTTCCTCTGCTTCAGAAATTTGTCTTTTACCAACTTTTAATTTCAAACTCTCGATCTCTGCGACTTTTCGTGCATCATAGATTTTTCCGATCTCAGCTTCCATTTCAGCAGGCAGCATGGAATTGTCATTTAATTTATTCAAAAGATCATAGTGTCCATTGTCTTCGAGATATTTTTTCAAATCATCCACTTTTTTTGTAGCAAGTTCTTTGACTCTTGCCATTTCAAGTTCACGCTTTAGGTTCATATTGGCTTCAGTAACAAATATAGCTTTATCCAATGATTCATCTTTGGTGACCAAATACTCATCGCATTCTTTGTCTTGACCCGGATTGGTTTTACACTTTTGATACAAATCATCTAATTCATTTTCTTTATTAGACTCCAGCATGTCGGTGGAAGAAAAACTGGTAATTTCATCTAATGATTCTTCACCCTCGCCCTTACCACGCTGATAAACCTTGGAGTTTTCAAGCATCTGAATTGCAAAGGAGCCTTTATTTTCCCCACGCTCGTCAAATTGCTTGGCGACTTTTGCAGTATTGGCCATGAGGACTTTGATATTTTGAAGTCGTTCCATCGTTAAGCAGGCATTCGCTCCTCTGGACATCGTTCCTGTTGCAGTCGTACTTTCATTCTTGGCAGATTTATCTACTTCAATACTTTTTTTAAATTCGGTACAAAGAAGAGGAATAGATTTCTGGCAGTAATTAAAATAGTTTTTGTAGTCATCGCCATTGATTGGTGCGGAACCAGCGGCTAACCCACTTACCAGAGAACCATAGACATCTTTTTTATCATTTATATCTTTTATTTTTGTACCATCAAAGTAAGAAGGTTTTCCATCATCTGTAAGTTCTCCAACAAGAGGCTCACCTTTAGCATCAACTTTGCCTTGCATGACTGCCCACTGATCACTAAAATTTGCAGCTCCGGTTGTTTTTAGTCTTAAATTTTCAAAACAAAAGCGCGATACTTCGTACAGAGCATTCTTAACCAGTTGGTTAGTATATAGATCGATAAATACTTTCTGATCAACTGATTTATGATTTTTCCATTTCATGGATTCAAGGATTTTCTTAGGGTCCTTTTCGTTTGGGTCTCTACCTGTTAGCGCTTTAGTCATTTTACTTGATAGATAATTTGTAATCTCTTGAACGTTTTTACTTTTAATTAATCCATGGCTTTCGAGTTTTAGTTCATCGGCCATTTTATATAAAGCTTCACCTTTAGTGTTAGCAATTTTCTTTTTGAAACAATCAGTGGCATCTTGTAATTTTTTTGTTTTTTTTGGCCCATCGTCAGTCGATATAAATTCATAATCTTTTTTACAGTCAGAAAACTCACTTGAGCCGGCAAGCATTTTTTCTACTTCACCATCCTTAACTACAGTTAAGAATTTTTGAGTAATGTTTTTATCATTTATTTCTTGGACTTCGGCCAAGGCAGAATAAGAGAACAAAATGAGAGATAAAATGTGCTTTTTCATATGCCTATTTTATCGGAAGAAAGGCAAGAAACACTTATCTAGTTAAGTTTATGACTAAAAACGCTTTTTAAAGACATAAATTTCAATAAGTTATGGCTACATCGCATCCCGGGAAATCCCAAATAATGCCTTTAGCTCCCCCAATAAATTATGGCTTTTACCCAAGTAATGCCATTGGCGGACAAACCCAATGGCCATAGCAGCAAAAAATCCATAGGCCACTCCTGAGTGAATGACCTTAGTCACCAGACCCGTATCATGAGCTCCGCCTAATAAAAATGCGATAGTTCCAAGTACCAACATAAGAATAGTCCATGGAATAGTTTGACGTTTGGAGAGGGTTGTTTCGTGAACAAAACGCGCCACTTTCTTTTTATAAGGTTCAAGATCCAAAGGAGGATTATCAAATAGTTCAGTCAAATTTCCCTGACTATTAAGGGCATTCCAGACATTTTCCACTAATCGAGCAACGCCAATAAAGTAAAACATCACGAAAGCCTGAATAAAGATCACGAATATGAAGGTGGGAATGGCCAACTGAATGTGTCCATAGTTCATGACATCAAACCAACCCAACGCCACTCCAGCGGTCAAAGCAATGCCAATAATCATCACAATCAATAAAAATCTCAGCAAATAGGCCATAAGAGCTTCCAATTTAGAGGTCAATTTGTTAATTTCCCTTCGTATTTACTCTTATTTTTATCATAAGGAAATCAAATGTCCGCAGAAAATCTGGACAATCCTACTCCCACGAAAAAAATCTTAGAAAGTTCACCTTTTTCTGGCATAGCCGTGCCTATCGCTATTGTTTTAGTTGGTGGATTAATTATTTTTGGTGTTACCAAAATGCTTTCATCAGGAAAAAATCATCGCGACTTAATTGATGAAATGAATTCTAAAACTTTCGGAAATCGATGGGTTGCTGCCTATGAACTTTCAAAATTTTTAGCCTCCTCAAAAATTCCCAAAGAAGACATGCCTTGGGTAATTGAAAACTTATCAAAAGTTTATTTCGAATCCGTTGATGCTCGTACCAGAAATTTCGTGGTGCTAGCACTTGGGAGCTTAAATGATCCAATGGCCTTAAAGGTTCTGAATAAAGCTTTAGAAGATCAAGATCCACAGGTAAAATTTAACGCCGTAGTTTCTTTGGGCAACATGAGCAAAGGTTCAGAGATTGAATGGGAAAAAGTTGAAGCGCTGCTTCAGCAAAATGAAGATGCTGGCCTTAAACAAGTTGCATTGTTCACACTTGCGTCACATGATCGCCCAAAAACTGAAGAGTATGCTCTGGCTTTACTCAACTCTCAAGAAAGAACGTTGAGATATGCTGCATCAATGGTGCTAATTAATTACAAAAAGACTGAAGCACTTCCTGTAATTGGCGAAATTCTTTCATTAAAATATGACAACAGTACTCAAGGTGAAATTAACGGAGCAGAAGTTGAGGCCCTCAAGCTTAACGTTTTAGAGAATATTGAAAAATCTAAATGGTTCGCAGCTGTTGCCCTTGTTGAAAATTCGGAGTCGAATGACACCAATGTTCGGGTTTCAACAAAAGCGAAACAGGTTCTAAAAGTATTGAAAAATTAGAAGTTTACGCCCATAATGAGTACCAAACCTTAAGCCACGTTTAGAATCCCAAATCGTTTGGGCTAGACATATATTTCCGGAGATCTCTCATGAGTGATGAGGCAAAAACCAGTCTGAACCGTCGCGAGTTCTTTTCTTTTCTCGCCGTTGGTTGGATTACTTTTGGTGCTGCTACTGCTGGATTAGCAAGTCTTATATTTAGATTCCTTTATCCTAACGTCGTATTCGAGCCTGCAATGGATTTCGTTGCTGGATACCCAGGAGATTATCCTGATGGAGTTGATGAGCGTTGGAAGAATGGTTTCGGAGTTTGGATTTATAAAAAAGATGGTCGAATAGTTGCGATGTCAAATATCTGCACTCACTTAGGTTGTATTCCCACTTGGCTTCCTGCCGAGAGTAAATTCAAATGTCCATGTCACGGATCTGGTTACTATCCAAATGGTATTAACTTTGAAGGTCCTGCTCCAAGACCACTTGAACGGTTCAAAATTTACAGAAATCCTGAAGGTAAAATCATCGTTGATAAGACTAAAGTATTCCGTTACGAAAAAGGTGAATGGAATAACGATGGCGCTTTCATTGAAGCTTAATTAGAGGAAGATATATGTCAGAAGGTTTTGCTAAAAAAGTTGCTAACACTCAAGTCTGGAAAGCGATTTTCCGACATGGTCCACCTAACAATGCTCGTAACCGCGCAGCTGTTGTAGCTGGTAACGTGTTCCTCCATCTTCACCCAATTAAATTAAAAAAATCCGGCGTTCAGCTTGGATATACTTGGTGTATGGGTGGACTTACATTTTTTGTTTTCTTGTCACTAACCGTGACTGGTGTTCTTTTAATGTTTTACTACCGTCCAACTGCTGAATACGCATTCACAGATATCATCGGTCTTCGCGAACACGTTCCTTTGGGAATCATGCGTGAGCTTCACCGTTGGGGCGCTCACTTAATGGTAATTACCGTGTGGATTCACATGTTCCGCGTGTTCATGACTGGTTCATACAAACCGCCTCGCGAATTCAACTGGGGAGTGGGTGTAATTCTTCTTATCTTAACCATGCTTCTATCATTCACAGGATACCTTCTTCCTTGGGATCAGCTCGCAATTTGGGCGATTACCGTGGGATCTAATATGGCCAAAGCAACTCCGTTTGCTGGTCACGGTGGTCCAGGTGCGATGCTTGCTAAAATTGGTGATTTCGTCATGGTATCAGATAAAAACGATGTTCGTTTCCAACTTCTTGGTGGACGTTTTGTGGGTGAAGCAGCTTTGCTTCGTTTCTACATTCTCCACTGCGTATTCATTCCACTAGTGGTTGCAGTTTTAATTGCTGTCCACTTCTGGCGTGTACGTAAGGATGGCGGAATTTCGGCTCCACTTTAAGGAAGATAGGGAATACATATGATTAAGGAAGCGATTAACTTTCTTGCAGCTCCGGTTTATTCGTTCTCAATTTTTATTGCCTTGTTTTATCTTGCGCTAAAAAGAATTGATATTGTAGGAACAAAAAAATTCGGCCTAGGCTTGTTGATATTCATACTTGTGGTTTTTGGGTGGATGGTTGCTGATCCAATCTTCTTCTCTATCATCTCTCTCCCAGATAACATTCCTATTATTATCCTAAATGCTTTGGTTTTCTGGTCTACTTGGTTTGCTCTATATAAAGGTCATCAAAATGATCTTCGTATCGCTGCTGGTGAATCACCTATCGAAGGCACTCCAGAAAATAGAGAAAAAGTTTGGGCTTGGCCTAACTTAGTTTATACCGAATTATTTTGCGGAATTGTTTGTACTGTTTTCTTAATTGTGTGGGCGATCTTCTTCAAAGCTCCTTTAGAAGAACCAGCTAACCCGACTTGGGCACCAAATCCAGCTAAAGCTCCTTGGTACTTCCTTGGTCTTCAGGAAATGCTTGTCTACTTCGATCCATGGATGGCCGGTGTGGTTCTTCCAGGAATTATTATTGTTGGTCTAATTGCTATTCCTTTTATTGATATTAATCCAAAAGGAAATGGTTACTTCACATTTAAAGAACGTAAATTTGCTATTTCTGCTTTCTTGTTTGGGTGGTTGGCACTTTGGGTTTATTTGATTCAGGTAGGAACATTCCTTCGCGGTCCAAACTGGACTTTCTATGGTCCATTCGAATTTTGGGATCTCCACAAAGTGGTAGCAGAAAATAACATTAACCTTTCAGAAATTGTCTGGATTAAGTTTATGAATACCAGTCTTCCTAAGAACATTTTTGTACGTGAAATGTTCGGGATTATTGTCGTTTTTGGTTACCTCTTCGGACTTGTACCAATCGTGACAAAAAAATGGGGTAAGACATACCTAGAGCGTATGGGCACCATCCGTTACTATTTAATGATTTTTTTAGTTTTAAGTATGATGAGTTTACCAATCAAAATGTATCTTCGCTGGTTCTTTAACCTGAAGTACATCCTGGCTATGCCAGAATTTGAATTGAACCTCTAATAATAGTTTTTTATAAGGTAGAAAAATGAAACGTGAACCCGGAATGGCCTATGACACCAAAGTTCTGAATAAGATCTTTGCTGTTCTTTCCGTCTCCTTCCTCCTCGTAACCATCTGGATGATCTTTGATGATTACATTCGTCCTTGGAAAGCCGTACAGGTTAAAGCTTTAGATATCGAGAAGCAAAAAATCCAGGAAAAGATTAAAGAAATTGATGGCTCTATTGATGGCCAGAAATTAAAAGAGGCTAAAGCTAAAATTGCTGAAGGCGAAAAGAAAGTAAAAGCTCAACAGGATAAGCTTGATGAAGTGAATGATAAAATTGCTGAAATTCAGCGTCAGATCTACGTTCAGAACATGAGTAATGGTGTGAATGGCTCTCAAGCTGCGGCTTATCAGTTTAAGTATGAGCATGCTATGGTTGAGCATCATGTGGAAGAAGCTAAAGAACTTAAAGTTAAGTTTGATGAGTTCAAAACCAAAGAAATAGACGGCAAAAATAATTTGAAAGGTCTTCAAGCACAGGAGGCTAGTGCTCAGAATGAAGTTAAGCAAATTATGGCCGAGAAAACAGCAGGGGAAAAAGAGCTTAAAGAGCTAGTAAGTTCAAAAGAGCTTATGCTTCAGGCGATGTCTGGAGTTGAAAAGAATCCAATTTGGGCCCTTCGAAACGCGCCTTTCATTGATTATCTTGATCCTACGATTAAAATTCGCCAGTACGTTATTAAGAATGCCACCAGCGACTTTTACTTTCAACAAGTTCCAAAGATTGATCGTTGTACTACTTGTCACGTATTCGCTGATAAGCCAGGTTATGAAGATCAACCAAATCCGTATAAGACTCACCCAAAATTAGATTCACTTGCTGTTGGAGTTAATTCTGCTCACCCAGTGAAAGATTTCGGATGTACCTCATGTCACGGTGGTGTTGGTGACCGAGTGAATGATTTCAATTCACCTGCCCACATTCCACAAAATGCAGAGCAAGCTAAAGTTTGGACGGAAAAATATCACTGGCATGAGCCACATAAAGTCCCGCAAGCCATGGTTCCCCTTCAGTACACTGAAGGCATGTGTATGAAATGTCACCAAGGCGTGGACCGTATTCCAATGGCAGACAAGCTTAATCACGGTCGTCAAACGATAGAGCAGTATGGCTGTTATGGTTGTCATAAAATAGAAGGTTGGCAGCACCACAGTAAACCTGGTCCTTCACTTCAAAAAATTTCAGGCAAGGTTTCAAAAGAATTTATCAAAAATTGGATTTGGTCGCCAAAATCTTTCAATCCTAAATCCAAAATGCCGTCTTATTTTAACCAGGCCAATAATTCTTCTTCTGAGTTCAAGCAAAAGAACATGACTGAAGTTAATGCCATGGCCGAGTACATTTATAGAACCTCTAAAGACTATAAGCCGTTCCAGAAGTATTCAGGTGGTAATTCTGCTAATGGTAAAGAACTCATTCAGACTGTTGGATGTGTTGGTTGTCACATGGTTGAGGGAATTGACGATAAATGGAATAAGTTAAATCAGAAAAAGGGAACCTACCTAACTGGAACGGGCTCAAAAGTTGACCCTGATTGGCTCATTTCTTGGTTGAAGAAGCCATCTCACTACCAGGAAGACACTATCATGCCTTCATTCCGTTTAACGGACACAGAAGCCAATGATATTGCCTCTTATCTTTTAAGTCTGAAGAATCCACAGTTCGCTGGTCTTGAATTTCCGGAAATTAATAAAAAGCTTCGGGATGAAATTTTAGTTCAAGATTACTTCTCAGCTTTTGAAACAATTGAAGCCGCTGGTAAAAAACTTGAAAAATTAAGTGATGATGAAAGAACGATGGAGCTAGCGAAACGTTCAATTAATAAATATGGCTGTTACTCTTGCCACAATATTAATGGATTTGAAGGCGATCTCCCTCAAATAGGGCCAGAATTAACAAAAGAAGGATCTAAGCCAGTTGAACAGTTTGGTTTTGGCCAGCAACATCAGGTGCCGCATACAAGGCAAGGTTGGTTGTCTCAACATCTCAAACTACCCAGCATCTGGGATATTGGAATACCTAAACAGTTTAAAGATCTGAATAAAATGCCAAACTTTTATTTGAACGATCAAGAAATTGAATCGATTGTTCTTGTTCTGTTAGGCCAAGTGAGTGACAAAATCCCACTTTCTGGGATGAGAGTACTTAATGCCAATGAGAAATACTTTGAAGAAGGTATGAAAGTGGCCAACCGTTACAACTGTTACGGTTGCCATAAAATTGAAGGCATCGGTGGAAAACTTTCTGAGGCTTATGAAGATCAAAACTTTGGTCCTCCTTATTTAACGAAAGAAGGATTCCGTGTTCAGACAGATTGGTTATACGACTTCCTTCAGAATGTTCACCCGATTCGTCCTTACGTAAAAGTAAGGATGCCAAGTTTCAATTTTACTCATGATGAATTGAATAAGCTCGTTATGGGTTTCACTGGTGGTGCTGGTCAAAATACTTTTGATGCCCCAGTAAAAGTTGAATGGGAACCAGGTGAGAAAGAAGCTGCTCAAAAAATCTGGAATGAACTAGCCTGTACCACATGTCATACAGGTGGATTTAATAATGACGCGCCACAGGCGCCAAATCTCCACTATGCCAAAGAAAGACTACGTGGAGAGTGGATGGAGGCTTGGATTGCTAACCCTCAATCATTCCTACCATATACGAGTATGCCGGCGTTCTGGGATGATGGAAGTGGAAAGTTAATTCCTGCAGTTGAGGGAGTCTTGGATAACGATCCAAAACGCCAGATCAGAGCTGTAAGAAAATTAGTTCAAGAGTTTGGTTACGATACAAGTCCGAAACCCTTTCCTAAGAATGAAAATTAAATAAAAGTAGGGCCCTTGCGGGCCCTACTTTTTGCCTAAAAAAATGTAAGAAATTAAATCTTATTATGAGCTCAAAATAATCCGAAAATAATCATCACATCTTCGTTGACAAGTTCGTACTAGATCTACTAAATTGGCGATTCGCGATTTTTATGTGGGGGTGTAGCTCAGCTGGGAGAGCGGTAGCTTTGCAAGCTATAGGTCGCAGGTTCGATCCCTGTCATCTCCACCATAAAAAGAAAATCGCTTCGATTTTTCAAACAAAAGATTTCCTAAAAAAATCTTGATAAAGAAAAAAACGAGTGATAAAACGCTAAGCTCTTTGACAATCAAATAACGAATAAAGTTTTGAGACCTTCGGGTTTCAAGATGAGATGAGAATGGAATACGCACAATTGCCTAGTCTGCCGTCGTTTTAACGTTCAGTCCTC